>NZ_JARWBG010000003.1:0-337641 GCF_029846775.1 Streptomyces chengmaiensis
GCCGGGCACGCGGCGGTCGAGCCCGCCGACGCCGGAGGGCCGGTAGAGGCGGCGCGCGGGCGGCCCCCGCGGTCGGCCGCGCGGGGGCCGCGCGCCGCCGGTCCGCTCGTACTCGCCTTCGCCGACCGTCGGCCCGACGGTCTCGTGTGCCCGGCGGCAGGCCCGCGCACACGCCGTCCCGGCGCTCGACCGCCGCGCAGCTTCGCGACGAGACCGGACCTGAACGGCTCATACGCCACTTCCGTATGAAGGTTGTGTCCTGTCTGTGAGACCTCCCTTCGGTTGGGCGCACGCCCAACGGTGCGAGGACGCCCTCGTGCCATGTGAGCCCTGCACGACCGGCGCGGGGAGATGCGAGGAAGCGAGTCCTTGTGGTGACGCGTTCAGAGATGGAAGACGAGCACTTTCCCGAAGCGACGGCGACCTGCCGACTCCTGTCTGAGACGTATCTCGTCGAGTGCCTGCGTTCCGCCGATGCGTCCGACGGGGCGGCCGCCGTCCGGGAACTGCAGCGGAGACACGTGCCCGCCGTCGTGGGCTATGCGCAGCTGTACACCGCCGGTCGTCCGGCCGACAGGCAACTCGCCGACGAGGCGTTCTTCCATGCGGTGGAAGAGGTCCGCGACGGGGTCGACCCTTCGGGCACCTGGCGTCACCACGTGCTGACGCACGTACGCGAAGCAGCGTGTGTCTGGGCCGCGGACGGCAGACGGGAACGTCTGCGGCCCGACTTCCTGGCATGGGCGCGGACGGCAGACCCGGCCGCCGGGCCCGAGCCGCCCAACGTCATGATCGGCGCCTTCTACCAGTTGCCGGAGCGGCTGCGATCCGCCTTGTGGTACGCCGTCGTGGACGACGAGCCGCACTCCGAGGTCGCCGCCAATCTGGGCATCTCCCCGGATGCCGTCCCGGATCTCGCCGCCAAGGCGCAAGTCGCCATGCAGGACGCCTATATGCAGGAGCATCTGTCGCGCCACGGCACTGCGGAGTGCCGCGGGTTCAACCGCATCGTCGAGGCCGCCGCGCAGGCGCGTGACGGGTACCGGCACCCCGATCTCGCAGCACATCTGGCGCACTGCATCGACTGCGGAGTCCTGCTGTCCGGGCTTGCCAGGCTGTCGGAGAGTCCACGGACTCCGCTGGCCGAGGGCCTGCTGATGTGGGGCGGCGCCGCCTACGCCGAGCGGGTCCCGACGCACAAGGAGACGGGGCCGCCCGAGCAGAGCGCCGTGCGCCTCGCGGACGACCGGAGGAACCAGCTCGCCACGTCTGCCGCAGTGGTCGAAGCCTCGAAGCGTCCCGGCAGCCTCGGACACGCCCACCGGTTCGTTCCGGGACACCGGGCCGTCACAGCCGTCGGCGGCATCGCCGCCGCGGTGGCCGTGGGGGCCGTGGTAGCCGTGGTGGCCGCCTACGACGCCCTGCCCGAGGGCTGGAACGCCAGCGGTCTGGTGCGCCCGCAGCCAAGCCGGTCGGCCGACCCGTCGCCGTCCTCTGCGCCCTCCCGCCCGGCTGCCGGAACGCCGTCGGGCGACGGGGCTCCGGCTCCGGGCGGGACGCCGCCGCCCGCCCCGGTACGGGTCGGTGTGGCCGCGCAGATCGTCCACACGGCCACCGGGCTCTGTCTGGACGTCGAGAACCAAGTGGTGCAGAAACGCGTCAACGCCGTCGCCGCGCCGTGCGGCGCCGGGGCGACCCAACGCTGGACCTTCGACAAGGACGGACACCTGCACAACGCGGCCGATCCCGCCTTCTGCCTGAAAGTCGACGGAGACGCCACAGGTGTCGGGATCCGCCCCTGTTCGTCCGACAACCCGGAGAAGCGAGCACGGATGACCTTTGCCATCGGTGAGAACGGGGCGATCCAGTCCAAGCCGCGGGCCGGCCAGGTCATCGTCCCCGTCGGCACTTCCACCGGTGAACCGCTGCCCCTGGTACTCAAGGAGAGCTCCGCGGCGGGCGCCCAACAGTGGGCGGCGCGGTCGGTCGCGGTGACCGGGTCGCCCTCACCGGCGGCAGGCTGATGCACGGGCGCGGGCTCCGGCCGGCCCGGAGGACGCCCTGCGAGCCGACCGCTGATCGGCCGAGCGAAGTCCGGAAGGGACGCTTGGCCGCGGGAGGCGTTGGCGGCAGCATGGCGGGCGGGAAGGAGGGTGCCCGTGACGGACGCGACGTGGGTGGCCCTGGAGCGGGGAGCGGACCCCGCGGAGCGGGTGCGGACCCTACGCAGAGCATATGAGGCGTATCTGGCCTCCGGCCGTGTCGAGCGGCCGGTGCGGGAGGTGGTGGCGGCCTCCTGGAGGAGGTCCGCCCGCGCTCATGTCGCCCCCGACGGCACGGCGGGCGTCGAGCTCTGCGGAGACGCGCTCTGCGCCTACCGCGAGAGCCATCCGCTGGCCCGTGTGATGCCGCTGGTGCGCGAGCTGATGGGCGAGTACGCCGAGGACGGCCGGCATCTGATCGCCGTCTGCGACGCCACCGGTCGGCTGCTGTGGGTCGAAGGCCATGCGTCCGTCCTCCGGCGGGCGGGGCGGATGAACTTTGTGCCCGGAGCCCGCTGGGCGGAGGCCTCGGCGGGCACCAACGCCCCCGGCACGGCCATCACGGTGAACCGGCCCGTCCAGGTTTTCGCCGCAGAGCACTTCCGGCGGCCCGTGCAGTCCTGGACCTGCGCGGCGGCGCCCGTCCACGACCCGGCCACCGGCCGGGTGCTGGGCGCGGTGGACATCACCGGCGGGTACGGGCTGGCGCATCCGCACAGCCTGGCGTTCGTCGGCGCGGTCGCCCGGGCCGCCGAGTCCCAGCTCGCGCTGTGCTCCCCGCCGGCGGCCGCGGACCGGGTGCGGCTGACGGCGCTCGGCCGGGACGAGGCGCTGCTGACCGCCGGCGGCCGGACCGTGCGGCTGAGCCGCCGGCACAGCGAGATCCTGGTGGTGCTTGCGCACCGCCCGGAGGGCGTCGGCGGCGAGGAGCTGCTGCTCGAACTCTACGAGGACGAGTCGGTCACCCCTGTCACGCTGCGCGCGGAACTCTCCCGGCTGCGCGGTGTGCTGGCGGGTGAGCTGGGCGGCGCGCCGGGTGCGGAGTTGCTGTGCTCCCGCCCGTACCGGCTGGCGCTGCCCGTGGACGCGGACTTCGCCGTGGCCGGCCGGCGGCTCGCGGCCGGAGCGGTGACCGGTGCGCTCAACGCGTACGCGGGGCCGCTGCTGCCCGCCTCGCAGGCCCCGGCCGTGGTGCGGCTGCGCCGTCGGCTGGCCGACCAGCTGCGCTCCGCGCTGATCGCGCGCGCGGACGCGGGGCTGCTGGCCGACTGGGCGTACAGCCCGTGGGGCGAGGACGACCTCCCGGTGTGGCGGGCGCTGGCCTTGGCCCTCCCGGCGGAGCAGCGGCCGTCCGCGCTGGCGCGTGTGGCGGAACTCGACTCCTGGCTGGGGGCGGGGGCACGGGGCGTGCCCGCGGGGCCGGGCACACGGCTCCAGGACCGCGGGCCGTCGTACGGGGCTGCGGCCCGTGTGCGGGGCGCGTCCCCGGGCGCACGGGCCTGAACGGCTCCGGCGCGCCTCCGGGCACGTCCGGGCACACCGGCCGAGCCGGGCGTGTCCCGGAATGTCCTGGGGCGGCACGTCCCGGATACGTGCGCCCCTGCGGCAACCAGACGACCCGGGCGGAGCGGGGCGGCCCGCCCCGCTCCGCGGCCGGCGGGGGCGGCCCCGACGGCTCGACGGCCTCCGCCTCCGCTCCTCCTCCGCCTCCGCAACGGCGTTGCAACGTCCGGCTCCCTACGTTCTGCGCGAGCGCCGTCCGACGGCGGGCGGTGTGCGCATCCACCGGGAGGTCCCGCAGATGACCCGATACGCAGCGCCGGGCGGCGAGGGCGCGATCGTCTCGTACGAGTCGCGCTACGACCACTGGATCGGCGGCGAGTACGTCCCGCCCGCCGGGGGCCGGTACTTCGAGAACCCCAGCCCGGTGGACGGGCGTGCCTTCACCGAGGTGGCCCGCGGCACCGCCGAGGACGTCGAGCGCGCCCTGGACGCCGCGCACGCCGCCGCCCCCGGCTGGGGCCGGACGAGCCCCGAACTGCGCGCCCAGGTGCTGAACAGGATCGCGGACCGGATGGAGGCGTCGCTGGAGCAGCTCGCCGTCGCCGAGAGCTGGGAGAACGGCAAGCCGGTGCGCGAGACGCTGGCCGCGGACATCCCGCTCGCGATCGACCACTTCCGCTACTTCGCGGGGGTGCTGCGCGCACAGGAGGGTTCGCTGAGCCAGCTGGACGAGGACACGGTCGCATACCACTTCCATGAGCCGCTGGGCGTCGTCGGCCAGATCATCCCCTGGAACTTCCCGATCCTGATGGCCGCCTGGAAGCTCGCCCCCGCGCTGGCCGCGGGCAACGCCGTGGTGCTCAAACCTGCCGAGCAGACGCCCGCGTCCGTGCACGTCTGGCTGGACCTGGTCTGCGATCTGCTGCCGCCGGGCGTGGTCAACATCGTCAACGGCTTCGGCGTCGAGGCGGGCAAACCGCTCGCATCCAGCCCGCGCGTCGCGAAGATCGCGTTCACCGGGGAGACCACGACGGGGCGGCTGATCATGCAGTACGCCTCGGAGAACATCAAGCCGGTGACCCTGGAACTGGGCGGCAAGTCCCCCAACATCTTCTTCGACGACATCTGGGCCGCCGACGACGAACTGCGCGACAAGGCGCTCGAGGGCTTCACGATGTTCGCGCTGAACCAGGGTGAGGTGTGCACATGCCCCTCGCGGGCGCTGATCCAGCGCGGCTGCTACGGCGACTTCCTGGAGGCTGCGATCGCCCGCACCGAGCGGATCGTCCCGGGCCACCCCCTGGACACCGACACGATGATCGGCGCACAGGCCTCCAACGACCAGCTCCAGAAGATCCTGTCCTATCTGGACATCGGCCAGCAGGAGGGCGCGAAGATCCTGACGGGCGGTCAGCGGATCGAGTACGACGGAGAACTGGCGGGCGGCTTCTACGTCCAGCCCACCATCTTCGAGGGCGACAACCGGATGCGGGTGTTCCAGGAGGAGATCTTCGGCCCGGTGGTGGCCGTCACCTCCTTCACCGACGCCGACGACGCGATCCGGACGGCGAACGACACGCTGTACGGTCTGGGGGCCGGCGTGTGGACCCGCGACGCCAACACCGCCTACCGCACGGGCCGTGCGATCCAGGCGGGCCGCGTCTGGACCAACTGCTACCACGCCTATCCGGCGCATGCGGCGTTCGGCGGCTACAAGCAGTCCGGCATCGGCCGCGAGGGGCACAAGATGATGCTGGACCACTACCAGCAGACGAAGAACATCCTCTGCAGCTACTCCCCCAAGAAACTCGGGTTCTTCTAGCTCGGGTTCTTCTAGCTCGGGTTCTTCTCGCTCGGGTTCCTCCAGAGGGGTGCGGAATCCACTCCTGTTCAGGGGCCGGCGCCCGACAGCAGCTGGTCTGCCCATGGCGGATCCGCGCCGGGGACCTCGCAGGTGAGGGCGGCGACCCTGGCCGCGCAGGCGCAGGCGTCGGCGGCTTCGTCGGGGGTCAGGTCGTCCAGGCGGCCGCCGAGTCGGCCGATTGCGGCCAGGCGGTGCAGGAGGCCGGCGGTGAAGGAGTCCCCGGCGCCGACGGTGTCGGCGACGCGGGTGGGCCGTGGCGGGACGGTGATGCGGGCGCCCTTGAGGGAGGCAAGGGCGCCGCGCCCGCCAAGGGTGATCACGACGAGGTGTGCGCCGGCGGCGTGGAGGGTGTCGCAGGCCTCTTCCGGCCCCGCGCCGGGGAGCAGATGGGCCAGGTCGTCCTCGCTGAGGCGGAGGATGTCGGCGAGTTCGCACCAGCGGTTGAGGCGCTCCCGGTAGACGGCGGGCTCCACCAGCGCCGGGCGGACGTTTGGGTCGAGGGAGACGGTCGTGTGGCGGCGGGCCGATGTGAGGTGCTCTTCGATGCGGGAGCCGCATGGATCTCGTACGAGTGCCAGTGAGCCGGTGTGCAGGCAGCTGCCGCCGTCCAGGGGTGCGGCGGCCAGTTCGGCGTCGGACCACTGCCAGTCGGCGGCGCCCTCGGCGTGGAAGGAGTAGGCGGCCTGCCCGTCGGGACGCAGGTCGGCGATGGCGAGCGTGCTGGGCTCGGGTGCGGTGATGCAGGCGGTCAGATCGACGCCGGAGCGGGTGAGGCGGGCGTGGAAGAGCTCGCCGAAGACGTCATGGGAGATCCGGCCGAGGAATCGGGTGGGGGTGCCCAGCCGGGCGAGCGCGACCGCGGTGTTGGCCGGTCCGCCGCCGGGCAGCACCCGCAGGGTGAGGTCGTGCGGTCCGGCGACCGGGTCCGGGCGGGGGGCGGGACCGGTGAAGACGTCGGCGACGCACTCGCCGAGGACGGTGACCGTCTGGCCGGCCGGTTGAGGGCTCATCGGGTGGCTGCCTTTCTGTGGTGCGGTGTGCTCAGCCCTTGACCGCGGAGCTGGCGACGCCCTGGACGAACCAACGCTGGAACAGCGCGAAGACGATCAGGACGGGGAGGACCAGGAGAACGCCGAAGGCGAGGATCTGCCCCCAGTCCGGGGGCTGCTGGCCCTGGAAGACGCTCATCTCCAGGGGCAGGGGCCGCACCGACGGATCGGAGACCATCAGCACGGGCCACAGGAACGAGCCCCACTGGATGAGGAAGGTGAGGATCGCGACCGAGGCGAACACCGGCTTGGACATCGGCACGATGATCGCGAAGAAGGTGCGCCAGGGACCCGCGCCGTCCAGCCGCGCCGCCTCCTCGATGCTCGGCGGGATCTTCCGGAAGAACGTGTGGAACTGGTAGATGGCGAAGGCGTTGGCGATGAACGGCAGCGCCTGAACGTAGATCGTGTTGCGCTGGCCGTTGAACATGTAGAACAACGGCACCGCCACCGACTCGAAGGGGATCAGCATCAGCAGCAGGACGAGGGTGAACACCGCCCCCTGCCCCCGCCACTTCAGCCGTGACAGGCCGTAGGCGGCCATCGAGTTGACGATCAGCCCGCCCGTCACCACCACAAACGCCAGCAGCACCGACACCCCCATGAACTGCCACAAGTGGCCGGTGCTGTCAGAGCTCAGGCTGTCGAAGACCGCGCTGTAGTTGTCGAAGGTCAGGTGGGTGGGCAGGAAGCCGGACAGGCCGCTGAGGACCTCGTCGGACGGCTTGAGGCTGCCGAGGAAGAGGTAGAGGGCGGGGAGGGCGAAAATGAACGCCAGGATGCTCAGGACGCCGTAGTCGGCGAGGCGGCGTACGGGTACGCGGGTCATGGCCATGGTGCGGTCAGTCCTCGTTGTCGGGCCGGACGACGCGGCGCTGGATGATCGTCAGGGCGACGACGATCAGGAAGAACACCACCGTGACGGCCGATGCCTGGCCGATGTTGTTCTGGTCGAAGGCGGTGGTGACGGCCTGGTACATCACCGTGCGGGTGGCGTCCTCGTCCAGGCCGCCGCCGCGGACGAGGATGTACACCTGGTCGAAGACGCGGAACGACAGCACCGAGGTGAGCAGGGCGACGAATACGAGGGTGCCGCGGATGCCGGGCAGGGTGACGTGCCGGAACTGCTGCCAGCGCGAGGCCCGGTCGAGCCGGGCGGCCTCGTAGAGCTCGCCCGGGATCTGCTGGAGGCCGGCCAGCAGGATGACCATCTGGAAGCCGACGCCCTGCCAGACGGACAGCACGACGATCGAGGCCATGGCGGTCGCGGCGTCACCGAGCCAGTCGAAGGCGCCCCAATGGCCAAAACTCACCGCGTCCAGAAACGAGTTGAGCATGCCCTGCTCGCTGCGGGCGAGGATCAGCCGCCAGATCACGGCGACCAGCGCCATCGGGAAGACGACCGGCATGAAGAAGAAGGACCGGAACACGCCGATCGCCTTCAACTTGCGGTTGAGCAGGACCGCCAGCGCCAGTGCCAGGGCGGTCTGGAGCGGTACGACGACCGCGGCGAAGGTGAGGTTGTTCAGCAGGGCCCGCAGGAAGGGGCCGGACAGGTCGGGGTCGGTGAACAGCCGCCGGTAGTGCTCCAGGCCAAAGAACGAAGGCTCCAGCGGGGAGCCGAGGCGGACGTTGTAGAAGGAGAGCACCACCGCGTAGCCGAACGGGATGCCGACGAAGGCGATGAGACCGCCGACGCCCGGGGCGGACATCAGCAGTCCGTGCACCCAGTCGCGGTTCTTGCGCGGCGCCGGCTTCAAGCGCTTCACGGAGGTCGCCGGCGGGGCCTTCTCCCGGCCCGAAGGCGCGGCGTGCGCGGATTCCAGGGTTTTCACGGGTCGGTCCTGTTCCTGGCGGGGCAGGCGACGCGGTCGCCCGCGTGCCTGCCCCGGCCGCTCGGGTCCTGCGGGATCGGTCCTACGGGATCTGGTAGCCGGCGTTGTCGGAGAAGTCCTGGTCGATGGCGCGGGCGGCCTTGGACAGGGCGTCCTCGGGGTCGGCGCCGCCGTAGACCGAGTTGAGGGCCTCGCCGAACTTGGCGGTGATCGTGGGGTATCCGGCGGTGACCGGGCGGGTGGCGGCGACGCAGGAGGCGTTGATGTCGCTGTCGCCGCAGGGCTGGGCGAGCTGGTCGGCGAAGAGCTGGAGCGGGCCGCCCTCCTTGTAGAGCTCACTCGCGGCGAGCGCGGACTTGGTGGCGGGCACCGCGCCGTTGGCGGTCGTCATGGCGGTGACGTTGGCGTCGTTGAGGAGGTAGTCCAGGAAGGCGCCGGCCGCCTTGGCGTTCTTGGTGTTCGCGCCGACGCCCCAGGCCCAGGAGCCCTGGCCGGTCTTGGGGCCGTTGCCGAAGTCGGGCAGCGGCAGGACGACGAGGTCCTCGCCCAGGGCCTCGCTGTAGGCGGGGTACATCCAGTGGCCGACCCAGCTGAGGGCGACCCGGCCCTTGGCGAAGGCGTTGCCGTCGGTGTTGGGGTCGACGTACCTCTTCCACGACTGGAAGGTCTTCATCGCCGACACCACGCCGGGGGTGTCGAGGGCGTCCGCCGCCTTGCCGTCCTTGAGCAGGGAGCCGCCGGCCGACCAGACGACGGGGGCGAAGCCGTAGGCGCCCCATTCGGTGGCCAGACCGTACTGCTCCGAGATGTCGAGGACCTTGCCGTCGGAGTCCTCTGCCTGAAGCGCCTTGAGCGCGGCGTCGAACTCCTCGGCCGTCCAGCCGTCGTCGAGGCCCGTGGGGTACTTCACGCCGGCCGCGTCCAGCAGCTTCTTGTCGGCGTAGATGCCGAGCCCGGAGTCGTACATGCCCAGGCCGTAGTGCTTGCCGTCGATCTCGCCCTGCGCCTTGACCGCATCGGTGGCGTTGTCGAGGGTCTCGGCGGAGATGTGGTCGTCGATCGGGGCGAGCTTCTTGTTGTAGACGAAGTTCGCCATGGTCGGGCCGTCGAACTCCAGCACGTCCGGCAGTTCGGAGACGTCGGTGGCGGTGATGGTCTTGGTGTAGTCCTGGTCGGGTATCAGCTTCAGCTCGGCCTTGACGTCGCTCTGCGAGGAGTTGAACGACTTCACCGCGTCCTGCAGGGCGGCGGCCTCGCTCTCCTGACCCTGATGGGCCCAGACGCTGATGGCGCCCTTGCCGCTGCCCTCCTCGGCGGATGCGTCAACGCTGCCGCCGCCGCACGCGGCCAGTGCGGCCAGCGGCAGCAGGGCGAGGGCTGTCAGCCCCGTACGGGCCGTGCGGCGCAGCTCTCTGCTTCGGGTGTTCATGGGTGGTGCCTCCGTGCCGGGGTGGGTTCGGGGGTGTTTCCGGGTAATTCGCGATATTTCAGGGTGCGGGGGTGCGCGGGTGCGCGGGTGCGCGGGTGCGGGGGTGCGTGGGCCTTGGCGGTGCGGGCGGCCTTGGGGGCTTGGTTACTGGGGCCCGCGGGGGTTGGGCGGGGCGGTGGTCTCGCGCAGCACCAGGCGGATGGGCATCTGCACCCGGCGGGGCGGCTCGGCGTCCGGCCGGTCGAGCCGGTCCAGCAGCAGCCGGGCGGCTTCCGCGCCCTGGCCCGCTACGGGTTGCGCGACGGTGGTCAGCCCTATCACCTCGGCGAGTTCGTGGTCGTCGAAGCCGACCACGGACACGTCGTCGGGCACGGCGAGCCGGTGACGGCGAAGCACCCGCAGCGCGCCCATCGCCATCTCGTCGGACTGCGCGAACACGGCGGTCGGCGGCCGGGACGCGGCCAGCAGCTCGGTCATCGCGCGCTCGCCGCCCTCGACGGTGTAGCCGCCGTCCACCTCCAGTGCCGGGTCGTGCGCGATGCCCGCGTCGGCCAGCACGTCCAGATACGCCTGGCGGCGCTGGACGGGAGTGGTCCAGTGGAGCGGTTCGCTCGCGCCGGAGATCATGCCGATCCGGCGGTGCCCCAGGTTCACCAGATGCCGCACGGCGCCGGTGGCGCCGGCGTGGTCGTCGATGCCGACCGCGGTGAAGCCCTCCCTGGCTCCTCCGACGGTCGTGGCCAGCGGCACACCGAGAGAGCGCAGCGCGGCGGCCTCCTGCTCGTCGGGGATCAGCAGCGACAGCACCGCGTCCACCCGTTTGCGCAGCGGCAGTTTGGCGAAGAAGCGCTTGCGCGCCTCCGGCGTGCCCAGGTTGTACAGCAGGAGGTCGTAGCCGGCGGCGCTGAACACCTTCTCGGCGGCGTCGAGCACGGTGCCGAAGAACCAGCGGCCGACGTACGGGGCGATGACCCCGACGGTGAAGGTTCGCCCGCTGGCCAGGCTGGAGGCCGACCGCGAGGCGGTGTAGCCGAGTTCGGCCGCGACGGCCGTGATCTGCGCTCGCACCTCGTCCGAGACGCCCGGTCGGCCGCGCAGCGCGCGGGACACGGTGGATGCGGAGACGCCGGCGGCGCGGGCGACGTCGGTGATGCTGGCCGTCACGGGGCGGTCCTCCTGTCGGTTTCACGTCGGTGTGATCTGTGGGTGACGAGACCGTAAACCCGCCTCGTTCGTTGCGCAAGCGTTTGCGTTCATATTTACTTGGGCCGATTCTCAATCGAGAACTACGAGACCCTTGATCAGCGCACACGTTTGAGCGCTGCCCAGCCGATCAGGAAGTGCGCATGCGATACGCCCCGCCCGGCCTCTGCGTGAACGACTTCGCCCTGCTGCGCGACGACGACGGCACCTATGCCGTGCTTCATCTGCAGGGCCCGTGGACGAGTGAGTTCGACCATCTGCGGATGGAGACCTCCTACGGCCGGGCCACCTCAGCAGACCTGGTCCACTGGCGGCCGGAGGGCACCGCCTTCGGCAACGGCCTGCCCGGCAGGTTCGACCAGCAGGCCGTCTGGACCATGCACCCCGTGCGGCACGGCGCCGGGTCGGCGATGTTCTACACCGGCGTCTCTGGGCTCACCCCGGGCGGCTGGCCGCTGCAGTCGGTCGGCCTGGCGTACTCCGACCGCACCGACGGCACCGGCTGGCGGCGGCACGGCACGGCGCCGGTCGTGGAAGCGGACGCGCGGTGGTACCTCACCGGTGAACGCATGGGCTGGCGCGACCCGTTCGTCGTACGCGACGACGAGTCGGAGGGCTGGGTCATGGTGGTCAGCGCCCAGGACGCCTCCCTGCCCGTCGAGGTCAGCGGCTGCGTCGCCCTGGCCACCTCCGACGACCTGGAGCACTGGACGGTGCACCCGCCGCTCGTCTCCCCTGGCGACGTCGACGAATTGGAGTGCCCCGTCCTGGAACGCCTCGACGACGGCAGTTGGCTGCTGCTCGGCTCCATCGGCGCCACCCGGGGCTTCGAGGCATGGACGGCGCCCCGCCTGCGCGGCCCGTGGACCCGCCGCGGCCCGCTCGGCCCGGCCGGCTCGTACGCCCCCCGGGTCATCGCCGCCCCCGACGGCTCCCGCGTCGTGCTGCACACCACCCCGCGCCGGGTCGGCCTCACCGGCGAGGGCGAACACTGCCGCGGAATGCTCGCGCAGCCGAAACTCCTGGTCGCGCCCCCGAACAAGGCGCCTCGCCTGGAATGGTGGCCCGGCCTGGACGCCTGGCTCGGCGAGGCCGCCGACCGGCCCGCCCTGCACGCCGTCGGCGACATAGACGTCCTGGGCCGCACGGAGGTCGCCCTGCGCACCGATGACGACGGCCCCGCCCTCGCCGTCGGCTGCGAGGGCGTGAACCTCTGGGTCACCGGCCCCGGCGGAGGCAGGCTCGGGGAGACCGTCCTGTCCCGGACGGCCGCCTCCCTGCGCATCCTCACCATCGGCGAGTACGTCGAGGTCTACGCGGACGGCGAGTTCGCCCTGACGACCCTGTGCTACTCGGGACGCCCCGCCCCATGGGCCGCGGTCTCGGACGGAGGGACCCACGCGGTCCCCACCCGTCCGGTCCGCCTGCCCGACCCGCACCGCGACGACGCCTCGGCCGTCTGGCCCGGCCCTCCGCCCCGCTGACCACAGGCCGGGGGCGACCGCCCGGCGAACCGGGCCTCCCCGCTGCGCACCGGACCTCCCCGCCGCCGCGGCCTCCCTCGCGCACGGCGGGGAGGGCGCAGGATGTACGCCTAGGAGCGGGGCGCCGGGGCGATGCGCACGCGGGCGCCGCCTTCCCGCAGCGCCGCGACCTCCTCCTCGTCCACGCCGGAGTCGGTGACGATCTGGTCGAACGCGTGGAGAGGGGCGAGCAGGTAGGGGGCGCGGCGGCCGAACTTGGCGTGGTCCACCAGCAGGACCGAGCGATCGGCACATTCCATGAACGCGCGCTTGACCTCGATGGTCGACTCCGACCTGTGGTAGCAGCCGCCGGCGCTGACCGCCGTGGTGGACATGAACAGCAGATCGGCCCTCAGGTTCCGGATGGCCTGGGCGGTCTGGTACCCGAGGCACGCCTCCTGGAGGGGGAAGTACCGTCCGCCGAGGGTGATCACCTCGATGCCCTTGACGGCGGCGAGGGCCCGGACGAGCGGGAAGAAGTTGGTCGCCACCGTGAGCGGGGCGGCCGCGGCCAGGTGGGGGTGGAGGGCGAGGGCCGTGGTGCTCTCGTCGACGAAGACGGTCTGCCCGCGGTGGAGTGATTCGGCGGCGACGGCGGCGACGGCCTCCTTCTCGGCGTTGAGCGCCGCCGTCCGCTCGCGCACCCCCGCCTCCAGCAGTGCGGAGGGGTTGGCCGTCGCGCCGCCCCGGACCTTGGTGAGCCATCCCTCCTCGGCCAGGGCGTCCAGGTCCCGGTGCACCGTCATGACGCTCACCTGGAGTACCCGGGCGAGGTCGTCGATGCGTGTGAAGCCCTGACGGAGCACCTCACGACGTATCACATCACGCCGCTCGTTGAGGCCGAGACCGGACCGTTCGGTGTCCTCCGCCGCGACGGATCTCTTGTCATCCATGCACCTCAAGGTACCTGTCGCGGAGCTCGACGGGCACCGGTGGTTCCCATGCGTATTGCGAAGACATAACAGAGATCCTCACAAGCCTTGTCAGATTTAACATCCATGAAGTTAGATTTCACATAACCCGCTGGGTGGCGCCGCCGAACACCGGACCTCCCGATCCAGCCGTCCCCCCGCTCCACGAAAGCGGCCGGACCGGCTGGCGCCGCGGGCTCCTCATCCACCAGGCCCGGGGCCGAAGACACCGCTCCCCGCAGCCGCGCACCCTGTGCCGGCGCCCCGGCCGCGCCCCAGCCGCTCCGGCGGCGGCGAAGGAGAATCCGATGTTCAAGCACCGCGCACTGAAGGCAGCAGCCGGCGCGACGGCGGTCGCCGCCCTCGCCTCCCTCACCGCGTGCAGCGGCGGCACGTCGGGCTCCGGCTCGGAGAAGATGAAGATCGCCTTCCTGATGCCGGACATCGCGTCCACCCGCTACGAGCTGTTCGACAAGCCGCTGTTCGAGGCGAAGCTCGCCTCGCTCTGCGCGGACTGCGAGGTGGTCTACGCCAATGCGAAGGCCGACCCGGCGACGCAGCAGAGACAGGCCGACTCCGCGCTCGCCCAGGGCGTCAAGGCGCTGGTGATCGACCCTGTCGACTCGGCGGCGGCGGCGACCATCGTCGGCAACGCCCAGGCGCAGGGCGTGCCCGTCATCGCCTACGACCGCCCCATCCCGGACGCCAAGGCCGACTACTACGTCTCGTTCGACAACGAGAAGATCGGCCAGATGATCGCCCAGTCCCTTGTGGACCACCTGAAGAAGCAGGGTGCCGAGGGCGGGCTGCTCCAGGTGAACGGGTCCCCCACCGACGCCGCGGCGGGCCTGATCAAGAAGGGCATCCACAAAGCCGTCGACCCGAGCGGAATCAAGCTGCTCGACGAGTACGACACCCCCGGCTGGGACCCCACCAAGGCGCAGAACTGGGTCAGCTCCAAGATCACCCAGCACAAGGGCAAGATCGCGGGAGTGGTCGCGGCCAACGACGGCACGGCAGGCGGAACGATCGCCGCCTTCAAGGCCTCGGGAGTCGACACGGTGCCCCCCGTCACCGGCAACGACGCCGAACTCGCCGCCGCGCAGCGCATCGTCGCGGGAGAGCAGTACAACACCATCTCCAAGCCCATCAGGACCGTGGCGGAGGCGGCGGCCGAGATCGCCCACCAGTTCGCCCGGGGCAAGACCCCCTCCGCGGAAACCCTGATCTTCGGCACCCCTGCCCGGCTGTACGAGCCGACGGTGGTCACGGTGGACAACCTGGCCGAGACCCTGATCGAGGACGGGCCCTTCAAGGCCTCCGAGATCTGCACCCCCGCATACGCCGAGGCCTGCCGCAAGGCCGGCGTCAACTAGTCATCCAGCCCACGGTTCGGCCGGTCCGCCCGCGCGGGCGGACCGGCAGCCCCAGACCCATGCGAGGCAGGCACATGCCCACAACCGCAGCCGCCGGGAGCCGCGGAGCCCCGGCCCCCGTACTGTCCCTGCGCGGGATCAGCAAGACCTTCGGCGCGGTCGCCGCCCTCACCGACATCGACCTCGACGTCCGCGCCGGCGAGATCGTGGCGCTGGTCGGCGACAACGGCGCCGGCAAGTCCACCCTGGTCAAGGTGCTCGCGGGCGTCCACGCCCCGGACGCGGGCGGCACCATCTCCTTCCAGGGGCGCCCGGTCGTCCTTCCCAACCCGAGTGCCGCTCAGAGACTGGGCATCGCCACCGTCTACCAGGACCTCGCACTGTGCGAGAACCTCAACGTCATCCAGAACCTGTTCCTCGGCCGAGAGCTGCGCCCCCACCGGCTCGCCGAGGTCGCGATGGAGACCCGGTCCTGGGAGCTCCTGGGACAGCTCTCCGCGAAGATCCCCAGCCTGCACACCCCGGTCGCGTCCCTGTCGGGAGGCCAGCGCCAGACCATCGCCATCGCCCGGTCGCTGCTCGGCGATCCCAAGATCGTCATTCTCGACGAGCCCACAGCGGCCCTCGGCGTCGCACAGACCGCGGAAGTCCTCAACCTGATCGAGCGGCTGCGTGAGCGCGGTCTCGGCGTGATCATGATCAGCCACAACATGGCCGATGTGAAGGCGGTCGCCGACCGCGTGGCCGTGCTCCGGCTCGGCCGCAACAACGGCGTCTTCGACGTGGACTCCGTGACCGCCGAGGAGGTCGTCGCGGCGATCACCGGAGCGACCGACAACGTCGTGTCCCGCCGGGCCGCGAACCGCTCCGCCGCCCTGGCCTCCGCCCACACCGGAGAGGTGAACCCATGAACGACACCACTGCCGACATCCGGCCGGTCGCCGTGGACCTGCGCGACGAGCGCCTGCGCGTCCGCACCGGGATACGGGGGACGGCCCGCGGCGCGCTCGACCGCTTCCGCTCCGGGGACCTGGGCGTCTTCCCGGTGGTCGCCGGGCTGATCGTCATCTGGACGGTGCTCCAGGCGGCCAACCCGACCTTCCTGTCCAGCGCCAACCTGGGCAACCTCGCCATGGAGAGCGTGCCCGTCGGCGTCATGGCCCTCGGGGTGGTCTGCGTGCTGCTCGTGGGCCAGATCGACCTCTCGGTCGGCTCCGTGAGCGGACTGGCCGCGGCCGGCATGGCCGTCATGTTCGTCAACCAGGGCTGGCCCTGGCCCGCGGCCGTGCTCGCGGCCCTCACCGCGGGAGCGCTCATCGGCTGGTTCTACGGCCAGGTCTTCAACCGGCTCGGGGTGCCCACCTTCGTGATCACCCTGGCGGGGTTGCTCGGTTTCCTCGGCATCCAGCTCGGCGTTCTGGGCGAGCGCGGTTCGATCAACATCCCCTTCGACTCGGCCCTGGTCCACTTCGCCCAGACGGCCTATGTTCCCGCGTGGCTCTCCTACCTCCTCGCCCTGGGCGCGGCGGCCGGGCATTTCCTCAGCGGCTGGGCGCGCTCCCGGGAACGCGCCCTGGCAGGGCTGTCCGCCCGCCCGCTGCGGCTGATCGCCCTGCAGTCGGTCGCCCTGCTGGCGCTGCTGGAGTTCGCAGTCTGGTACCTCAACCGGGCCCGGGGCGTCGGCTGGATGTACGTGGCCTTCGTCGCCCTGGTGATCGCCGCGCACTACGTCCTCAGCCGCACGGGCTGGGGCCGCACCCTGTACGCCGTGGGCGGCAACGCGGAGGCGGCGCGCCGGGCCGGCATCAACGTCCGGCGGGTCTACACGGCCGCCCTGGTCACCTGCACCACCCTGGCCGCACTCGGCGGGGTGCTGGCCGCCGCCCGCCTGGCGTCGGCGAACCAGAGCAGCGGTGGAGGCGATGTGAACCTCAACGCCATCGCCGCGGCGGTCATCGGCGGCGCAAGCCTGTTCGGCGGCCGGGGCACGGCTTTCTCGGCCCTGCTCGGGATCACGGTCATCCAGTCCATCTCCAGCGGCCTGACGCTGCTCAGTCTCAACTCCGCCTACCGCTTCGCCGTGACCGGAGGGGTCCTGCTCCTGGCGGTGGCCCTGGACTCGGCAGCCCGCCGGTCGCGGGTCTCGCACGGACGCGGGTGAGGGGACCGGTCCCCGTCCGGCCCGTCAAGCTGGAGACGTGGGAAAGCACATCTGCCCACCCGGAGGACGCCGCCGCAGCGGCGGCACGCGTCCCCCATCACTCAGCGGCACGCTGAGACAAGGAGCCATCACCCATGTCAGTGCTAGCCGTCGACGTCGGCACTTCCATGATCAAGACTGTTGTCCTGGACGACGAGGGCAACGAGGTGGCCGTCGCACGCCAGGCCACCGCCGTCCGGCGTCCCCGGCCCGGCTGGGCCGAGCAGGACATGACCGCGGTGTGGGAGGCCGTCGTGGCCACCATCCGGTCCGCCAGGCGCCATGTCGCGGACGGCGTGCGGTTCATCGCGTTCACAGCGCAGGGCGACGGCTGCTGGCTCGTCGACGACAAGGGCGAGCCCACCGGCCCGGCGATTCTCTGGTCGGACGGGCGCGCCGCCCCGATCGTCGAAGACTGGCGGGCCTCCGGGGTTCTCGACGAGGCGTTCCGCCGCACGGGCTCGCTGACGTTCCCCGGCCTGCCCAACGCCATCCTCGCCTGGCTGGCCGCGCACGACCCGGACCGGCTGGCCCGCTCGTCCGCCTCCCTGTACTGCGGAGGGTGGCTCTTCCTGCGCTTCACCGGCCTCACCGCCGTCGACGAGTCGGACGCCTCGGCGCCCTTCCTCGACCCCCGCACCCGCCGCTACTCCCCCGGGATACGCGCGCTCTTCGGCCTGGACTGGGCGGAGCGGCTGCTGCCGCCGGTGCGGGGCAACGGACGCCGCGTCGGGGAGCTCACCGCCCGGGCCGCGCACGAGCTGGGCCTGCCGGCCGGGCTGCCCGTGGTGATGGCCCCGTACGACATCGTCTCGACGGCGATCGGCGTCGGCGCGACCGCCCCCGGCCAGGCCTGCACGATCCTCGGCACCACCCTGTGCACCGAGGTGGTGCGCGACCGGCCCGACACCACGGGCGAGCCCGCCGGACTGACCATCGTCGAGGACTCGCACGGCCGCCTGCTGCGGGCCTTCCCCACCCTCGCGGGCACCGAAGTGATCACCTGGGCGGTGCGGACGCTGGGCCTGGGCTCACCGGCCGAACTCGGCGAACTCGCCGTCCAGAGCCCGCCGGGCGCCCGCGGCCTGGTCTTCCTTCCCTATCTCTCGCCGGCCGGCGAACGGGCCCCCTTCCTCGACCCGCACGCCCGCGGCGTCTTCTGGGGGATGAGCCTGGACCACCGCCCCTGCGACATCGCCCGGGCCGTCCTCGAAGGGCTCAGCATGGTCATCCGTGACTGTCTCGCCGCCTCCGGAGCCGCGGCCGGCGAACTGCGCCTCTGCGGCGGCGGCGCGGCCAGTGACGCCTGGTGCCGGCTCATCGCCGACGTCACCGGGCTGCGCACGGTGCGGTCCGCGGACACCGAGGTCGGCGCCAAGGGCGCCTTCCTGACCGGCCTGGTCAGCCTCGGCGAGGAACCCGACATCGATGCAGCCGCCCGCCGCTATGTGCGGACCCGGACGGCCGACGAGCCGGATGCGGCGCGGAGCCGGTTCTACGCCTCCCGCTTCGAGGCGTTCCTCGCGCTGCGCGACCTGTCCGCAGCGGGCTGGAAGATGCTCGCCGACTCCCCGACCGGGTCCGGCGCCCCCGCCGCCCCGGCCCCTACCACGTCCGCCGGAGACCCGCATGCCTGAACCGAACGACCGCCACGAGGTGTGGCTGGGCATCGACCTGGGCACCCAGAGCGTCCGCGTGCTCGCCGTCGACGCGGCGGGAGCCGTGCGCGGATCCGGCGCCGAGCAGCTGCGCAGCCACCGGGACGGCCCCCGGCACGAGCAGAACCCCGACCAGTGGTGGAGCGCGGTGCGCACGGCGTGCCGCCGGGCGCTCGACGGCGTGCCCGCCGCCTCGGTGCGCGGGGTCGCGGTGTGCGCGACCTCCGGCACCATCCTGCTCGCCGACCGGACCGGACGTCCGCTGACCCCGGGCCTGATGTACGACGACTCCCGCGCCGCCGAGGAGGCGTCCCTGGCCGCCGACGCCGGCGCCGCCCTGTGGGAGCGGCTCGGCCACCGACCTCAGCCCTCCTGGGCGCTCCCCACGCTGATGTGGCTGCTCGCCCACTGCCCCCGGCTCCCCGACGGAGCCCGGCTGGTCCACCAGGCCGACCACATCGCCGAACGGCTCACCGGGCACCCCGTGGCCACCGACTCCAGCCACGCGCTCAAGACGGGCTACGACACGGAGCGCGAGACCTGGCCCGACGCGCTCCTCGAGGACCTGCGGGTTCCCGTGACGCTGCTGCCCGACGTCGTACGCCCCGGGACCGTGCTCGGCGCCGTGTGCGCGGAGGCCGCCGAGGCCACGGGCCTGCCTGAGGGCACCCTGGTGAGCGCCGGCATGACGGACGGCTGTGCGGCGCAGATCAGCGCCGGCGCCCTGGAACCCGGCGCATGGAACTCGGTGCTGGGGACCACACTCGTCCTCAAGGGGGTGACCGCGCAGCGACTGCGCGACCCCCTGGGCGTGGTGTACTCGCACCGTGCCCCGGACGGGAACTGGTTGCCCGGCGGCGCGTCCAGCACCGGCGCGGGGGTGCTCTCCCAGGCGTTTCCCGGACGGAACCTCGCCGCACTCGACGTCCGGGCCGAGCGGTACGAACCGTCCAGCCTGGTGACCTACCCGCTCGCCTCCCGGGGAGAGCGCTTCCCGTTCCTCGCGCCGGAGGCCGAGGGGTTCACCCTGGGAGACCGGCACGGCGCGGCGGAGGCCGACTACCACGCCTCTCTGCTGCAGGGCGTCGCCTTCGTCGAGCGCCTCTGCTTCGACTACTTCGGGCTGCTGGGCGCACCCCTCGACGGCCCGGTGACCCTCACCGGCGGCGGGGCCCGCAGCCGCTACTGGTGCCAACTGCGCGCCGACGTCCTCGCCCGCCCGGTCGCGCTGCCGGAGAACGCCGAGGCCGCGCTGGGGATGGCCGTCCTCGCCCGCGCCGGCACCACCCACCCGCTCAGCGCCGCAGCCCGCGACATGGTGCGGCTGCGCACCGTGGTCGAACCACGGCCCGAGCACACGCGGCGCCTGCTCGAGAGCCACCTCAAACTCGTCGACGCACTCGAAGAACACGGCTGGCTGCCCACGGCCGTCGCCCGGCACGCACGAAGGAGAACCCACCAGTGACCGATCTCGTACTGGTCCGCCACGGCGAGACGATCTGGCACGCCGAGAACCGCTACACGGGCAGCAGCGACATTCCGCTCACCCCGCGCGGCCGCGAGCAGGCCGAGCGGCTCGCGGTCTGGGCCAAGCAGGCACGTCCCGACGCCCTGTGGGTCTCGCCGCTGCTGCGTGCCCGCGACACCGCCCGGCCCGTCGCCGAGGCGGCCGGTCTGGAGCCGCGGGAGGACGCCAGGCTTCGGGAGGTCGACTTCGGGCGCGGCGAGGGGCTCACCACCGCCGACATGCGCGACGCGTTCCCCGAGCGGCTCGCCGCCTTCCACGCCGACCCGTCGCACCACCATCTGCCGGACGGCGAGCATCCCGCCGACGCCGTCGAACGGGGCATGGCCTGCCTGCGGGAGATCCACCGCCTCCACCCGGACGGCCGGGTCCTGATCGTCGGCCACAGCACCCTCAACCGGCTGCTCCTCTGCCGTCTGACCGGAGCGCCGCTGTCGGAGTACCGGCGTCTGTTCCCGCTGATGCGCAACTGCGCGATCACCGAGGTCCGCCTCAACGGCGCGTACGGCGCTGCGGACAGGGCGTCGCTGCTGCAGTTCAACACCCCCGCCGAAGCCTTCGGCGACTCTCCGGCGCCGTCCGCCGGACCCGAGGAGGAAACACCGTGACCGTCAGGATCCTCGCCGCAGGCGACCACTTCGTCCAGGCGGGCCTGCTCGCCGACGCGCTCCGCGCCGAGCAGGGCGGAACGCCCGGGGAGTTGCAGATCGGCGAACTCCGGCTGCCGTGGCCCGTCGAACCGTTCGGCGACGTCGCCGAGGTGCACGAGGCGTCCGGCACCGAGGAACAGCTCATCGAGGCCCTCCAGGGCGTGCGGATCTGCGTGACCCAGATGGCTCCGCTCACCCGGCGGGTCCTGGAGGCCTGCCCCGACCTCGAGCTGTTCGCCGTCGGGCGTGGCGGGCCGGTCAACGCCAACCTGGAGGCCGCCACGGAGCACGGCGTCGCCGTGACCTTCGCTCCGGGCCGCAATGCCACCGCCACCGCCGAGCACACCGTCGCCCTGCTGCTGGCGGCTCTGCGCCGCATCCCCCACACCCATGGCGAACTGGCCCAGGGGGTCTGGCGGGGCGACTACTACCGGTACGACGAGGTCGGCATGGAGCTGGCGGGCGCCACCGTGGGGCTCGTCGGCTACGGCGCCATCGGGCACCGCGTCGCCCGCATCCTCGGCGGCTTCGGCGCGCACGTCCTCGTCCACGACCCGTATCTGGCCCCGGACGCCGACGCCGCCGTGGAGAGGGTCGGTCTCGACGAGTTGCTCGCCCGGTCCCGGGTGCTGTCCCTGCACGCCCGGCTGACGGCGGAGAACCGGGGCATGATCGGCGCCGAGCAGATCGCCGCCATGCCTCCGGGCTCCGTGGTCGTCAACTGTGCGCGCGGCGGACTGCTCGACTACGACGCGGTGTGTGACGCCCTCGACCGCGGGCATCTGTTCGCCGCGGCCTTCGACGTCTTCCCGGAGGAGCCCGTCCCGTCCGGCTCACGGCTGCTGCGCACCCCCGGCATCGTGATGACGCCCCACCTCGCGGGAGCCAGCAAGCAGACCGCGCACCAGGCCGCCGGGATCTGCGCCGCCGAGACGGCCCGCTACCTGCGGGGCGAACCGCTCGCCCACTGCGCCAACCCGGAGGCGCTCGTCAGCCGCGGGGGAGCCGGCGGGCGGCCGTAGGGGCGGTCGGACGGCTGCCGACGCGCTGCGCCCCGACCGTGGGGGGCGGCCCGTCGTCCGGCGGGCGGCGGCCGTCCCCGGCCCGGCGGGCCGCCGCCGGGCGGTTCGCTTCCCGACCTGCCCGGTGCCACGATGGTGGTGACGGGGGCGGCCGTCTCCGGGAGGCTCAGCGTGGGCGTCGACGCCACCACAGGCCGCAGTGTGCCGCACGGCGGCGCGAGGACCGGCCGTGTGGACGCGGTGGTGTTTGACATCGGTGGCTCGATCTACGACGACGAGCGCTTCGTCGAAGCGCTCTACCGGGCGGTCCACGAGCTGGTCGGCGACGTCGACGAGAGCGAGTTCTGGTCGCTGTACGAGACGGAGCGCGAAGGCGGGACCGGGCTGCGGGAGGCGTTCGCCCGCAGGTTCCTCCACGACGACGACATCGGCGTCCTGCACGCCCATATCGCCAGGCACTGGGCCTACCCGGTGGAGTCCCTCTACCCCGATGTGGCTCCGGTGCTGCGGGCGCTGGCCGACGACTACCGGCTCGGCATCCTGTCCAACTCACCGCCGCAAGTGCGGGACGCGCTGCGGCGCGACGGTCTCGCCCCGCTGTTCGGCGCGATCGTCCTCGGCGGCGAGGACTCCGCAGAGAAGCCCGCCGCAGAGGCCTTCCGCACCGTACTCGACAGGCTCGGCGTATCTGCCGAGCACGCCGTCCACGTCGGCAACCGTCTCGACTCCGATGTGCGGGGGGCGCGGGACGCGGGGCTGCGCACCGTGTGGCTGCTCCGCGGCGAGGCCCCGCCGGCGCCGTCCCGGGACGACCTGGCGGAGGCGGACGCGGTCGTCACCTCTCTGACGGGCCTGCCGACGGCGCTCTCCCGGCTGGCCGGCGGCGCCCCGCCGCCGCGGGCGCGCCGGGCGGCCCCCGCGGCTCTCGACATCACCGGTCAGTACCGCACCCGGCAGCGGCTCGCGGTCATGAACGCCGCGAGTGTCCGGCTGGGCACGTCCCTGGACGCGTCCGAGACGGCGCGTGAACTGACGCGGGTGGCCATAGGCCACTTCTCCGACTTCGCCGCCGTCGACCTCTTCGAGGACGTCCTGCACAGCGTCGGCCCCTCTTCCCGGCACGCCGCGCCGCCGCTTCTCCGCGTCGCTCAGGATTCAGTCCTGGAGGGCTGCCCCGAGTCGGCCGCACGGCCCGGTCAGCCGTGCCTGCACCACCCGCTGTCGCCCATGGCGCGGGCCCTCGACGCCCAGGCGCCGTCAGGTCACTGGGCCGACGACCGGGACATCCTCGAGTGGTTCGACAACGATCCCCGGCACGCCGGGATCCTGCGCCTCCACCGCGTCCACTCCCTCATCGCCGCGCCCCTGCACGCCCGCGGCACACTCCTCGGCGTCGTGCACTATCTGCGCCACCGCACACCGGACCCGTTCGACGCCGACGACGTTCTGCTGGCACGCGAGATCACCACCCGGGCCGCGCTCGCCATCGACAACGCCCGCCGCTACGCGCGGGAGCGCAGCACATCCCTGGCCCTGCAGCGCAGCCTGCTTCCGCGTCACGAGGCGCGGTTCTCGGCGGCGGACATCGCCAGCCGCTATGTCCCGGCGGAGTCCGGCGCGGGGGTCGGAGGCGACTGGTTCGACGTCATCCCCCTGTCGGGGGCTCGCGTGGGGCTGATGGTGGGGGACGTCGTGGGGCATGGCATCGAGGCGTCCGCGACCATGGGACGGCTGCGAACGGCGGCGCTCACCCTGGCCGACATCGACCTCCCCCCGGACGAACTGCTGACCCACCTCGACGACCTCGTCCTGCGCCTCGACGAGGAGGAGCCGACCGGGCATGCGGCGACACCGGAGCAGCACACGCCGGTCGCCGGGGCCACCTGCCTCTACGCGGTGTACGACCCGGTGTCCAGGTACTGCACCGTCGCCCGCGCCGGGCATCCTCCACCGGCCGTCGTCTCCCCCGACGGCACGGTTTGCTTCCCCGACCTCCCGAACGGCCCCCCGCTGGGCGTCGGCGGGCTGCCCTTCGAAAGCGAGAGCCTCGAACTGGCCCGAGGCAGCGTCATCGCGCTCTACACCGACGGCCTGCCGCACTCCGGCAGCCATGACCTCGACGAGGGGCTGAGACTCCTCGGCGACCTGCTCGCCGGGCCGCCGGCCTCACTCGAAGAGCTCTGCGACAAGGTGCTGCACGGCCTCTCCCCGGGGAAGCACGAGGACGACGCGGTCCTCCTGCTGGCGCGCACCCGGGCGCTCGACCCCTCGCTCGTCGCCACCTGGGAGGTCGCGGCCGACCCCGCCGAGGTCGCGCGGGTCCGTCATCTCGTCGCCGGCCGGCTGACCCAGTGGGGACTGGAGGACCTCTCATTCACCACGGAGCTCGTGGTCAGCGAACTGGTCACCAACGCGATCCGCTACGCCCGGCCGCCGCTGACGCTCCGTCTGATCCGCGACTCGGTGCTGATGTGCGAGGTGTCCGACGCCAGCAGCACCACGCCGCACAGGAAGCGGTCGCGCGCCTTCGACGAGGGCGGGCGCGGACTTCTCCTGGTCGCCCAGCTCACCCGGCGCTGGGGCACGCGGTACACGCCGAGCGGCAAGACCGTCTGGGCCGAACAGGACATATAGGATGCCATGCCCCGTCAGGAGCGGTCAGAGCTGCGGCGTCCCGCGTCCTGCCGTCAGCCGTGCGCGGTCATCGGTCACGGGTCACGGGTCACGCGTCACCGGTCACCGGTCACCGCGAGCCGCGCACCGCCTGGGCCCGGTCGCCCCGCACCGTGTCGGCGAACGCCGCCGGATCGCCCGGCAGTTCGTCGCCGCGCCATGCCACATGGCCGTCCGGGCGGACCAGCACGAAGGACCGCCGGTAGAGCTTGGCGACCTCCCCGTCGCCTCCGTACCGCACGGTCAGGGGCACGCCCCGCTCGGCGAACGCGCGCTCGACCCCCGCGAGTCCGTCGTGCTCGCTGAAGCAGAGCAGAACGAACCCGTGCCCGAACAGGTCGAGCGTGGAGGTGGTTTCGTCCCACCAGGCGTGTGCGGCTCGGTAGCCCGGCTCGCTGCCGGGGCGCCAGTCGGCGTCCGGGCTGCCGTGGCGCATCGGCACATCGGGGTCCTCGATCACGGCCGGCGAGCGGTAGCGCAACCCGAAGTGGATCTCAGGGGCGTCGAACTCGCGTTGCACTCCGCTGTTCTCGAGCCGCTTCGCCATCTCCGCGCGGGCCCGTTCGCCCTCGGGTCCGTCCAGGTGGACCTCGGGTGGCAGCCGTCTGCGCATGGTGCGCTGCAGGTTGAGGTTGGCCTCGTTCAGGCTCTCCACGGCGATCGGCCTCCGCTCGGTCTCATAGGTGTCGAGCAGATGGCGCCCGGCCCAGCCGTTCAGCGTGGCTGCGAGTTTCCAGCCCAGGTCGGCGGCGTCGCCGATGCCGGTGCCCAGCCCGAAGCCGCCGGAGGGCGACAGGGTGTGGGCGGCGTCGCCGGCGAGGAAGACGTGCCCGGCCCGGTACCGGTCGGCGACGCGGTGGGTGAGATGCCACTCGCCGTCGCTCAGCAGCTCCACCGGGGTGTCGAAGGCGAGGGCGTCGCCGATCAGCGACAGCGCGTCGACGCGGTCGGCGGCGTCGTCGTCCACGCCCACGACCAGGTTGTACAGATCGACGCCGTTCAGTGCGCGCATGGGGAAGCGCAGCGTGGACGACAGCATGAGGAAGTGGACGAGGGCGGCGCGGTCGCCGAGCCGCTCCTTCAGCTCGGGGGCGCGGAAGAGGATGTTGCGGAAGACCTGCGTGCGGTGGCGCGCCGGTGCGTCGATGCCGCAGGCCCGGCGGATGGGGGACGCGGCGCCGTCGCAGGCGACCAGGAACCGCGCCCGGACCGTGCCGGTCGTACCGGCAGCGTGGTCGGTGAGGGCGGCGACGACGTGGTCGTCGGCCTGGAGCACGCGGTCGACGGTTGTGCGGAGCCGCAGCGGACCGTCGGGGCTGACGCCCACGGCCCTTGTCAGCACCGGGTTCAGCCAGTGCGCCGGGCATATCTGGTCGGGCTCGGGGGTGTGCGCGAAGGCCGGGCGGTCGCCGGCCGTGCCCCGGCGGTACCGGTGGATCTCATGGCCGCCGACGCGGGTGACCCAGGCGATGTCCAGGGGGTGGTCGGCGGGCCAGCCGGCGTTTCGGACGGCGTCCGCGACGCCCCAGCGGCGGAACAGCTCCATCGAGCGCGGGCCGATCGTGCTCACCTTGGGGTGCCGGACGTGTCCGTCGCCGGCGTCGACGACCATGCAGTCGATCCCCCGGTACGCCAGGTCCAGGGCCAACGCCATCCCGACCGGGCCCCCGCCCACGACCAGCACGTCGGTCTGCTCACCGGAATGCGTCATCTCGTCCTTGCCTTTCTTCGCGGGTCCGTTCCGGTCGTCCGCGGGACCGGGCGGCTCGGGTGCGTCGGATGTGCACGACGGCAGAGGGCCGGGAGGGCGCGCGGCGGCGCCCTCCCGGCGTCTCAGCGGCTCACGGGCGCTCCGCGGTGACCAGGAGGCAGCCGAAGTCGTCGACGCCCGCCAGGTCGGACGGGTGGAAGGCGTCGTCGGTGAAGTGGAAGTTGCTCTCGTCGAGGGCCGCGGGGCGGTCCTCGGCGCCGGCCATCTTCACCAGTTCCCGGCCGGTGCGCAGCGTGGTCTGCTCCGTGACGTCGAGGATGCCGCGCAGCCGCAGTCCGGAACGGTGGAGCAGCGCGGCGTAGTCGTCGACGTCCGCCATGGTCGCCATGAGGCTGCGGCAGAACTTGTCGATGCCCGGGTGCCGTACGTCCTTGCGCGGTGCGCGCTCGAAGACGTCCGTGAGGACGAGCCGGCCGCCGGGGACGAGCACGCGGCACACCTCGGTGAGCACCTGCTGCCGATCCGGCATATGGCAGATCGACTCCAGGGCCATCACGGCGTCGAACGACCCGTCCGCGAAGGGAAGCTTCATCGCGTCGCCGTGCCGGAACACCGCCCGGTCCGCGACCCCGGCCTGGTCCGCGAGCCGGTTGGCGGTCTTGATCTGCTCCGCGCTGATGCTGATGCCGGTGACGCGCGCACCGGTGTGCGCCACGACCCGCAGGCCGGGGCCGCCCACCCCGCAGCCCAGGTCGAGGACGTGGGACGAGTCGTCCACCCCCATCCGCTCGATGAAAACGTCGGTGAGCCGGTCCATCGCCTCGTCGATCGAGGCCTCGGAGTCCGGTGTGTCCCAGTAGCCGATGTGCACGTTGGGGTTGAAGGTGCCGTCCTTCATCGCGTTCAGCGTCAGCTGGTCGTACAGCTCGCCGACGGCTCCCGGCACGGGCAGGGTCTGGGCGGAGTCGGTCATGGCAACAGCCTTTCGGGTCGTCAGGTGCAAGAGGATGGTGCGGATCCGGTGAACGCTCGGCGTTCGGCGGCCGCCGCGGCACCAGCATCGCGCCGTGCGGGCGGCGGGACGGCGGGGCGGATGAAAACCCGCTCGTTCACGTGGGGAGGCGCAGGTGCTCCGGCCCGGCCGCGGGGGCGGAACACCGTTCCGGCCGTGCGCGTCCCGGGCGCCGGGGGATGTGGACGCCCGTCAGGCGTCGGCGGACACCGCGGTGTCCGGGAGCCGTCGCCTCTCGATCTCCCGGCATCGGGCGTAGTCGGGCAGCAGGCCCTGCTTCCGCGCCTCGGCGAGCGTGATCGCGGTACGGTCGCGTTCGGAGAGGACCGGTTCGGTGTCCGTGGGGATGGGCAGCCCGAGGGCCGGATCGAGGACGGACAGGGCGAGTTCGTTCTCCGGCACATAGCTCTCGGAGAGCATGTACGACATGACGGTGTCGTCCTGCAGCGCCACGAACGCGTGGCCCACTCCCACGGGGAGGTAGGCGGCCCGGTGATCCCGCTGGTCCATCAGCACAGAGTCCCACCGCCCGAAGGTGGGCGAGCCGACCCTGATGTCGACGACGATGTCGAGGGCCTTTCCGCGTGCGCAGTACACGTACTTCGCGGTGCCGGGCGGGGTCGCGGTGAAGTGGACTCCCCGTACCACGCCGCGCCGGGACATGCTGTGGTTGGTCTGCGCGACGCGGAAGAGCGGGGCGCCGTGCGCCCGGGTGAACGCCTCCTCCTGGAACGGCGAGAGGAACAGGCCCCGTCCGTCGGGGAAGACGCGGGGGGTGAACTCGAGTGCTCCCTCGACGGCGAGCCTGCGTGCCTTCATGTCTGCTCCGGTGAATCGGTGGACGGCTGGGCGGAACGGGGGGTCGGCGGGGGTGTCACAGGGCTGCCAGCACCTCGCGCACCGCGTGGATGACCTTGTCCTGCAGGTCGTGGGAGAGCGAGGGATACATCGGCAGCGAGAAGATCTCGCCGGCCAGCGCCTCGGTGACAGGCAACGAGCCCTTGGCGTACCCGAGGTGGGCGAATCCGGCCATGGTGTGCACGGGCCACGGGTAGCTGATGTTCAGATGGATGTCGTAGGCCTTGAGGCGCTCGATGATGTCGTCGCGCCGGGGGTGGCGCACCACATACACGTAGTACACGTGCTCGTTGCCCGGGGCGGTGCGCGGGAGTTCCAGACCGGTGCCGGCGAGGCCGTCGGCGTAGCGCTGCGCGACGGCCCGGCGGCCGGCGACATAGGTGTCGAGCCTCCTGAGCTTGCGCCGCAGGATCTCGGCCTGGACCTCGTCCAGACGGCTGTTGTGGGCAGGCGTCTGAAGGGTGTAGTAGCGGTCTTCCATGCCGTAGTACCGCAGCCGCCGCAGCCGCCGTGCCACGGACTCGTCCGAGGTGATCGTCGCGCCGCCGTCGCCGTACGCGCCGAGGACCTTGGTCGGGTAGAAGGAGAAGGCTGCCGCGTCACCGGTCGTGCCCGCCAAAGTGCCGCCCTGCCGTGCGCCGTGCGCTTGGGCGCAGTCCTCGAGGACGGCGAGCCCGTGCCGGGCGGCGAGCTCCTGCAACGGAGCCATGTCCACGCACTGTCCGTACAGGTGCACAGGAAGGAGGCACCGGGTGCGTTCGGTGATCGCCGCCGCCGCCTGGCCGGTGTCCATGAGGTAGTCGTCCGCGCGGACGTCGACGAAGACGGGGGTGGCGCCGGTGGAGTCGATGGCGACCACGGTCGGCGCCGCGGTGTTGGAGACCGTGATCACCTCGTCGCCCGGTCCGATGCCCAGCGCCTGCAGTCCGAGCTTGATCGCGTTGGTCCCGTTGTCGAGGCCGACGCAGTGGTCCACTCCGTGGTATGCGGCGAACTCCGCCTCAAAGCCGCGCACGCTTCCGCCGAGCACGAGCTGCCCCGAGTTGAAGACCGTCTCGACGGCGTCGAGGATGTCCAGACGCTCGTTCTCGTACTCCGCCAGGTAGTCCCATACACGTGTCGTCATGTGCCAGCCTCTCCGGTACTGCGGTGAACGGCCGGGTTCCGGCCGAACCCTGTGGTGGGTGTGTCGGGGGTGCGTGCTCTCACCGGACCTCGTCCTGCTGCCGGGCCAGTGCGGCGACAGTGCGGCGCACCCCTTCGGGGAGCGGGATCAGGGGGTGCCAGCCGGTGGCCGCCCGGAACGGGGAGGAGTCGATGGTGACGCTCCGGAAGTCCGTGGCGGGGGCGTGCGAGGGCGGTTCCACGGCCTCCACGGCAACCGGCGGCCGCCCCGTGAGCCGGGACGTGGTCTCGGCAAGGAGCCGGAAGACGTCGCCGAGCCGGTCGCCCCGGCCCGCGCCGATCAGCCAGTGGCCGCCCACCAGGGGTCCCGGGTGGTCGAGCGCCGCCGTGAACGCCGCCGCGACGTCGTCGACATGGACCAGGTCGCGCCGTACCGTGCCGTCGTGCCACATGGTGAGCGGCAGGCCGGCGAGCGCCCGCCGCGCCATGGCGGACACGACTCCGCGGTCGCCGGCGCCCGGCGCCGCGCTCTCCCCGAACACCGTCGGCAGGCGAAGGCTGACCCCCCGCACCCGTCCCTCGGCCGTGGCCTTCTTCAGGATCTGCTCCGCCGTCAGCTTCTGCAGGTCGTAGGCAGTCCCGGGGCGGTCCGGCTCGCTGCCGTCGAGCGGCTCCCTCGGCGCCACGCCGACCTGCGAGGCGGCGCCGCCGTACAGCACCAGCGGGGGCGTCCCGCCGGGTCCCGGCCGCAGCACGTCGACGAGGTCCCGCATCACCCCCACGTTCACGCGCTCGGCGCCCGGCTCGGTCTCGGCCGCCCGCCATCCGCCGTCCGCGAGGAGCAGGTGCACCACCGCGTCCGACCCCGCGACCGCCTCGGCGAGCGCCGCCCGGTCGGTGAGATCGGCGGTGACGACGGTCGTCTCGGCCGGGCCGGGAGCGGGTGGACTCGGCCTGCGCGCCACCGCCCGCAGGCGGACGGGACGGCGCGCCAGTGCGCGGGTGACGGCCGACCCCACGAAGCCCGAGGCGCCGAGCACCGTGATCAGCGGCCCGGGGGCCTTCGGTGTGTCTTCCATGTCACTTCCCTCCCCGGGACCGCGCCGCGACGGCGTTGAGGCAGGCCAGCAGCGTGCGGGACTCCACGTTGAGATAGTGCCCGTGCCTGGTGAGGGCTCTGAGCTGGGCCGGGGTGGCCCAGGTGTAGGCGGGGGGCGGGTCGAGCGAGGCCGCGGCCGGGTCGGCGTCGACGACGAGGTAGCGGCTCCTGGCGTTGAGGAAGCGCCCGCCCTCCTCGGAGTGGACGGCCTGGTAGCGGATGCGCGACGGCGGTGCGTCCAGGACGGCGTCGAGGAAGGGCGGGCGGTCCGCAGCAGGCAGGTGGGCGTAGTTGCCGGGCGTGCACTGGACGGTCGGGGCCAGCTCGACCGTGTCCAGGAAGCCGCCCTCGGCCCGGGCGTGCACCAGCACATGCGGCACTCCGTCAATCTCACGCACCAGGAACGCCGCGAGCCCCAGCGCAACGGGTTCGAGCAGCGGCTGGGTCCAGCCGACCACTTCGCGGTTGCCGGCCCGGACGGAGACGGCTGCCACCTTGAAATAGCGGCCGTCCTCGTGCTCGATCGCCTCGACGCCGTGCTTCCAGCCGCGCACCGAGGCGAGCGGTATGCGCCGGGCGCGCACGTCGCGGCGGGAGCGCTCTCCGGTGAACCACGACAGGAGCTGGGCGTCGGAGTGCAGCGCACCGGGCGTCGTGTCCCGGTACGGCACACAGGACAGCACGGACCTGGCGTTCATGTTGACCGTGTCGTCCTCGTGGAGCAGCTCGGCGATCTGCCCGAGCGTGAGCCAGCAGAAGTCGTCCGACGCGGGGACCTCGTCGGCGGTCTCGACGATCATGTTGCGGTTGGACTTGCGGAAGAACCACGAGCCCTGTTCCGACTGGAGGACGTCGACGATGACCCGGTCGGGGTCGGGCCGGACGAAGTGGTCGATGAGCTTCACGTCGGCGCCGCGGTGGGCCTTGGTGTAGTTGCTGCGGGTGGCCTGCACGGTCGGAGAGAGCTGGAGCAGATTGGGGTTGCCCGGCTCCATCTTGGCCTGCATCAGAAAGTGCAGCACTCCGCCGAGCTCCTTGGCCAGGATGCCCAGAATGCCGACTTCGGGCTGTCTGATGACAGGCTGCTGCCACTCCCGGCGCGGGCCGTCGCCGTAGGGTCCGTCGTGTTCCACCACGTGCAGGCCCTCGACGGTGAAGAACCGCCCGCTGTGGTGCACGAGATTTCCGGTGCCGCGCTCAAACCGCCACTCGTCCAGCTCCGCGAACGGTATGCGCTCCACGTGGAAGACGTCGGCCCGGCGGCGTTCGGCCAGCCAGGCGTGGACGTCCTCGGTCCGCAGATGCGCCCCGCGGCCGGTCGCGGCCGACAGGGCGATGCGGTCGGCCAGGTCGCGGTCCTCACGCCGGCGTACGAGGGCGGGGGAGGCGGAGAGTCGCCGGAGGACGGCCGGGGCGCCGGCGTCGCCGAACCGGTCGTGCACCCGGCCGGCCGAGTCGGCGGTGGTGTCGGACTGCTGCGTCATGGGTCGCCTTCCTTTTGTGCGACGCCGGCGTGTCGCTGTGGTCACGGGCGGCCGGACATGTCGAGGACCAGCCGTGTCGGCCCGTGGAAGACCAGGTCGTCGGCGTAGGCGCAGTCGACCGGCCGGTCGCCGCGGCCCAGCCCGGGAACGCCGTCCAGCAGCGCCCTGAGGCCGATCTCGGCCTCGGCGCGCGCCAGCGTCGCGCCGAGGCAGTAGTGGATGCCGAGCCCGAAGCCCAGATGCCGGTCGGCTGCGCGGCGCACGTCCAGAACGTCGGGGCGGGGGAAGCGCTCGGGGTCCCGGTTGGCCGAGCCGAGCAGCGCGACCACGCGGCTGCCGCGCGGCACCTCGCGGCCGCCGAGGCGGGTGTCCTCGTACGCCCATCGCGTCACCGCCTGCACCGGCGGGTCGTAGCGCAGGAGTTCCTCGACCGCCCCCGGCGTCAGCTCGGGAGCGCCGCGCAGCTCGTCGAGGACCTGCGGGTGCGCCCGCAGCGCCAGCACCGCCTTCGCCAGGAAGTTGGTCGTGGTCTCGTGTCCGGCGGTGAGCAGGTGGACGCAGGTCGACACGATCCCGTCCACGCTCAGCGGTGCGCCCTCGTCCCGGGCTCGGACGAGAAGCGTGAGCAGGTCGGTGCGCTCGTCGCCGCGCCGCCGGCGCACCTCCCTCCGGAAGTAGCGGGCGAACTCCGCGGCGGCGGCCTCGGCCCGTGCGTAGCCGCCCGTGCCGCTCCGCGACCGGGTGGTGCTGGCCTCCTGGAGGGCCACCGCGTTGGCGCGGAGCCGTTCGCGGTGCTCTGCGGGGATGCCGAGCAGCTCGGAGATGACGAGGATGGGGAACGGCGCCGCGAAGCCCTCGACGAGGTCGGCTTCCCCGTTCCGTCCGAGCTGCCGGAGGAGTTCGTGCGCGATCCGTGTGATGCGGGGCCGCAGTCCGGTGACGACCGCGGGCGAGAACTCCGCACTGAGCAGGGAGCGCAGCTCGGTGTGGCGCGGCGGGTCCAGGAACACCAGCCAGTCCTCGACGATGGCCCGCAGCGCCCGGTACTCGGCGGGAACCGGGCCGGACTGCGCGCCGGCACCGCCGGACGCCGTGCGCGCGTCGCGGCCGAAACGCCGGCCCGACAGCACCCGGACGGCCTCGGCGTAGGAGAAGACGTAGAAGGTGTCCGGCTTTCCCGCTTCCGTCGCCCCGCGATGGACCGGCGCGGTCTCCCGGTAGCGCCGGTACACGGGGTACGGGTGGGCGATGTCCTTCCTGTCCCAGCCCTTGAGGTCGAACCGCGGCAGCGTCGCGGATGGCATGCGGTCTCCTTCTCCTTCGGTTGACGGTGTGGGGTTTGGCAGCGCCCCCAGGGCCCGGGGCTGTATCGATATGCGGCTCCGTCGCGTGGCCCGAGGGGCCGCGGCGGCGGCGCGGCGGACCGACGGCCTGGGGCGGCGGCGCGGCGGACCGACGGCCTGGGGTGGTTCGGTCCCAGCGGAGCGCTCAGCGGCGCCGCGGCCGGAAGTGGTCGGCCCAGAACGCGCTCATCTCCCCCACACGGGCGGGCACCAGGGGGTTCTTGCGGCATGCCGCCGCGAGGTGGTCCAGACGCAGCGCGATGCCGCGCCGTGCCACGTCCGGACGGGGCACGGGTGCGGGCTGCTCCGTCAGCTCGAACGACGGCCCGGCGGTCGTGCCCCGCCGCCCCGACGGCAGGGTCACCAGCAGCTCCGCCAGCGGGCGCATCAGGCCCGTCATCATGTCGATCGCCGCGTTCATCAGGTCGGACCGCCGCAGGCTCTCGTCCGGGCGCTCGCCGAAGTGCTGGACCATGAGCTGCAGCGCCATGAAGTAGGCACGGTTGAACAGCTCCATGACGGACCGGGCGTCGGGGTCGGTGACGGTCTCCATGGCCGGGTTGCCCTGCCCGAGGGTCGGGTTCCGCACCACGGGATAGGCCGGGTTCCACCGTTCACGGCCGGGGAGCGTCCGTGCGGGCGGTGCGTCGCGGAGCAGCTCGCCGATCCGCAGGAACGAGGCGTAGTGCGACTCCTCGGCGGCGCCCTCGCCGAGCGCCCCGCCCTCTCCCTGTTCGGTGATGACGTCGATCGCGAACAGCGCGCTGGAGAGGTCGTCGACCTCGAGCTGGTAGTCGGGGTGCCGCCGGTTGACCGACCTGCGCAGGAAGAGATGGTGCTCGCCGCCTCCCCTGCCCTTCTCCACCAGGAAGAGGTCCGGGACGCGTTGCAGGCCCTCGCGGATGTCCGCGTACATCTCGCTCAGCGAGGCGTAGGGGTGCCTGTCGTCGTAGGACGCGGGGGCCGCCGCCGTGTTGCTCCGCCGTACGTCCCCGACGAGGTCCTCCGGCCGCTCGATCTGCACGAACCGCTCGACGCTGCCGGGCCCCAGCCGCTCCAGGGCGAAGTCCAGGGGCACCGGCAGCTCGTGGTTGACGGCGCCGAAGTCGATCCGGGGCACATGGAACGGCTCGCCCGCCGCGGTGAGGATGTTGTTGACGAGGAGGAAGTGGATCATCTCCTCGCGGGCGATGTTCAGCAGCATGCTGCGGATGCCCTCGTCGAGGGTCCGACCGCCGTCGCCGCAGGCGAGCCGGAGCTGCTCGGGCGTCCACACGCCCCGTCTCACATACTCCAGGCCGGCGCCGTGGGCAGGCACCGAGTAGGCCGCGTACAGGTACTGGAGCATGACGGCCAGTTCGATGGCGGCGGCGTCGCGCAGCACCCCGACGAGCTCGCCACGCGTGGTGATCCCCCTGCTTCTGCGGGCGGCGGCCGGCACGGTCAGCAGGACCTCGTCCGGCGCCTGCCGGGCCCGCAGAAACGCCAGCAGGAGCTGGGCCTTCGGCGCGGACAGATCCCGCGTCGGCGGCATGTAGTAGGTCGTCGCCTTGTTGCGCGGGTCGCACATCTGCCAGATCAGCTTGGCGTACGTCTCGACCTTGCAGCGGTCCGCCAGGCTGAAGACCTCCGCCTTCATAAAGGAGTACAGGTGCTCGTAGAAGGCGAAGACCTCCCTGTACACCAGGTCAAAGGTCGCCTCGTCCGGTCCGATCCCGGCCAGCCGCCAGTCGTCGGGCAGCACCCGCACCGACAGATATCCGGCGCCGGGCCAGTAGCCGAGGGCGTCGTCGTGGTCGTAGGCCGCCGCCGCGGAGCCGGGGAGGTCCACGTCGCACGGCAGGTCGCCGGCGTCGGCGGACAGCAGGACGCGGGCGGCGCCCGCTGCCGCGCCCCGCAGGGTGAACCACCCGCGGCCCGCCCGGTCCGTGTCCAGGGCGCAGGCGCTCGACCACGTGCCGGAGCCGTCCCGCCGGCCCGCGCGCACACGGACGATGCCGATGTCCGAGCACCGCGCCTGAGGGGAGCTCGCGGACGGGTCGCGCGGAAGAGCCCTGGGGTTGAAGAACTGCCGTACGCCGATCCCGCCGACGGCGCCCGGACGGCCCCGTACGAAGGACCGTACGAGCACCTCGACGTCGTGGTCCGCGTCCTCGGGGTGCCGCGGGTGCTCCAGGATGAGGCAGGCGTCGTCGACCTGGACGTTGATCTCCTTCTCACGCAGATGCACCGCCGGGCCGTCGGGCCCGGCGCCCACCAGGTGCAGCGCCTCCCCGGCCGCGGCGTCCGCAGGCATCTCGATGGGAACCGTCACCAGGCCGCCGGCCAGGGCGTACTCCTGGCCCAGGTACGCCTGCCGGGGCACGCGGGCGACCAGGCGGCCGCTGTGCGCCGTGCGCAGTTCGAGGTCGCCGAGGTCTGTCCGCGCAGGGGGGCCGGCCGGCTCGCCGGAGCCGGGGTCCGGCGCCGGACCGGAGGACGGCACCGGACCGGAGGACGGCACCGCGGTGATCATGTTGAGGGTGACATGTTCGTCCGTCAGCTCGACGGAGAGGTTGTGCAGCCCTCCGGCGGCCCCGCCGGACGCCCGGCGGTCCGGGACGAGCAGGCGGCCGGCCGGATACGTGCGCAACTCGTGCGGCCGCCAGGGGGCGATCGTCCCGCGCAGCTGCCAGCGGCTCGGCCGGTCGGGCGCGCGAGGAGGGGACATATGGCTGAGCGCGAACTGCACCACCAGTCCGCCCACGTCCTCCGTAGCCGCCATGGCCCGCAGCCGCCGCACGGCCGGGGACACGGCCGTCTCGTCGAGCCAGGTCAGCTCGTCGTGCTCGGTCACGACGAACTGGTGGACCACGGACCGGCGCAGCCGCCCCGCCAGCCAGTGACCGCCGGCGTCGGCGGCGTGGCCGGAGTTGTGCCACCTCGGGGGGTGGAAGCCGCGGACGGCCCCGGTGACCATGTACCCGACGTCGTGGGAGCGTCCGTCGCGCCCGAAGCAGAACTGCCCGACCATGAGCGCCGTGGTCCAGTCGGACGACGGGTCGACGTCGAAGACGCGGGCCCGGTTGACGGTGGTGGCGAGGTACTCGTTGTAGTGCCCCCACATGTCGACCGCGCGCCCGACCACCGGGTCGGCGGTGTCGACGTCGCCCGCGCGGCCCTCGACGCTGACGATCCGTGCGTCGATCGAGAAGTGCCCGTTGCCGGCGAAGTCCTCGCCCTTGGCCGCGCTGAAGGCCCCGTCGGGCGCCGGGCGGCCTGCGTCGTCGAACCTCGGTCCCAGCCGGTCGAGGTAGTCGTGGTACTCGCCGGGCGGCCGGTGCGCGGGGAAGGGCTGCCCGTCGTCGGTGAGCGCCGTGTTCGTCGCCAGGTCGACGAGGCCGCTGCGCGGACCGGTGGGCAGATGTGTCGTCGCCGTTCCTTGGAAGTGCAGCCGGGGCAGGTCGAAGACGCTCATGCCGACCCGTCCGCGCGGCTCGTCCGGGCGGCGGCGAAGACGCGGCTCGCCCGGGGCTCGTACCACTCGATCTCATGCGCGGCGTCGATGGCCGACTCGATCGCGCCCTCGATCCATGCGGGCTTCGACGAGCAGTGCTCGCCGGCGAAGAAGAGCCCCTTCTGCGGACGGGCCGCCGCCCGTCGCTCCGCCTCGCGGAGGGCGGCTTCCTGGCCCCAGCGGACGGTGGCCGCCCCCCAGGACCATCGGCGCGCGCCCCAGGCCCGGCCCGCCACGCCCAGGACCATGCCCGGCCGGCTCAGCTCGGGGTGCATCACGCTCAGTTCCCTGCTGACGACCGCGTTCCGCTCCGTCTCGCTCAGCCGGCCCAGCGCGTCGGCGTCCGGACCGATGGTGTAGCTCGCCAGCAGTACCGCGCCGAGGGCCGGATCGCCGTCGGCGGGCGGGTAGTAGGTCTGCCGCACATGCCCGCCGGTGAAGGATGCGCCCCCGCTGATCCCGTCCTTCTCCCAGAAGGCCTCGCGGCAGTGGAAGGCTATCTTCGTCGCCGGCCAGTACTTCGTCTGGTGGACGATGTCCAGCTTGTCCTGGTCGAAGCCGGTCAGCTGCATCCGTCTGAGCACCGTGAACGGAATGGTGCACACCACGTAGTCGCAGCTCCTGGTGAAGGTTCTGACGCCCTGCCGGATCCGGAGGACGACCTCGTCGTCCCGGACGTCGATGCCCACCACCTCCTGGCCGGTCGAGATCTTTCCCCGGATCCGCGAGGCGAGCCGCCGGGGCAGCGTGTCCATCCCGTTCCGCAGCCGCACGATGGTGGAACTGGTCTCGTCCAGCACATCGTCGAGGAAGCGCTCAAGGCGCGGCGGGCACAACGACCGCACCTGGGGGTGGTCGGCGAAGAAGGCGTGCAGGTCGATTCTGTTCCCCGCGCTTCCGCACCGGTACGGCGCCAAGTCGATGTGATCGACGAGATTCAGCAGTTCCGCGCCTATCTCGTCGTGCAGTTCTGCATAGAACTGACGGGGGGCGATGGCCCTGATGCTGGCGTCGAGCCAGGCGCCGAACAGCAGGGTGTTGTCCCGGTAGTGCCGGTTCGGCAGCCCTGCGGCGAACTCGTCCACAAGGGTTTCGTGCGCGTCGCGCACCCGAAGGTATCCGGAGGAGCTGGGCAGATAGGCGGCGTCGTCGGAGAACAGCGTCCGGAACTCGCACACCTGGTTCTGCAGGCCGAGTTCGGCGATGTAGTGCATGGTCAGCCGGTGCCCGGCGGGGATGCGCATCGCGCCGAGCTCGGCGAACGGCCCGGCCGCGCCGCCGCCGGGAAAGCGATGGGTGTGAATGCGGCCGCCGATGTCGCGGCTTCCTTCGATGACCTGTACGTGGTGTCCGAGGCGTTCCAGTTCATATGCCGTCACCAGACCGGCGATTCCGGCGCCTATGACGGTGACCTTCTTCGGTCTGCCGATGGCGCCGTCCGGCCCGTCGATCTCCTGCAAGGGTGCCGTCACAGGTTTCCTCCAGTACGCGATGTCCAAGGCCGGGGAGCATGTCCTGGATGAACGCCCGCGCCTTTCCCGGTCCCGGAAAGGGCGATGCCGGGGATTGGTCGTCAGCCATTGTTCGCGCGAGTGCGGCGCCTCCGTATCCCCCGACGGGCCCGGGCGCGGACGGTTCGGCAGACGGTCCGCCGGCGCGATCGGGGCGGCACGGCGGCGTCATCCTGCGTGAACGCGCGGGGTTTTCCCCGCATCGCCGTCGGGGCCCGTGTGTGAGGCGATGCTGGCGTGCGTGGCCGGACGGCCGGACCCTGCGGGCGCCGGAGCCGGCCGGCGGGAACATCACACAGGCCCCTGAAGGAGGCGACGTTGACGCGAGTGCTGATCGCGACCACACCGGCGCCGGGACACGTCGTCGGCATGCTGGAGGTCGCACGCGAGCTGGCCCGGCGCGGGCATGAGGTGCGGTGGTACACCGGCCGGGCCTTCCAAAAGCAGGTGGAGCAGACCGGGGCGTGCTTTGAGCCCATGAGCGCCGGACTCGACTTCGGCGGGAAGAGCCGGGAGGAGGCTTTCCCCGGCCACGCCGGGCTGACCGGGATAGCCAGTTTCAAGATCGGTATCCGGGACGTCTTCTACCGGACCGCACCGGCCCAGATGGATGACCTGCTGGCGATCCTGACGCGGTTTCCGGCCGACTGCATACTCGCCGACGACATGTGCTACGGCGCGTGCTTCGCCAGCGAGCGCACCGGAATTCCGCTGGCCTGGCTGAGCAACTCGGTGTACATCCTCGGCAGCAGGGACACCGCCCCGCTCGGACGGGGGCTGCAGCCGAACGCATCACCGCTCGGACGGGTGCGCAACGCGCTGCTCCGCTTCATCGGCGACCGCGTGGTGATGCGGGACCTGCGCCTGGAGGCCGACCGCACCCGGGCCCTGGTGAAACTGGAGCGACTCGGGACGAGCGCCATGGAGAACATCGCGCGCCCGCCGTCCCTCTATCTCATGGGCACCGTAAGCTCCTTCGAGTTTCCCCGCAGCGACCTGCTCCCGGGAACCCACTTCGTGGGCGGGCTCCTCGGACTTCCCCCGGAGGACTTCGACCCGCCCGCCTGGTGGGACGAACTGCACGACGGCCGGCCGGTGGTGCTGGTCACCCAGGGCACCACGGCCAACGACGTCGGCTGGCTGCTCGCCCCGGCCATCCGGGCACTGGCCGACCAGGACGTCCTCGTCGTGGTCACCACCGGAAGCACCCTGGACGTCGACCGGCTGCGTCCGCTGCCGGACAATGTCCGGCTGGAGCGGTTCGTCCCCTACTGCCATCTGCTGCCGCACGTGGACGCCATGGTGACCAACGGGGGCTACAACGGCGTCAACGCGGCCCTCGCCCAGGGGGTGCCCCTGGTCGTCGCGCCCCGCTCGGAGGAGAACCCCGACGTGGCGGCGCGTGTCAAGTGGTCCGGGACCGGAGTCGTCCTCAAACGGCGGGCCGTGTCCGAACCCGGCCTGCGCGAGGCCGTGACCACCGTGCTGCACGACGAGCGGTACCGGCGGCGGGCACGCGCGCTGTCCCGGGAGCACCAGAGCTGCGACGCCCCGCGAAAGGCCGCCGAGCTCATCGAGTCCATGGCCGATTCCCCAGGCCAGATCCCCACCGGAGGTTTCACCCAGTGAACGTCACGACGAAAACCGGCCTGGCAGCAGCCCCCGAGACGACCATGCCGACGGACCCGGGCATCTTCGACTGCATGCCGGACCTGCTGGCGGCTGCGCGAGTGGCGCCGGTCGTCCGGATTCCCTACCTCGGACACCACGCCTGGGTCGTGTGCGACCCGGAGCTGGTGCGGACCGCGCTCACGCACCCCCGACTGGCCAAGGACATCACCCTGGTCCCCGACTGGATGCGCAAGCCGGGCCTGATGGTGGGGTCGCAGCCGCCCCCGGAGTACGCCCGCGCGATGATCATGAGCGACGGTGAGGACCATGCGCGGATACGGCGGCTGCACGCGCCGGTGCTGAGCCCCCGCAACACCGAGAGATGGGGCGAGCGGGTCAGCGTCAAGGTCGACGGATTCCTCGACGAACTGGAGCGGTCCCGCTCCGGAGAGTCCGCCGAAGTCAACGTGGTGACGGACTACACGCACCGGATTCCGCTGGCGTTCATCTCCGAGATGCTCGGCCTGCCCCCCGAGGCGGAGCGGCAGCTGCGCAGCATCACCGACGTCATGCTCTACTCCTCCGACTACCCGGCACGCACCGAGGCCGTCGGGGCGCTGTTCGGGGCGGTGGAAGGCTGGGTCCGGGACCCGGCCCCGCTGGCCGACGGGGTGATCACGGGTCTGCTGGCCTCCTCCGACGGGCCCGACGCGGCGGTCACCGAGGGCGAAGTCATCGTCTGGACGGTGGGAATGATCATCACCGGCTATGAGACGACCGGGAGCCTGATCTCCGCGGCGCTGTACGAGGCTCTGCGACGGCCGGCACAGGAGCGGCCGCGGACCGACGAGGACATCAAGGGGTGGGTCGAGGAGACCCTCCGGGTTCACCCGCCGTTTCCGCACCCGACCTGGCGGTTCGCCACCGAGGACATCGATCTCGGCGGCTATCTGATCCCCAGGGGCGCCCCGGTGCAGGTCAGCATCGCGGCGGCGAACCGGGAGCCGGGCGAGGGAGCCGACAGCTTCGCCGCGGAGCGGCGGGGACAGGGGCACCTCTCCTTCGGCCTCGGCGCGCACTACTGCATCGGCGCCTCGCTGGTCCGGCTGGAGGCGCAGATCGCGGTGCGCGGATTCCTGCGCCGCTTCCCGTACGCGAGGCTGAGCACCGGCGCCGCCGTGGAGTGGGAGTCGGAGTGGATGATCCGCCGGCTGAGCGTCCTGCCCGCCGTGCTGTCCTGAGGACGGCGTCCACGCCGCGGCGGCCTGCCGCGGAACAGCGGGCCGACGCCCGGAGTCGGCCCTTCCACGGATACGGATTTGGATATGGATACGGGAGAGATGATGGCTCCGCCTTCCGAGACCCGCATACCGAGCGGCAGCCCGCCGGCCGGCCGGATGCAGGGGCGCCGATGAAGGCGCTGGTGCTCGCCGGCGGTTCCGGCTCCCGGCTGCGGCCGATCACGCACACCTCGGCGAAGCAGCTTGTGCCCGTCGCCAACAAGCCGGTGCTGTACTACGGCCTCGAGTCGATCGCCGAGGCGGGAGTCCGCGAGGTCGGCATCGTCGTCGGCGACACGGCCGCCGAGATCGAGTCCGCGGTCGGCGACGGCTCGCGGTTCGGCCTGGACGTCACCTACCTCCCGCAGGAGGCGCCGCTGGGCCTGGCCCATGCCGTGAGCATCGCCCGGGACTACCTCGGCGACGACGACTTCGTGATGTACCTGGGCGACAACTTCATCGTCGGCGGCATCGACGCGCTCGTGCGGCGCTTCCGGGTGAACCGCCCGGACGCCCAGATCCTGCTCACCCGGGTGCCGGACCCGCGTGCGTTCGGCGTGGTCGAGTTGGACGCCCACGGCCGGGTGATCGGTCTCGAGGAGAAGCCGGAGCATCCGAAGAGCGATCTCGCGCTGGTCGGCGTCTATATGTTCAGCGCCCGCGTGCACGACGCCGTCCGCCGGCTCAAGCCGTCGTGGCGGGGCGAGCTGGAGATAACGGACGCGATCCAGGAGCTGATCGACGCGGGTTGCCGCGTGGATTCGACCCTTGTGTCCGGGTACTGGAAGGACACCGGCAACGTGGCCGACATGCTGGAGGTCAACCGCCTGGTCCTGGACGGCGTGGAGGCCGACTGCTCCGGTGAGGTCCGGTCCAGCGAACTGGTCGGCCGGGTGGTGATCGAGAAGGGCGCGACCGTGACCGGGTCGCGGATCGTCGGCCCGGCGGTCGTCGCGGCCGGGTCGCGGATACGCGACTCCTACATCGGTCCGTTCACCTCCGTCGACAACGACTGCGCGGTGGTCGACAGCGAGATCGAGTACTCCATCGTGCTGCGCGGGGCGTCCATCGTCGGCGTGCGGCGCGTGGAACGCTCGCTGATCGGACGCGAGGTCGAGGTGACGTCGACGCCCCGCACTCTCAGGGCCCACCGCCTCGTCCTCGGCGACCACAGCAAGGTGCAGGTCACCTCATGAGGATTCTCGTGACCGGCGGCGCCGGCTTCATCGGCTCGCACTTCGTGCGGTCCTTCGCCGACGAGGACAGGATGACCGTGCTCGACAGGCTGACCTATGCCGGGAACCTGGCGAACCTGGAGCCCGTCGAGGACCGGTTCACCTTCGTGCACGGCGACATCTGCGACGCCGAGCTGCTCAGGGAGGTGGTGCCCGGACACGACGTCGTCGTCAACTTCGCCGCGGAGTCGCATGTCGACCGCTCGATAGCCGGCGCGGACGAGTTCGTCCGCAGCAACGTCCTGGGCGTGCAGACCCTGATGCAGGCGTGCCTCGACGCGGGCACCCCGAAGGTCGTCCAGGTCTCGACCGACGAGGTGTACGGCAGCATCGAGGCCGGCTCCTGGGACGAGACGGCCCCGCTCAGCCCCAACTCCCCCTACGCCGCGTCCAAGGCCGGCGGTGATCTGATCGCACTCGCGTACGCCCGCACACACGGGCTGCCGGTCAGCATCACCCGCTGCGGCAACAACTACGGGCCGTACCAGTACCCGGAGAAGGTCGTCCCGCTGTTCATCACCAACCTGCTGGACGGCCTGAACGTGCCGCTGTACGGCGACGGCGGCAATGTGCGCGACTGGATCCACGTCGACGACCACTGCCGGGCGGTCCGGCTGGTCGCACGGCGCGGCGTGGCAGGCGAGGTCTACCACATCGCCGGAACCGCCGAGCTGACCAACCGGGAACTGACCGCCCGGCTGCTCGACGCGCTGGAAGCCGACTGGCAGCGCGTCGAGCAGGCGCCCGACCGCAAGGGGCACGACCGCCGCTACTCCCTGACCGACGGCAAGCTGCGGGAACTTGGCCATACCCCGCGGACCGCGTTCGACCGCGGCCTTGCCGAGACCGTCGAGTGGTACGCGGCCAACCGCCGGTGGTGGGAGCCTCTGAAGAAGCACGTCCCATGAACGGCCCCGGCGGCTTCGCGGCGGAGTCGGCGCTAGGCCTTCAACCGGACCAGAGCCGTACGGGACCGGATCCCGAGCTTGCGGTAGATCTGTCTCAGATGGAAGCCGACCGTGTGCGGGGAGATGAACAGATGGCGCGCGGTCTGCTGGTTGGTGAGTCCGTCGGCCACCAGTTCCGCGACCTTCAGTTCGGTCTTGGTGAGGCTCTCCCAGCCGGAGACCGGGCGCTTCGCGTGCGTCCAGTGCCGGCGGCGCACGCCGAGCCGGCGCAGCCGGGCCCGCACGCGAGCGGCGTCCCGCTCGCCGCCGAGCGCGCCGTAGGCGCTCATCGCCCGGTCCAGCCCGCTGATCGCTCCCTCGTGGTCGCCGCCGTCGAGCAGAAGGCCGGCATGGTCCTCGACCGCCGCGGCCCGGGCCCATGGGCTCCGGTGCTGCCGGCCTGCCCGGGCCAGTGCGTCCACGTCCCCTTCGGCGAGTGCACGGGCATGGGCCGCGGCGGCGAGCACCGCGGGAACGTCCCGGTTGTGTCTTCGGAGGCGTTCCGTCGTGTCGACCACGGTCCGGGCGAGGTCCGGCAAGTCCGCCGCGAGGGCGCTCCGCACGCACCAGGCCGCGGCGGCCGGATCCTCCAGAACGAGTAATCGGAGCCCGTCGGCATGCGCCCCGATCTCCGCCAGCGCCTGCGCCGCCGCACACTCATCCGCCCTGGCCTCGGCCAGCTGTGCGCTCAGCAGCAGGCGCGCCGCCTGCCAGGGACTGGAGCCGGGCTGCGGGAAGTCCTTCTCCAGGGTCTTGATGTGGTCCTCGGCCTGGGTGAGCGCCCCCCGGCGCAGTGCGACGTGGGCCAGCACCAGCCACGCCTGGGGAGCGAGCACCGGCACATATGGGCCGTCCATGCCCACACCGGTCCTGGCCGCCTCCTCGGCGTCGTCCAGGCGCCCCTGTGCGAGATGCAGGGGCGCCCGGAGCACGCCCGCGACGGCGGCGGCCAGCGTCCCCTCCGCCGGGGCGGCCGTCCGGGCGGAGGGCTGGATCGCCGCCGCGGCCTCGTCGTACTCGCCCGTCCTGGTGAGCGCGAAGGCGAGGAACCAGCGCGGATCGAGGAGTTGCGCGTCCTCGTCCGGGCGGCCCAGCGCGACGGCCTTGCGCAGGGTTCCCACCGCGCCTCCCACTCGGCCGTCGCGCCACTGGCCGAACGCCTCGAAGATCAGTGCGCCGGCGTGCACGGCCTGTGGGTGGCGGTCGGGTGCGCTGAGGATCTTCCGGGCCAGTTCAGCCGCGGCGCCGTCTCCGGTCAGGTAGGAGGCTGCGAGACGGGTGATCACGGCCTCGCGGCTCCGGAAGCCGCAGGCGTGCGCCGCGAGCGCGTCACGCGCGGCCCGGCGCGCCGACTGCGCGTTCCCCTGCAGCAGCAGCGCGGTGGACGACGCCCCCCGCAGCGCGGCGATGTCTTCGGCGAGTGCCGCCGGCAACGGGGCCGCGAGCCTCGCGGCCTCGTCGATCGTGTCCCTGGCCAGAGTGATCGCCCGGTCCAGGGCGCCCGCCCTGGTGAACGCCTCGACCGCGGTCTTCGCCAGCCGTACGCGGTCGGCCTGACCGGGCGCCAGCTCCATGCAGCGGGCCGCCAGCGACGCCGCGGCCGACGGATCGGCGGCCAGCAGCCGCTGGGCTCCGTCGGCGATGATGCGCAGCTCCCTCACATTGCAGGGCTGGGCGATGTGCACCAGTTGGAGGGCGGCTCGTTCGACGCCGTCGGGACGCGACAGCAGCATCTCCGCCGCCTGTCGACGCAGCATCGCGCGCACCGGCGGCGGCACGGAGTCGAGCAGTGCACGCCAGATCGGCTCGGTGCGGAATGCGAGGTCGTGCTCACCGCAGACCAGAAGCCCCCGGCCGACCGCCTCGTCCACGGCTGCCAGCAGACCGACGGGTGCTTCGCCGAGCATGGCCGACAGATCCTCCGGTGTGAACGGCGATCCGAGCACCGCCGCCAGCCTGAGAGCCCTCAGGGTGGGCTCGGAGAGCGAGCGCAGATCCTGCTGGATCAGTGCGGAGAAACGTTCCGGTACGGACGCGGGCACGCATACGCCGACCCGGGCGGGGGCGCTGCCGGGTAGGCCCGGCTGGAGCCGCGAAGCACCGTCGACGATGCATATGTCGCCGTCGTCCATGAGCCCGCGCAGCAGTTCCAGCACCGTACCGGGGGTGCTGTTGACGCTTTCGGCCAGGGCGAGGAGCACCGGGCCCGGGGCGGCTCCGGTGCAGTCGGCGACCAGGTGCTTCAACGCGTCGCCCGAAAGCGGACCCAGCGGGTGGAGCGGTTCCACCGGGAGTCTGCCCCGGAGCTTGGCGAGACAACTCTGCACCGGGTCGTACGGCATGGTGTCCCTGTCCGGCGTGAAGGCGAGCAGCCACAGGATCGGGCGACCGCGGACGGCGGCGACGAGGTCGCACAGCGCCGTCAGGGTGGGGAGGTTCGCCAGATGCAGATCGTCGAGCACGACGACGGCGCGGACGTTCTCCTGTGCGTTGCGCAGCCATGCCCGCACCGCCTCGATCGCGGAAGGCGTGCTCGGGCTGTGGAATCCGCCCTCGGCGGCGCCCGGGGCGTGGGCGTGGGTTCCGGCAGTCGCCGGAGCCGTCTTGGGTGTGGCGTCAGGGGTGGCCGGGACGCCGTTGACGACGGCGAAGCCGTTTCTGCCGGCGACGGCGGCGGCCTCCAGGAGGAGCCGGGTCTTGCCCGCGCCGGGTGCGGCCTCCACCAGGAGGACCTTGCTTCGCCGGGCGCCTGTCACGCGGTGCAGGTTCGCGCTTATCTGCGCCAGTTGCCGTTCCCGGCCGCGCACCGGCGGCAACGGTCGTGCGTTGGGGACCATGATGCTCCACATCGCGGATTCAAGGGGACGGAGGTGAGTGCGTCGACCACGGCGGCCCGCACGGGGTTTCCGTACACGGGCGCCATGGGAGCGGTGTTGACGGGGAGGACGCAGCGGTAAGCAGATCGAATCGTGAACCGTGCAGTCGGCCCTCAATGGAGCAGTCCTCCACTCACTCGTTTCTGAAGGGGACTATATGCACTCTGTGTGCAACGATGACTACCCTTCCGTGCATTCAAAGGCTGCGTGTCCGAAGTGAGATGGGTCACGGGCCCGTACTTCTCCGACCTGGACCTCTTCGATCGTCGGACATGCCGCCGGTCTGCCGCTTGGCGGAACTCTGAGGTTTCCTGAGGGCGAGCTGGGGGCGTCGGCCGGTGAGGTCACTCGGCCAGGAAGGCGTCGATGTGTGACAGGAACTCGTCCCAGGCCGGTTCGAACGCGGTGAGCAGATGGTTGCGGCTCTTGAGCAGTGCCAGCCGGCTGTCGGGGATGAGGGCGGCCAGCTCACTGGCCTGTGAGGCCGGCACGCGCGCGTCGTCGCGCGAGTGGATGATCAGCGTCGGGCACTGCACCCGGTGGGCGATGCCGGACACGTCGATCCGGGCGAACTCCTCCAGGAATCGGACCCCGTTGGCCGGCGAGGTCGTCCGCCGCTGGAAGTCGGTGAACTCGTCCCACTCCTCCGGCGTGGCCTCGGGAAGGAACTGGGAGGCGAACACCCTCAGGAAGCTGGGATCCTGATGTATCCACCCCACCCGGGCCAGATCCAGGTCAAGGGCAGCCGCGTCGCGCTCCGCCTCATCCCGTGCCCGGACCTGCCGCCCCCGCGCGTAGGCTCCGGCGAGGATCAGCCGGCTGACCCGCTCCGGACGGCGCGCGGCGTAGGCCACCGCGACCGCACCGCCCTGCGACACCCCGAGCAGGGGGAAACGCTCCAGCCCCACGGCTTCGACCACGCTCTCGAGGTCGTCGACCCAGTCGTCGAACGTGAAGCCGGGCGCCGCCCAGTCCGACAGACCGCATCCCCGCTCGTCGTACCGGACCAACCGGCGGTTGCGCGCAAGCCCGTTGAGCCAGTGCGACCACACCGGGGTCGTCCACTCCAGGTCGAGATGGGTCATCCAGTTGGCGGCCTTGACCAGGGGCGGACCCGAGCCGACGGTCGCATAGGCGATCCGGACGCCGTCGTCGGACCGGCAGAACCGGATGGTCTGACCGCCCGCGGCGCTCGATGCGTCCGCTGACGCCCGTGCGACGCCGGCCGGCCGCCCGGAGCCGACGGCGGGGCTGCCCGCGACGATCCTCGCCGGGGCCACGAACTGGTAGCCCCGCCGGTGCACGGTGCGGATCAGCCGCTGCCGGCTTCCGGAATCGCCCACGGCCAGGCGCGCGGTCCGCAGCGCCGTGGTGAGGGCGGCCTCGCTGACGAAGCGGTCCTCCCACACTTCGTCGAGCAGTTCGTTCTTCGGCACCACCCGGTCCCGGTGCTCGATCAGATGACACAGCAGATCCAGGGCCCGGGGCTCGACATGGACCGTCTCGCCGCCCCGGCGAAGCTGGCGCCGAGCCGTGTCCAGCTCGTACTCCCCGAAGCGATATGCGTCCCCCTCCACCGAAGCAGGATACAACCGGCAACACGGCCGAACTCTTGAGCGACACGCGTTCACCGAGGTCCGGCCGGGTCTGCCGGGCAGAACGGTCCGCGGACGGAGCGGATACGGCCGGAAACGGGCTCAGGTGGCCGATTCCGCGGGAAGGGCCTGCTCCGTCCAGATGATCTTGCCGGTCCTGGTGTAGCGAGTGCCCCAGCGGCGGGCGAGCTGGGCGACGATCAGCAGGCCCCGCCCGCCCTCGTCCGTGGTCCGGGCGTGGCGCAGGCGCGGGGACGTGCTGCTCGCGTCGGACACCTCGCAGATCAGGGCCCGGTCGCGGATCAGGCGCAGGGCGACCGGTCCGGTCGCGTGGCGGATGGCGTTGGTGACCAGTTCGCTGACGATCAGTTCTGTGGTGAACACCAGGTCGTCCATCCCCCACTCCGACAGCTGCCTGCACGCGAGGCTGCGCGCGTCCGCGACGGCGGCCGGATCGACGGGCAGGTCCCAGGACGCCACGTGGTCCGGCCCCAGGACATGTGTCCGGGCGAGGAGCAGTGCGACGTCGTCGGACGGCGGGCGGGTCAGCAGGGCGTCGATCACCTTGCCGCCGGTCTCGTGCAGCGTCGGGCCGGGCGAGGCGAGGGCGCCGCGCAGGCGGGCCATCCCGACGTCGACATCCGGATCGCAGGTCTCGATGAGGCCGTCCGTGTAGAGCGCGATCAGGCTGCCCTCGGCCAGCTCCAGCTCGGTGGACTCGAAGGGCATGGACCCGAGGCCGAGCGGCGGTCCCGCGGGCAGGTCCAGGAAGTCGACGGCGCCGTCGGGGCCGACGACCACGGGCGGCAGGTGGCCCGCCCTGGCCAGCGAGCACTGCCTGCCGACGGGGTCGTACACGGCGTAGAGGCAGGTGGCCCCCGTGAGCGCGCCGTCCACGCTCTCGTCGTCGGCCCCCGCCGGGTCGCCGCCGCCGCGCACCTCCATGAGGCCGATGACGAGGTCGTCCAGACGGGCCAGCAACTCGTCGGGGGGGAGATCCAGATTGGCGAGCGTACGCACGGCGGTGCGCAGGCGCCCCATGGTCGCCGCGGCGTTGATGCCGTGTCCGACCACGTCCCCGACGACCAGCGCGACCCGCGCCCCCGACAGCGGGATCACGTCGAACCAGTCGCCGCCCACACCGCTCGGCGCGTCCGCCGGGAAGTACCACGACGCGACCTCCAGAGCGGACCCTCCCGTCAGCTCCTGGGGCAGCAGATAGCGCTGCATCGAACGAGCCGCGGTGCGCTCGCGGGTGAAGCGGCGTGCGTTGTCGACGCACAGCGCCGCTCGGGAGACGATCTCCTCGGCGAGCCGCACATCGTCGTCCTCGAAGGGGCCCAGCCGCCGGGACCTGACGAACGTGACCGCGCCCAGGGTGACGCCGCGCGCCTTCACCGGGACCGCCATCGCCGAGCGCAGCTGGATGCCGCGGACCGCGGCGCCCAGGGACGGGTCCTCGGCCACCCAGCCGCCGGGCGCGCCCTCCAGGATCGGTTCCACCACGGTCCTGCCTTCCAGCAGGCAGCGGGCCACCGGCGACGAGGGGGCACGCGAGACCGCCTCGCCCACGGCCACACCGGTCTCCGGGCCGCCCTCGCGCACCGACTTCTGCCCCGCACGGAGCAGGACGGGCGTGACGCCCACGGGCCCGGGAGCCGGTTCCTCGCCCCTCATGACGGAGTCCAGCAGGTCGACGGCCACGAAGTCGGCGAGGGGCGGCACGGCGTCGTCGGCCAGTTCCTGCGCGGTCTGCGTCACGTCCAGTGTGCGGCCGATGCGGGCGCCGGCTTCGTTGAGCAGAGCCAGGCGTTCCTGGGCCCGCCAGCGCTCGGTGACGTCGATGACCATGTACCAGACGCCCACGTGCCGGCCGTGCCGGTCCTGCATCCCGAAGAAGGACGCCGAGTAGGCGCGCTTCCTGCCGGTTCGGCGGTCCCGGTAGCCGGGGCCGCGGAACTCGTAGTCCAGCACCGGAGCCCCGGTCTCCAGGACCGTCCGCATATTCTCCTCGAACGCCTCCGCCTCCAGCCGCGGCAGCACGTCCTTCACCTTCCGGCCCAGCCGTCGCTCCAGGGGGATCAGCTGCTCCAGCCGTTCGTTCACCCAGACGTACCGCAGATCGGTGTCCAGTACGGCCATGCCGACCGGGGCGTGTGCGAGGAAGGGCTCGAGCATCAACCGGCTGACGCCGCCCCCCGGCATCCGCCAGAAGGCACGTTCCGGCGGCCGGCCGACGAACCGGCCGAAGAGCAGCGCGGCGACGGTGGCGACCAGCACGCCGGGGACCATCTCGTAGATGCCCGACTCGAGCGGTCCGAGCAGCGGGTTGATCTCGTCCCAGAGCAGCACCGTGGCCGCGCCGGACACGATCCCCGCCATGGCCCCCGCCCAGGTCATCCGCGGCCAGTACAGCGAGAGGAGGACGACCGGCCCGAAGGCGGCCCCGAAGCCCGCCCAGGCATAGGCGACGATGCTGAGCACTCCGTCGCCCCTCAGCGCGATCATGCAGGCGACCAGGATCACCGCTGCCACGGCTCCGCGTCCCACCCAGATCAGCGCCCGGTCCGAGGCCTTCCGCCTCAGGAACGCCCGGTAGAAGTCCTCCGTGAGGGCGACGGAGGACACCAGCAGCTGGCTGTCGGCGGTCGACATGATCGCGGCGAGCACAGCGATCAGCATCACGCCGGCGACCCAGGGATTGAGCAGGGTCTGGCTCAGCGCGATGTACACGGTCTCCGGGTTCTGGAGCGGCGTGTCGAGCTCACCGATGCCGATGAGGCCGACAAGCGTGGCGCCGGCGAGCACGACGAGCACCCAGCCCGTTCCGATGCGCCGGGCCGCGGGGACGGCGTGGGTGCTGCGGATGCCCATGAAACGGGCCAGGATATGCGGCTGGCCGAAGTAGCCGAGGCCCCAGGCGAGCAGCGAGACGATCGCGACGGCGCCCAGCGGGCCGCCTGCCGTCCACTGGCCGCCGGCGAAGTCGGCCTCGGCCCCGACGTCGAGCAGGGCGGGCGACTTGGCGTCGAGCGCGTCGCTCAGCGCCCCGAAGCCCCCGAGCGCTCCGATGCCGACCGCGGGGAGCACCACCAGGGCGAGGAGCATCAGCGAGCCCTGCATCACATGGGTATGGCTCACGGCGAGGAAGCCGCCGAGGCACGAGTAGACCGCGATGAACAGGGCGGTGAGAACCACGGCAAGCCCGTAGTCGACGTTGAAGACACGCTCGAACAGGAATCCGCCGGCAACCAGGCCGCTGGCGACGTAGAGGGTGAAGAAGACGACGGTGACCGCCGCCGAGGCCGTCCGGAGCAGCCGGGTGCGGTCCTCGAAGCGCTCCTCCAGATAGGCCGACAGGCTCACGGCGTTGCCGGCGCGCTCGGTGTAGGTGCGCAGCCTCGGCGCGACGAACAGCCAGTTGAGATAGGTGCCGACCGCCAGCCCCACGGCGATCCAGCCGGCGCCGATGCCGGCTGCGTACACGGCGCCGGGAAGCGCCAGGAACAGCCAGCCGGACATGTCGCTGGCGCCTGCCGACAGGGAGGCCACCAACGCGCTGAGCCTGCGGCCGCCGAGGGCGAAGTCGGTGAAGGTGCGGGTACGGGTGTAGGCCCAGATCCCCACTCCGATCATGGCGATCACGTAGAGGACGAACGTGACCACGATCGGCGCGCTGAAGTCGAACATGTCTTCCTCGCTGCGAGGCTGATGAGCAGCTCACCCTAGGGGTGGCTGCCACCTGTCACCCAGTACCTGAACGGACTGGTTCTCATCTTCTCAGGGACGGCGGCGCCCTCCTCTCACGGCGGCCTGCCTCTCACGGCGGCCTGTCGGCCGTTTCGTCCAGCCGGTCGACGACGAGCATGGCGACGTCGTCCGCCAGGCGGCCGTCCGTATGGCGGATCAGGCCGAGGTGCAGCGCCTCGAGGAACTCCGACGGAGTGCAGCCCGCCGGCGCCGATTCCGCCGCCTCGGGCAGGGGGAAGAACCTGCCGTCGGCGTCCCGGGCCTCGACCACGCCGTCCGTGTGCAGCAGCAGTCGGTCACCGGGCTCGAACACATAGCTCTCGGCCTCCGCCGGAGGACCGGTGATGAATTCGTCGAGACCGAGGGGCGGCAGGGGACTGACCGGCACCAGCTCCTCCGCCCTGCCCTGGTGCAGCCGCAGCGGAGGGGTGTGGCCGCGGTTGACCACGAGGACCTCATGGCTGTCCGGCACCTGGGCCAGCAGCGCGGTGACAAAGCTCTCCGCCTCGCTCTCGAGGAGGTCGTCCGCCGGGTCCTCGCAGCCACCGTCCGGACCTGCGAAGTCCGCCACGACGCCTTCCCGCCGCAGCGCCGCCGCGCAGTGGTTCATGACCTCAACCAGTTCGTCCTCGTAGTGCACGGCCTCCCGGAACGCGCCCAGCACCACCGCGGCGGCCCGCACGGCGGGCAGCCCCTTGCCCCGTACGTCACCGACGATCATCCGGACCCCGTAGCGGGTCGGCACGGCCTCGTACAGGTCGCCGCCGATCTGCGCGCCGGCCTCGGCCGCGAGGTACATGCTGGCCGCCTGCACCGAGTCCAGCCGTGCCGGCACGGGTCTCAGGATGACCTCCTGTGCCGCCACGGCGATCCTGCGGACCTGGTTGAGCTCGCTCTGCCGGCGGCTGTGCACGGCGTCGCTCGTGACGACGCTCGCGGAGGTCACCACGATGATGCCCAGGGCGTTGCTGGCCGCCTGTCCCTCACCCCACGAGCCGTGCATGGTGGCGCTGATCGCGGTGACGGAGAACGCCAGGGCCGCCGCGGTGAGGATGCCCGTGCGGCCCATCGTCAGCGAGGCGAGTGCGGGCATCGCGGTGAGCAGTGGCCCGGTATACAGAAAGTGTGCGGGTGTGAGCTCGATGGTGAGCCCGACCAGGATGATCGCGAAGGGCACGACTTGCGCGAGCCTGATCAGGACCGGGCTGTGTCCGACTGCTCCCGGTGGGTGAGCGGAGCGGAAGAGCGACCGCATGCGTTAAGCGTGCCTCGCTGGCATCGGGGATTCCACTTGTCGCGGGCGAGGAACCTGCCCGCCGGGACCGGACGCCCCCCTCGACGGTCTGCGCCGGGTCCGGGCCGCTCCGCATCCGTCGGCGCGGGGCGGGGCGGCCCGGAGCCGGTCAGCGCTCCTGCCGGACCGGGGGCGGTCCCGCGGGTCCCCGGCTCACTGCCCGGACGGCTGGTCGGGGCCGGGCCGCGGCGGCTCTCCGTCGTGCGGGGGCATCTGCGTGGCGGTCGTCTCCCAGAACGGCCGGGGGCTCTGCTGCGCTCCCCCGCCGGCCCGAAGGGTCTCCGCCGTGGTGTTCCCGGCGCTGTCCACGGCACGCTGGGTTCCCGTGCGCAGGAAGTCGACCACCGCTTGGGCCCGGTCTCCGAGCTGCCACGTTTCCAGCATGTTGCCGTCGATCAGTCTGCCGATCAGCTCCATGGAGTCCTGTCGCGCCTCGCGCTGCTCGCTCTTGAGCAGGGCGTGGATCCTGGAGAGGTCGTCGGGGTTGCGGGCCAGCATCTGCGCCATGACGGAGATCTCGCCGTTCTCCAGCGCGGACTGGAAGTGCGCCGTCCATTCACGGATGTTCTCCCGCTCATGGGTGTTCTGCAGCTTGCGCAGCTGCTGCTCGACGCGTTCCATCGCGGTCTGGTGCTGCGCCTGAACGACGCTCTCGGTGTGCCTGATGGTCAGGTTGTCCGGGATGATGTCGACGAAGAGCTGGAGTTCCAGGCCGAACTCGCCGCCGAGTTCCGCCTCGTCCAGGGCATTCCTCACCGCTTCGTTGGCCTCGTGGGCCGAGCGCATTCCGAAGGCCCGGACACGCTGCGCAGCCGGTCCTCCATTTCGGGCACCATGAGCTGGGCCACGTCGGTGATCTGGCTCTTGGCCACCTTGAACGGATCGACGACGCGCCACCGCACCTTCACCCTGGCCGGGAAGAACAGGGCGGGATCCGCGCTGGGAAGCTCCATCTCGAAAGCCGTGACGTGCCAGCCGAGCTGGACGTCGATGACGGTGTAGGGCGCGGGGGTGAACCACTTGCGGAAGAAGTTCTCGACGGCGTCGGCCGTCACCAGCCTGGGGCGGCTGTACCGGTGGAAGAGCGCGGACGCCACCTGTGCGCTGGAGTGCTGGTAGGGCCACCTCGGCTTGTACTCACGGACGAAGGGTCCGGGCATGTCCTGCGAGGGTCGCTGCTGATGCGGGCGCTCGCGCCTGGACCGGGGCGGGGGCGGCCCCATGGGAACGGCAGGCGGCTGGTAGTGCGGGCTCTGCGGGGAGAAGCCCGGACGCGCCGCCGCCTGGTTCGGCGGGTTGGCGGCCCATGCGTGCTGCTGCGGGTAGGGAGGGTGAGCCTGTGCACTCATGCTGGTTGATCCCTCTGGTGCGGAACTGCTCTGCGGACGTCTCCGGCCGTGCCGGGGTGCGCCGTCCTGCGGCTGCGCTCCGGGCCGGTCTTGGGGGGAGCCGGCGGACAGCCCGTGCTCCGGGGTCTTGGCCGGCAGATGAGTCATCTCACCTGCCGATGGCTGCTGCGGAAGCCGGCCCCAGGGCTGTTGCCCGCCGTGGGGCGGCTGAGCTGGCGTGTTCATCTGTTGTGTCCTTTCGGCACGTCGTGGAGCCGCCGTCCTGCGGTGCGAGCGAACCGGAGGGGACCGGGCACCCGACGGGCGGCGTGGGCGGGGGTTCAGGCGGCGGACAGTGCGTCGGCGAGGCGCTGCAAGGTGGTGGTCCGGAGAGTCTCGTCCGGGTCGTTCGTCAACCGCTGCACCAGGTGGCGCAGTCGCTGGGATCCCGCCGGGTGGGCCGCCAGCAGGGGGATGAACCCGCAGAGTTCGTCCAGCAGTGCCGGCCGTTCGGCCGCCTCGGCGCAGCCACTCGGTCAGCGCGTCGACGGCAGCGCTGCGCGAGCGTGACGTCTCCAGCGCGAATCGCATGAGGTCCGCCAGCCTGGTCCGCTGATCCGGCCTGGTGGCCAGCAGCGTCGCCAGCAGCGGCCAGTCGCCGTACGGCTCCAGGGAGCTGCGCTCTTCCAGCGTCCACACCGCCCAGGTGCGCAGTGAGGCGATCTGGATGACGCTCAGCAGGCCCAGGTCGTTGTGGCTGCGCCGGCCGTCGGCCAGCCACATGCCGATCCGGCTGACGACCGTGGACGGGTCGTCACCGGCCAGCAGCCTCGCCACGCTGTAGGCGACGTCTCCCATGAGGTCCCAGTCGTCGCGCCGCGCAAGGCGTCCCAGGCTGCTCAGGCATGCCGCGGTGTCCGGCGCGATGACGCCGAAGCCATGGGCGAGGGCGGTGCTGCGCCGGAGTTCGGGGTCGTCCCCCTCGGCCCACAGCTGCAGCACGCTGTCGAGCATCAGCCGTGTGCCGGGGTCCTCGGCCGCCGCCGCCATCGCCGTCGCCGCCGCTCGGCGCGGGGTGTCGGACAGGGAGGCGGACAGCGGGAGGAGCAGTTCGTGCAGCACATAGGCGCTGTCGTGCCGGAGCAGGACCCCGCAGGTCACCGCGGCGGGCAGCCATACGGCGGGGCGCGGGTCGTCGCACTGGGCGCGCAGCCACCGGATCAGCGGTCCCCGTGCGTCGTGGTGCCTGCTCCACACCTCGAGGAGCACCGCCAGGGACAGGGCACGGCCCTGGAAGCGCACCCGGGTCGTCTTCACCCGCACACCGGCGAGCTCGGCCTCGCTCTCCTCCAGCACCGCCCGTGCCGCGGAGAGCTGCGTCTCCTGGCTGTCGGTGAACAACGGCCGCCCCGGCTCCTCTTCGGGCGTCGCGGTGGTCATGAACTCCCGGGCGAGTCGTTCGGCCGCCTCGGCGGCCAGGCCGTAGGGGGAGCCGTTGTACGCCGCAAGGGCGCAGCGGAAGGCCGCGATGCGCAGGGTGTTCGGCGTCGCCCCCGGGCTTGCGCCCCGGCCGGCCCCGGAGAACCAGCTGCGGGCCTGGTGCTCGGCGAACCGCCCGCACTCGGCCAGCAGTTCCTGCTCGCCGATTTCGCCCCGGACCTGCCGGGCCAGCAGTCCGGACAGGGTCACGGCCTCATGGGGACGAAGGACGTCGAGCCCCAAGGCCTCTTGTACGGCATCCGTGTTCGCCAGCGTCATGGCCTGCTCGACCGTTCCGGTCCGGCCCTGGCCCAGTTCCCGCAGGAGATGCGCACGCAGCACCATCTGCGGGTCGGGAGGTTCGAACATGCGGGCGTACCTGCCCCGGAGCAACTCGTCGGCGAAGCCGCCGGGGTCCACCACGAGCACTGCGAAGGAGCTCGTCCTCTGCAGCAGATCGCGGAGGCGGTCCAGATGCACACCGGCGGGGCGGCGGGCGAGACGGACGACGAGTTCCGCCAGCCCTTCCCCGGCCTGATCCGCCTGGCGGGCGTCGTCGTCGCCCGAGACCTCCAGCAGATAGCCCCGCTCCGGCCGGATGTCCTCTTCCGCAATGCGGTCGATCTCGGTGGCCGAGTCCATGCGGTGGACTTCGCCGCGTGCCGCCTCGTCCAGGAGCGACACCGCGGTGAACGCGCGTCCCGAGCCCGCGTCGCCGCACAGCACCAGCAGGCGCTCTCGCCTCAGCTCTGCCTGCAGCCGCCGGTACCGCGTCGGCTCCACGAACACCAGCCGCAGGTCGCGCAGTTCCTCCCGGGGCACGGAGCCGGACACCAGGGAGAGCCGCGGGCCCGTGCCGTGATGGTGGTGGACGTCACCGGCGTGCACATAGGCGTTCTGGCCGTCGACCACCGTGTTGTATCCGTGTACCCGGAAGTTCGCCCCCGCCTGTTGGGCGGCGTAGGCGGCGCCGGAGTCCGCCACGCTGCTGCGGACGCCGGAGAAGCTTCTTCCCGCCTCGCCGGAGGCGGCGCCTTCGGGCCGCCTGCCTTCCCCGGCGCCGGAGTCCTCTGCCCCTCGACTGCCTCCGCCCGCCGCGGGCGCCGCGGCCGGCGCGGCGGGCGCGGCGGGCGCGGCGCGCTGTCCCCCTTCACTCATCGCGGGCCCCCGTCTTCCCCTCGGGCCAGGACACGTTGATCGTCTGGCTGCCGCCGTCGATGTTCTGGTTCACGCCGTCCACGTGGATGTTCCACTTGTTGTGGTAGAGGGGGGCGGCGGGGGCACTGAGCGGCGGATCCTCCGCGGTCCTCACCGGCCCGGCGGCGGCGCCCTGCGCGGCGCCGCCCTGCGCCGTGCCAGCCGGCTCGGGGCCGGGGTGCGGGCCGGGGCCGGGGGGCGGGCCGGAGTCCCGCGGGACGGGGAACGGAGGCGCCGGCAGCCTCGGCACATACAGCCAGGCGGACTGCGGCTTCCCCTTCACCCGCACCGCGGCCGAACGGTAGTGCTCGGGTTCGACGAATCGCCCGCCTTCCGCGATCACCGTGTCATAGAGCAGCTGCGAGGCCACGAAGACCAGATCGGAGCTCTCGGCCGCCGTGAGCACGGCCCGCGCCTCGGGGCAGTCGCACAGTCCGCAGGCGATGTCGACGGTGCCGCCCACCAGGCCGCGTCCGTCATCCGTGACGGGCCCCATATGCATGGCGATCCGAAGCCGGACCCTTGACGCCGGGTCGGTCGCATGTTGCTCCTCCCGCAGCTGCTGGTAGACCTCCTCCAGCCAGATGCCGACCATGTGCTGCGGCGGAACCGCCGGGTCCATGGCCAGTAGCACGCCGTCTCCGCGGTCCTCCAGATGGACCGTCTCGGACGGCACGCCGATCGCAGCCGAAGCGGCGTGCACCACCCGGTATACCGTGTCGCGTAACCGGAGCTTCCCCTTGGCGTCACGGCGGGAAGACCCCTCCGCGTCCACGCTGACGACCAACCGGTTCAACGCCTGAAGCCGCTTCACTCGCACTCCCCTGCGCGTCATTCGGACAGGGAAAGTCTGCCTCCGGCGCACCCTCGCGTATGTAGTGATTTACACAATCGGGGGAGATTCCTCAGCGCGACCGCTCACATGACACGCCGTCGTATGGCCCATCCGCCCATCCCGAGGGCCACCCGGCCCTACCGTACGAAATATGTCGAAATACCGTATCGCGTATCTGACGTGCACCGCAGCGCTCCTCGGCGCCGGGCTCGGCGCCGCCCCGGAGGCGAGCGCCCACCCCATCCACGTGGTCAGTCCGGGGGAATCCATCCAGGAGGCTGTCGACGCCGCTCAGCCGGGGGACATCGTTCTCCTCACCCCCGGCACCTACCGCGAGAGTGTCGAGGTCCGCACACCCGGGCTGACGCTGCGCGGCATGGGCCGGAGCACCGTGATCGAGCCGGGACCGGACAAGGCAGCCAACAAGTGCGCCGAGGACGGCAACGGCATCTGCGTCACCGGAACGAAGGAGCGCCGCCTCGAGGACGTCACCGTGGCCTCCCTGGCCGTGACCGGCTTCACCGGGACCGGTGTGAGCGCCTTCGCGACCGACGGGCTGACCGTGCGGAACGTGATCGCGGTGGACAACGGCGTGTGGGGCATCGCCCAGGAGCGCTCCGTGCGCAGTCTGTTCCGGCAGAACACCGCCCGGGACAACGGCGACGCGGGGCTCTTTCTCGCCAACACGATCAAAGCCGAGGAAGGGGCCATGGACACCGGGGGAACGGTGGTCGAGCACAACCGGCTCGAGGGCAACCGGATCGGGCTCACCGTCCGCCGGCTGAGGAACCTCACCGTCGCAAACAACCACCTCACCCGCAACTGCGCCGGGATGTTCGTCGTCGGGGACGAGAACAAGCCCAGCGCCGGGGCCCTGACCGTGCGGGACAACCACATCGACAAGAACAACAAGTACTGCCCGGAGTCCACTCGGCTGCCCGCCATCCAGGGGTCGGGCATCGTCCTGACCGGCGCCGAGGACACCCTGGTGGCGCGGAACCTGATCACGGACAACGTGGGCGCCTCCCCGCTGTCCGGCGGGATCGTCGTGTTCAAGAGTCTCGTGGGCGCCGCCACCGAGCGGAACCGGGTCAGCGGCAACACGCTCCGGGGCAACGCCCCTGCGGACCTCGTCAACACGGAGACCGGCCAGGGCAACACGTTCGACGGCAACCACTGCAGCACATCCAAGCCCGCGGGACTGTGCTGACCGGCCGGCCGGTCAGCCATGCGCAGGCTCGCAAGCCAAGAAGGGAAGGCGGCACGTGACGACCGCTGAAACCGCTCCGCCGCCGTCGATGCGGCTGAGGGAACTCGTCTTCGGCGCGGCATGCGCCGCCGCCGTCCGGGCGGCCGCCCGGCTGGGCGTCGCCGACGCCCTCGGGGACTCCCCCATGACGGCGGAGGACCTCGCCGCGGCGGTGAAGACCGAACCCGGGCCGCTTCGCCGGCTGCTGCGGGCCTTGTCCTGCCACGGCGTCTTCGCCGAGCAGGAGGACGGGACGTTCGCCCATACCGGCATGTCCCGCCTGCTGCGCGAGGACGATCCGAACAGCCTGCGCTCCATCTCGCTGTGGTGCACCGAACCGTGGACCTGGGACGCGTGGCCGAGGCTGGACGAGGCGCTGCGCTCCGGGCGGAACGTCGTCGAGGACCTGTACGGCAAGGAGTTCTTCGCCTACCTCAACGAGGACGCCCCGGAGTCGGCCGATGTCTTCAACCGCGCGATGACGACGTCCAGCAGGCAGTCGGCGCAGGACGTGGCGGCGCTCCTCGACCTGTCCGGCAGCACGTCGGTGGCGGATGTGGGAGGCGGCCAGGGGCATGTGCTGGCGAGCCTTCTGGACAAGTACCCGTCGATGCAGGGCAGCCTGCTCGATCTGCCCCGGGTGGTCGAGAACGCCCTGCCGCGGCTGCGTGAGGGCGACCTCGCGGACCGCTCCCGCATCGTCCCCGGCGACGTCCGGGCGGCCGTCCCGGTCAGGGCCGACGTCTACATCGTCAAGAACATCCTGGAGTGGGACGACGAGAGCACGGCCAGGACGCTGGGCAACATCGTCCGGACGGGCGGCCCGGGGGCCCGGGTCGTGGTCATCGAGAACCTCGTCGACGACACCCCCTCGATGCGCTTCAGCACGGCCATGGACCTGCTGCTGCTCCTCAACGTCGGCGGGGCCAAGCACACTGCCGACAGCCTGGCCAGCCGGTTGACCGACGCGGGCCTCGTCATCGACGCCATCCGCCAGGTCAACCCCCACCTGCACGCGTTCGACTGCACCGTGCACGGTTGATCACCACTGGGACGTCCGCGGACCGACGGTTCGCCGGGCCCGCGGCGCACGCGGGCCCGGCGACCTCGGGCCGGACGGCTCCTTCGCGGTTCAGTCGCGCTCCCAGTGGTAGAAGCACCGTGCCATCGCGTCCTTCGGCGAACGCCAGGTCGCGGGGTCGTACGCGGTGACGTACGCCGACAGCCGCTCGCTGACGGCGCGGAACTCGGGGTGGCCGGCCACCTTGGCGATGGCGGGCTCCGGGTCCTGATCGGACTCGATGAGGTGCAGGTACACGTCGCCGAACTGGAAGAGGCTGCGCCGGGAGACCCCCACGAGGCGGGGCAGCTCTCCGCGGTCGGATTCCTCGAACACCTCGGCGATGTCCTGGGCCGATCCCGGGAGCATACGGGCGACGATCAGAGTGTGGCCCATCGTCCTGTCCTCCGTCCGGCTCAGTCGGCCGGCGCCGGCACGGGACGGCGGTCCGCCGCGGCCTGCTCGACGCGATCCCGGATCAGCGCCATCTGGACCTTCGAGTTCCGGTTGATGTTGTCGGTCATCCACGCGTCGTCGACCGGCGCGTCCGGCTTCATCTCGAAGTCCTGCGTCCAGACCATGCGGGTGCCCTTCCGCACCTCCTCGTACCGCCAGTGGATGTTCATATGGGCGAAGGGCCCGGTCTCCACACGACGGGCACGCACGCTGAGCGCGTCGCGGTCGGTCTCCCGCTCCGAGACCCAGCTCCACACGGTGCCGTTCTCGTCGGGGTGCATGGTCAGCCGGAAGGTGGTCTTGTTCCCCTCCCGGGAGAGGATCTCGGCGGAGGCGTACTCGCTGAACAGCCGCGGCCAGTTCGCCACGTCGTTGGTCATGTCCCAGACCAGGTCCAGCGGCGCGGCGATGGTGATCTCGTTCTCGGTGTGCCCTGCCATGTCACGCTCCTGCCATGAAGGCGCTGTTGACGAGGTTGAGGAACTCCCGGGGGGTCTTGCAGCGCTCCGCGTCGGGAGGGAGCGGCGTGCCGTACCGGTTCTCCAGCTCCCCCACGACGCCGAGCAGCCCGAGCGAGTCGATTCCGAAGGTGTCAAAGCCGGAGTCGGCCTCCTGCCGGAGACGATCCGGGGCGACCGTGACTCCGGCGGCGCCCTTCATGAGTTCGGCCAGCTCTTCCACGGTGATGCGGTCACTCATGTGATTCCTTTCCCTTGCTCTGTGACGCCCCCCTACGGGGCGTCGGCGGCGCGGTGCCGCAGCACCAGCGCCGAGTTCGAGCCCATCAGCCCCCGGCTGAGGACCAGCGCCGTGCGCAGCTCGGCTGCCTGCGCCCGGGCCGTCACAAGGCCGAGGTCATGGCAGATGTCGAACACATTGGGGGTGGGCGGGATCACGCCGTGCTCCATCGCGAGCGCCGCTGCGGCGACGTCCAGCACGGGCGCCGCGCAGTAGCCCCGGCCGATGCCGGTCTTGGGAGCCGTGACCGGCACCCGCCGGCCGTGCGCGCCGAGGGCGTCGGCGATGGCCAGCGCCTCGGCGCGGTCCGCCTCCGGCACGCCCAGAGCGTCGGCGAAGACCACGTCGATTTCCTCGGGGGCGCAGCGGGCCTCGTCCAGCGCGCCGCGGATGGCCCGGGCGAGGCCCTCCCGGGACTGCTCCCAGCGGGAGGCGCCGGTGAACGTAGACCCGTGTCCGGCGATGAAGGCCCGTACCCGCGCGCCTCGTTCCCGGGCCGATTCCGCCTCCTCCACGACGAGCATGGCGCCGCCCTCGGCGGGCACGAAGCCGCAGGCTCCGCTGGTGAACGGGCGGTAGGCCTGGTCCGGTTCACCGGCGGTGCTCAGTTCCCCGTAGCCGATCTGGCAGACCGCCGAGTAGGGGGCGAGCGGCGCCTCGGTCGATCCGGCCACCATCAGATCCGTCCCCCGCCGCACCGCCCGTGCCGCGTGCGCGAGTGCGTCCAGGCCGCCGGCCTCGTCGGCGGCGACCACCGAGCAGGGCCCTTTGAAGCCGCGGCGGATGGAGATCTGGCCTGTGCTGGCGGCGTAGAACCAGGCGATGGACTGGTAGGGGCCGACGAAGCGGCTTCCCTTTCCCCACAGTTGCTGCAGCTCCCGCTGCCCGAACTCGCCGCCCCCGGAACCGGCCGCGGTGACCACGCCGATGGAGAACGGCTCGCAGTCGGAGTCCGACCGGCCGAGCCGGGCGTCGTCCAGCGCGAGATCCGCAGCGGCCATCGCGAAGTGCGTGAACCGGTCGGTCTGGACGAGATACCGCTCCTCGATCGCCGCCGACGGGTCGAAGGACCGGACTTCGCCGGCCACCCGCAGCGGCAGGTGTCCGCAGCCGTCGCGGGTGACCCGGTCGAGGACGCTGATGCCCTCCCGGGTGGATTTCCAGAAGGTCTCGGCAGTGGTTCCGTTGGGCGCGACCACACCGATTCCGGTGACTGCCGCGCGCCTCGGACTCGTTTCGCTCATGGTGTCTTCCCCCTCTGCCGGGTAAGGATCACCGCGGACTGGAAGCCGCCGAACCCGCTGCCCACGGAGAGCACGCTGTTCAGCCTCCGCTCACGGGCGACGCGCGGAACGTAGTCCAGGTCGCACTCGGGGTCCGGGGTCTCGTAGTTCGCGGTCGGCGGCACCACCTGATGGCCCAGGGCCAGCACGCACGCGGCGACCTCGATCGCCCCGATGGCCCCGAGGGAGTGGCCCACCATGGACTTGATGGAGCTCATGGGAGTGTCGTAGGCGTGCGGCCCCAGGGCCCGTTTCACGGCGGCGGTCTCATGGCGGTCGTTCTGTTTGGTGCCCGACCCGTGCGCGTTGACGTAGTCGATCGCCGTTCCGTCGAGCCGCGCGTGGTCGAGGGCGACCTCGATGGCCCGGGCCATCTCCGTGCCCTCGCTGGTCAGACCGGTCATGTGGTAGGCGTTGCCGAAGGTGGCGTAGCCGCTGATCTCGCAGTACACCCGCGCGCCGCGGGCCCGGGCGTGTTCGAGCTCCTCCAGGACGAGCACCGCGCAGCCCTCGCCCATGACGAACCCGTCGCGGGCGGCGTCGAAGGGACGAGAGGCGTGCGCGGGGTCGTCGTTGTTGGGGGAGGTGGCCTTGATCGCGTCGAAGCAGGCCATGGTGATCGGCGAGATCGGCGAGTCCGACGCGCCGGCGATGCACACGTCGGCCCTGCCCTCCTCGATGGTGTGGAAGGCGTACCCGACCGCGTCGAGCCCCGAGGTGCACCCCGTGGAGACGGTCTGCACCGGCCCGCACGCGCCGAACCGTTCGGCCACCGCAGAGGCGAGCGTGCTGGGCGAGAACGCCCGGTGCAGTTCGGGCCGCGCCTCCCGGTGGTCGACGTCCCAGCGCTGCCCGCCATGGCTGACCAGGACGTAGTCCTGCTCCAGCCGGGTGGTGCCGCCGACGGCGGTGCCCAGGGAGACCCCCACTTGCCAGGGGTTCTCCCGGGCGAGATCGAGGCCGGAGTCCCGCACCGCCTCCTCCCCGGCGACCAGTGCGAACTGGATGTACCGGTCGGACCGTGCGATCTGCTCGGCGTCCAGCCCCTGGGCCGCCGGGTCGAAGTCGCACTCGGCGGCGATCCTCGAACGCAGGCCGGCCGGGTCGAAGAAGGTGATGCCCCGGGTGGCGGTGCGACCGGCAGTGAGCAGATCCCAGAACGCCGGCGCCCCGACGCCGCCCGGGGCGACGACTCCTATCCCGGTGACGGCCACGCGCCGGGTCACGGGCCCACCCGACGTCGTCCGGCCGCCTGCCCGGCGCCCGCGGGCGCCGCCTCCGCCCCGACCGCCGCGGCGGCGCCGGTCTCCTCCGTGTCGACATGGCCCAGTTCCGGCCGCGGCGCCAGCGGGCCGAGGTGGAAGACGAGGCGGGCCTCCACGTTGCCGACGTTGCGGAAGCGGTGGCGCATATGGGCGGGGATCATCAGCCCCTGCTCGGGCTGGAGCGGGTACGGCTCGCCGTCCAGGTCGACCTCCAGCCGACCGCAGACGGCGTAGACGAACTCCTCCGAGTACGGGTGGTAGTGCTCGCCGATGCGGTCTCCGGGCTGCACGATCGCCACCCCCATGAAGCCGCTGGTGGAGCCGACCGTGGACGGGGTGAGCATGGCGCGCAGATCGCCGCCGCGCCGGACGTTGGGTGTGACCTCGCTGAGATCGACGATCCTGGGACGGGACTTGATCACAATGTCTCCAAAGGTGTGCTGCGTCGACGTGCGGAAGCGGCCGCGGGTCAGGCGTCCGCCGAGCGGCGGTCGGTGACGAGGTCCATGGAGACGGCCTCGCTGTCGAGGAGCGCCTTCACCTTGGGGTTCTGGGAGGAGACCGCCAGGGCGGGATCGACGCCGCGTACGTCGGCCAGCCGCACCACCACGTCGTCACGCTGGAAGATCGTGCTGCGCACGACCGGGCCGTGCGGGTCGTCCGCCGCCGCCTCGTCCTGTCGGGCGAGCAGTTCGGCCAGCCGCATCCCGCAGCCCGACTTCGCCGGGTAGTACAGCGCGTGCCGCTCCGCCCCCGGGAGTTCGTCCGCCGTCACATGGTGCACGGCCGGCAGCGCCGCCCGGGTGAAGAAGATCCGTGCGGACTCCGGATCGTCGAGGTCCCGCTGCTGTTCGAGGAACGGGTTGAGAGCCTCCTCGACGGCCCGCACCTCGGGCTGCCGGGCGACATGGCGCAGCGCCGCCAGCAGGTCGCCCCGCACCTCGATGGCCCGGACGACCCGGTTGCCGTGCATGAACAGGGAGGTGCGGCACAGCCGTGTGGTGTCGTCGACCCGCGCCTGGGGCGAGGCGTACTCCGCGAGGATCCTCGCCACCTCGGCCTCGCTGCCCGGCTTCACCGTGAAGGTGAGCGCATGTCGGATCACGCCGTCCCCGATGCGCGGGGAGGCCTGCAGCCGACGCTGCGCGGACCGGGCGCCGGCCGCTTCGCCGCCGGTCTCGCGGACGACGTGGAAGCGCAGCGACCGGGTGTCGCGCACACAGGCGTGCAGCGGCTCCACCATCCGCACGTGCTCCTCGCTGTTCACCCAGGCGAGGAACGGAGGGGCGCTCTCCCACTCGCTCGTGATGAGCCATTGGGAGGGGTTCTCGATGGACTGGCACAGCTGGTCGCTGACATGGCCGGGAACGGAGGCAACCTGGTTGCACAGCAGTTCGTACGCCTCCAGGAACTGCTGCTGGGCTCCGTCGTGGACCTCGACCAGCAGGACGACCCGGAGCCGGGAGCCGTCGAAGACGGACTGGGAGACACGTGTGGGCGCCTGTCGGGGCAGCGCTTCCGATTCACGTTCGGACGTAGTGGTCATCCTGCACACATCTCCTTCGCGGGGGCGGACGCCGACGCCAAGTGCGGGTGGCACGGGCGTTCCTCGATCCTGTGCCGGTCCCCGGGGAACGCGCGACCCGCGTGGACCACGCGGGTGATTGGGCGCACGGAGCCGCTCCCACAGGGCATGGAAACTCCAACGCGCCCTACCCGCGCACTCCCGCCCCCTGGAGAATTCGATGCATCAGAAAGCCGACCACCGGGTTCCCGTCCTCATCGTCGGCGGCTCCCTGGTGGGCCTGTCCATGTCCCTGTTCCTGGGCCGCCTCGGTGTGCGCCATATGCTCGTCGAACGGCACTCCGGCACCTCGATCCACCCGCGCGGACGCGGCAACAACGTCCGGACGATGGAACTCCTCCGGGTGGCCGGAGTCGAGCCGGACATCAAGGCCGCGGCCTCGCTGCTCGCGGACAACCACGGCATCCTGCAGACCCCGACCCTGGTCGGCGACGCGGGAGAGTGGCTGTTCAGACACATCGACCCCGGTGGGGGGCTGGCCAGGTTCAGCCCCACCGCATGGTGCCTGTGCAGCCAGAACGACCTGGAACCCGTACTGCTGGACCATGCGCGCGAACTCGGCGGCGAGCTGCGCTACTCCCACGAGCTGGAGTCCTTCGAGCAGGACGCCGACGGAGTGACGGCCCTCGTACGGGACCGCGCCGCCGAGGAGCGGTACACCGTGCGGGCGGACTACGTCGTCGCCGCGGACGGTCCGCGCAGTCCGGTCCGGAGCCGGCTCGGCATCGCGCAGAGCGGGCCCGGCGAGTTGTTCGCCAACGTGAGCGTCACCTTCCGCTCCAGCCGGCTCGCCGACGCGGTCGGCGACCGGCGCTTCATCTGCTGCTACCTCACCGGCTCCGAGGCCGACGGAGCCCTCCTGCCCGTCGACAACAAGGAGCACTGGGTCTTCCACGCCCCCTGGCACCCGGAGCAGGGCGAGACCCTGGAGGAGTTCACCGAGGAACGGCTCCGGCAGCACATCCGCCGGGCCACCGGGGTTGTGGACCTCGATGTGGACATCACCGGCAAGGCGTCCTGGCGGGCGGCCGAGCGCGTCGCCGACCGGTACGCGGTCGGCCGGGTGTTCCTCGCCGGGGACTCCGCTCACGAGATGTCCCCGACGGGTGCGTTCGGTTCCAACACCGGCATCCAGGACGCGCACAATCTCGCGTGGAAGCTGGCGGCCGTCCTCGACGGCTCGGCGGGGCCCGGCCTGCTGGAGACCTACGACGCCGAGCGCAGGCCGGTGGCCCTGGCGACCAGCGCCCGAGCCTCGGCCCGCTCCGTGGAGCACAGCCACCCCGGCTTCGCGCCGCCTCCCGGCATGGGCGGCAACAAGCGGGGCGGCATCCTCAACGTCGTCCTCGCCTACCGCTACCCCCGGGGCGCCGTCGTGGGGGCCGATCCGGCCGGCCCGGTGGTGCCCGAGGACGTCCGGCTCACCGGCCAGCCGGGCAGCCGGGCCCCCCACATGTGGCTGCGCGGCCCCGGCGGGCGGCTTTCCACGCTCGATCTGTACGAGCGCTCCCTCGTGCTGCTCAGCGACGCCCGGGGCACGGCGGGATGGCACGAGGCCGCCCTCCGCATCGCCGAGCGCGACGGAACGCCGCTGACGTCGTACCGGATCGGGGAGGGGGCCGGCGCCGACCTGGTCTACGAGGCGGGCACGGCAGGCGCGGCGGGCGGCCGGGGCGGGCCGGCCGCGGCGGCCGACTGGGCACAGGCCCACGGCACGACGGCCGACGGAGCGGTGCTGGTACGCCCGGACGGGTTCGTGGCATGGCGGGCGGCGGGCTCCTCAGCGGATCCGGAGGCGGCGCTGCGGAAGGCGCTGGGCGCGGTCCTGCGGACCGGCTGAGAACTCCGGCCCGAGGCCGTGCCGAGACCGCGGAGACGGCGTCGGGACCGACGCCGAGCACGGTGGGCGTCTCCGCCGCCGACGCCGAGCACGGTGGGCGTCTCCGCCGCGGCGACGCGCAGCGGTTCAGCCGGGCCCGTGCCGAAGAGCGGTCCGCCGCCCCGCCCTGCCGGGGCGGCGGACCGGGCCGTACGGCGAGATCAGACCGCCGGGGTCGGGAAGGTGGGGTACTCCACCCCGGAGACATGCTGGACGACGCGGATGACCTGGCAGGAGTAGCCGAACTCGTTGTCGTACCACAGGTAGAGGATCGCGTTGTCGCCGTCGACCTTGGTGGCGCCGGCGTCCACGATCGAGGCGTGGCGCGAGCCGATGAAGTCGCTGGAGACCGCGTCGGGGGCGCTGATGAAGTCGATCTGGCGCTTGAGCGGCGAGGTCAGCGACACATGGCGCAGGTAGTCGAGGACCTCCTCGCGGGTGGTCTCGCGCCCGAGCCGCAGACTGAGGATCGCGATCGAGACGTCCGGCACCGGGACGCGGATCGAGCTGCCGGTGATGGGCGCCTTGAGGTCCGGGAGCGCCTTGGCGACGGCGGAGGCGGCGCCGGTCTCGGTGATGACCATGTTGAGCGGCGCGGAGCGGCCGCGGCGGTCTGCCTTGTGGTAATTGTCCAGCAGGTTCTGGTCGTTGGTGAACGAGTGGACGGTCTCGACATGGCCGCGCAGCACCCCGTACTCGTCCGCCATGGCCTTCAGCGGCGGGACGATCGCGTTGGTGGTGCAGGACGCGCAGGAGAGGATCTGCTCGTCCGGCTTGATCATGTCGTGGTTGACGCCGTGGACGACGTTGGGGACGTCGCCCTTGCCCGGCGCGGTCAGCACGACCTTGTCGACGCCGGGGCGGAGGTGCTGGGACAGGCCCTCGCGGTCGCGCCACTTGCCGGTGTTGTCGATGAGGATGGCGTCCTTGATGCCGTACGCCGTGTAGTCGACCTCCGACGGGTCGTTCGCGTAGATCACCTTGATCTCGTTGCCGTTGGCGACGATCGTGCCGTTCGCCTCGTCGACGGTGATCGTGCCCTGGAACTGGCCGTGGATGGAGTCGCGGCGCAGCAGCGAGGCGCGCTTGACGAGATCTTCGGCGCCCTTGCCGCTGCCCTTGCGGACGACGACGGCGCGCAGCCGCAGGCCGTTGCCGGAGCCGGACTTCTCGATGAGCAGGCGGGCGACGAGGCGGCCGATGCGGCCGAAGCCGTAGAGGACGACGTCGCGCGGCTCACGGCGCTCGATCTTGTTGGCGCCCGTGGCGCCGGCGACGGCCTCGGCGGTGAACTCCGCCACCGTCAGACCGCGGTCGTCGGCCCTGTAGGTCGCGGCGAGCATGCCGATGTCGATCTGCGCGGGGCCGAGGTCGAGCGTGGTGAGCGCCTGCAGGAACGGCATCGTCTCGGTGACCGAGAGTTCCTCTCCGGCTATCTGCCGGGCGAACCGGTGGGTCTTGAGGATGCTGACCACCGACTTGTTCACCAGGGAGCGGCTGTGCAGCAGGACGGTGACGTCCCGCTCGCGGTGCAGCTTCCCGATGATCGGGATCATCGACTCCGCGATCTCCTCGCGGGTCTTCCAGTTGGTGAACGAGTCGTCGTTGACAGTCACAGGATTATCTTTCGAGCTAGGCGGCGCTCATATGCTAACCCCATGTCATTTCGCTCCTTCACGGGGTGCCCCGGCCTCATGCTTCCGTGAGACGACGGCGGTGCGGGCGCGGTGCGGGCGTCGCTCCGGGCCGGGCCGGGCATGCTGGGCAGGTCAGCCGCGTGGGGTTTCGCCGAGGAGGGCGTATGACCACCCATGACGACCCGGTCCCCGGCGGGCGGCCGGGCGACGCCGAGCGGGCCGCCGCGCTGAGCGCGGAGCTGGCCGAGCGGGGTGTGCACGGCGTCGTGCTGGCGTATGTCGACACCGCCGGCATCGCACGGGTGAAGGCCGTCCCGGCGGGGAAGCTGGCCGCGGCGGCGGCGTGGGGCGTCGGGATGTCGCCGGTGTTCGACACGTTCCTCGCGGACGACGCGATCGTCTCCACCGATGTGCTCGGCTCGCCGGACGGGGATCTGCGCCTGTACCCGGATCTCGGCCGGCTGGTCGTGCTGGCCGCGCAGCCCGGCTGGGCGTGGGCGCCGGTGGACCGGATCACCCAGGAGGGCGACCGGCACCCCGGGTGCAGCCGCACCGCGCTGCGCCGGATCGTCTCGGACGCCGCCCGGGTCCACGGCATCACGTTCCGGGCGGCCGTCGAGGTCGAGTGGGCGGTCGGGCAGGCGTCGGCTCCCGGGGACTCGTTCGTGCCCGCCGCCCTGGGGCCGGCCTACGGGGCGACCCGCCTGGTCGAGCTGAGCGACTACGCCGCCGAGCTGATGGCGGCGTTCGCGGCCCAGGGCGTCGACGTCGACCAGCTGCACCCGGAGTACGCGGCCGGGCAGTTCGAGGTCTCCACGGGCTCGCTGGACCCGGTGGCCGCGGCCGACCGGAGCGTCCTGGTGCGGCAGACCATCCGGGCCGTTTCGCTGCGCCACGGCCTGCGGGCCTCGTTCTCGCCCGCGGTCCGCGCCGAGGGGGTCGGCAACGGCGGGCATGTGCACCTCTCCGCCTGGCGCGACCGAGTGAACCTGCACGCGGGCGGCGACCGCCGGTACGCGATGACGGCGGAGGCGGAGGCGTTCGCCGCCGGGGTGCTGGCGCACCTCCCGGCTCTCACGGCCGTGACCGCGCCGAGCCCCGCGAGCTATCTGCGGCTGCGGCCGTCGCAGTGGGCCGGGGTCTTCACCTGCTGGGGGCACGAGACCCGGGAGGCCGCGGTGCGGGTCATCACGGGCGCGCCGGGTCGTGCGGGCCGGGCGGCGAACCTGGAGGTGAAGCCGGTCGACCTGGCGGCCAACCCCTATCTGGCGCTCGGCTGCCTGATCTCCGCCGGGCTGCACGGCGTGGCGTCGTCCGCCGCGCTTCCCGAGGAGATCACCGGAGATCCCGCACGGCTCGACGACGCGGAGGCGGCGGCCCGCGGAGTGCGCCGCCTGCCGACGTCGCTGGGGGAGGCGGTCGAGGCGTTCCGCGGGGACGAGGAGCTCCGCGCAGCGCTGGGGCCCGTCCTGGCGGACGCCGTGACCGCCGTACGGCTCGGCGAGATCGAGGCCGTGGCGGGTCTGGACGACGAGCAGGTGGCGGCGGCGTACCGGTGGAGGTACTGACCCGGGAGGCGCGCGGCACCCTCCCCCGGCCGGGAGCCCGGCGCGCACGGCTGATCACGGCGGGCGGCGGGTCATGGGGCGATGAGTCCCATTACGGGGCCGTTCGGCTCTGCCGTCCGGCGGCCGCGGCGACGGACAGTGGATCTCCAGGGTCTCCCACGCTCCACGAGGGAGTGAGGACATGCAGCACCGCACCGTCTCCGAGGTCATGACACGCATGGTCGTCAGCGCGCGCCCCGGCTCGTCCTTCAAGGAGATCGCCCGGCTCTTCCACGACAACGACATCACGGCCGTCCCGGTGGTCGACGACGAGGGCCGGCCCCTGGGCGTGGTGTCCGAGGCGGATCTGCTGCACAAGGCGGCGAGTCTGCCGGACCCGGAGGGACGTCTGGCCCGGCTCAGGCTTGTTCCGCCGGACCGGGCACGGGCCGACGCCGAGACCGCCGAGGGGCTGATGACCTCGCCCGCGGTCACCGCGCGGCCGGGGTGGAACATCGTCGAGACGGCCAGGACGATGGACCGCAACGGGGTGAAACGGCTGCCGGTGATCGACGAGACGGGGAAGGTCGTCGGCATCGTCAGCCGCAGCGATCTGCTGCGCCCCTTCCTGCGCCACGACCACGCCATCCACGACGAGATCCGCCGGGATGTGCTGGAGCGGACCCTGGGGCTCCGCCCCGGCGCCGTAGAGGCGTCGGTCCGGGACGGTGTGGTGACGCTCACCGGCCGGGTCGAGGAGAGGGCCGACATCCCGGTGATCGAGCGGCTGTGCCAGTCCGTCGACGGCGTGGTCGCGGTGCACCAGACGATCGGCTACGTGTACGACAACCTCGGCCTGGACGTCGAGCCGCCGCACGCGGGCAGCGCCCCGCGCAACCGGGCCGGCGGCCGCCTCCCCCGGGGTGCGGAAGGGACTGTCCGGCGATGAGGCACCGCAGTGTGGCCGATCTGATGACACCCGAGGCGGTCGTCGTCCAGCGCGGCACCACGTTCAAGGAGATCGCACGCCTGCTCGACGAGTACGACATCACCGCCGTCCCGGTGGTCGACTCGGACGGTCGCCCCCTCGGCGTGGTGTCCGAAGCGGACCTGGTGCGCAGGCAGACGGCGGAGGACGGCGGCCCCGACACCGCCGAGGGGCTGATGTCCAGCCCCGCCGTGGTGGCGCGGCCCGGGTGGAGCGCGGTCCGGGCGGCCCGGGTGATGGAGCGGAACAGGGTCAAGCGTCTGCCCGTCGTATCGGACGACGGCCTGCTCATCGGGGTGCTCAGCCGCAGCGACCTGCTGCAGCTGTTCCTGCGCCGGGACCGGGCGATCCAGGAGGAGATCCTGGAGGACGTGTTCACCCGGACGCTCCGCCTGCCGCCCTCCGCGCTGGGCATCGAGGTCGCGGACGGCAGGGTCACCCTCAGCGGCACCCTGGACCGCCGGAGCCTGATCCCCGTCGCCGTACGTCTGTGCGCAAGCGTGGACGGCGTCGTGGACGTCGTCGACCGGCTCTCCTACGCCCGGGACGACACCGCGGACGAGCCCGCCGGCCCGGCCGCCTGACGCAGTGCCTCATCGGCCCTCTTCACCCGGCCCTGTCGGTCCCGGCACGGGACCGTTCGGCCCTCGATGCCGTGGCGGAGACCGATGGAGGGTGTCCATGGGACGGATGGCGTCCGGGGATGAACGGCGTTCGGGGATGAGTGTCCGTGCGGCTTGGATTCGACGGGGAGAGCGACGATGAAGCACAGAAAGGTCGGCAGCCTGATGACCGACGAGGTCGTCTCGGCGGTGACGTCGACTCCGTTCAAGGACGTCGCCAAACAACTCGCCGAACACGACATCAGCGGACTTCCGGTGCTGGACGAGCAGGACCGGGTCCTCGGGGTCGTCTCCGAGAGCGATCTTCTGTTGCGGCAGGCCTCGGCCGAGGACGCCGGACCGGAACGCCGCACGCCCTGGCACGCCGCCGCGGCCGCCGCATGGCCGGACGACGGCGAGCAGGAGGCCCTCACCGCCGGACGGCTGATGTCCGCACCCGCCGTCACCGTGCATGCCGACGACACCGTCGCCCAGGCCGCCCGGACCATGGTGCGGCGCGGGGTGGAGAGGCTCCCCGTGGTCGACGACGAGGACCGCCTCGTCGGCATCGTCACCCGGCGTGACCTGCTGCGGGTCTTCCTGCGCCCCGACCCCGAGATCCGCCTCCGGGTGCTCGAGGAGGTCGTGACCGGCGTCCTGGGGCTGCCACCCGACTCGGTCGGCATCCGGGTCGTCGACGGGACCGTCACCCTGGAGGGAGAGGTGGAGCGGCAGAGCCAGATCCCCCTCCTGGTGAAGCTGACGGCGCAGCTCGAGGGAGTGGTGTCGGTGGTCGACCGCCTCACCGCACGCATCGACGACTCCCTGCTCACTCCCCCCGCCGGGCGGCGCACGTCGTGGCCGGGTGAGGAGGTCGTGGCCCGGTGAGCTCGGCCGCACGCGCCTGCCGGCCGACTGGGCCGTTCGCGGGACGTGCCGGCCACCGCCGTCGCACCGCCGGGCGCACACCGGCGACCTGGTGAATGCTGAAAGGAACCGGAGGCGCGCCAGGAAGCGGAGGAAAGGGGCCCCGGCCATGGGCCAGGACATCATCCACAAGCCGTCGCGGCCCCGCGTGCCCCCGAACCTGCGGGACTACGGCCTCGCCAGGGCGGAGTTCACCTGGGAGCGGGCGCGTTCCCGCATGGCGGGCCTGCCGGGCGGAGGGCTGAACATCGGCTACGAGGCCGTCGACCGGCACATCGCCGCCGGTCGCGGCGGGCGGCCCGCGCTCCGCTGCATCGGCCGGGACGATTCGGTCACCACGTACACCTACGGCGACCTGGCACGCCTCACCTCACGGTTCGCCCATGTTCTGCACAGGCTCGGAGTGACCCGCCAGGAGCGGGTCTTCACTCTGCTCGGACGCTGCCCCGAGCTGTACGCCACGGTGTTGGGGACGCTGCGCGCCGGGAGCGTGCTGTGCCCGCTGTTCTCCGCGTTCGGGCCCGAGCCGGTGCGCAGCCGGCTGGAGCTGGGCAACGCACGCGTCCTGGTCACCACCGAGGCCCTGTACCGGCGCAAGGTCGCGGAGCTGCGGCCCCGGCTGCCGGAGCTGGAGCATGTGCTGCTCGTGGGCCCGGTGACCGAGCAGCCCGCGGACACACTGTCCTGGACGGCGCTCATGGACGCGGCGCCCCAGCACTTCACGGTCCCGGCGACGGACCCCGAGGACATGGCCCTGCTGCACTTCACCAGCGGCACCACAGGCGCCCCCAAAGGGGCGGTGCACGTCCATGACGCGGTGGTGGCCCACCACGCCACCGCCGGCTTCGCCCTGGACCTGCACCCGGAGGACGTGTACTGGTGCACCGCCGACCCGGGGTGGGTGACGGGGATGTCGTACGGCGTCGTCGCGCCCCTCACCCACGGCGTCACGCTGGTGGTGGACGAGGGGGAGTTTGACGCCCGCCGCTGGTACCGGATCCTCTCCGAGCAGAAGGTGTCCGTCTGGTACACGGCCCCGACCGCGGTCCGGATGCTGATGCGCGGCGCCCCGCGCGAGGGGGCCGGCACGCTTCAGGACACGTTCGACCTGTCGGCTCTGCGGTTCGTCGCCAGCGTCGGAGAACCCCTCAACCCGGAGGCGGTCCGGTGGGGGCAGGACGCGCTGGGACTTCCCGTCCACGACAACTGGTGGCAGACCGAGACCGGATCGATCATGATCGCCAACTTCGCCGCCTGCGACATCCGGCCCGGCTCCATGGGCAGACCGCTGCCCGGAGTGGAGGCCGCGGTGCTGGAGCGGGGCGAGAACGGGCGGGCCCGCCTGGCCGGGGGACGGGTCCGCGTCGTCGAGGAACCCGAGGTGACGGGGGAGCTGGCGCTGCGGCCCGGCTGGCCTTCCATGTTCCGCGGCTATCTGCACGAGCGGGAGCGCTACGAGGCCTGCTTCGCCGACGGCTGGTATCTGACCGGGGACCTCGCCAGAAAGGACCGGGACGGCTGGTTCTGGTTCGTCGGCCGCGCGGACGACGTCATCAAGTCCGCGGGACACCTGGTCGGCCCGTTCGAGGTGGAGAGCGCGCTGATGGAGCACCCGGCCGTCGCCGAGGCCGGGGTCATCGGCCGCCCGGACCCGCTGGCCGGCTCCATCGTCAAGGCCTTCGTCTCCCTGCGGCCGGGATACGGACCGGATCCGGTCCTGGAGCGCGAGCTGATCGCCTTCGCCAGACGCAGACTGGGGCCCGCGGTGGCGCCGCGGGAGATCGCGTTCGACCAGAACCTGCCCAAGACCCGCAGCGGCAAGGTGATGCGCCGGGTGCTGCGCGCCCGCGAACTCGGGCTGCCACAGGGGGATCTGTCCACTCTAGAGGGGCCGGGGTGACGCCCCCGGCGCCGCGCGGAGGGAAGACGATGAGGAACAGCCGCCAGACCGCTGCGACCGGTTCGCGGCGCCCGCGCGCGGAGCAGCGCAAGGGCAGGGCGAAGGCCCGCGCCGCAGGACGGCCGAGCGCCGCCGACGAGCACGCGGCCCACCGACGTCAGCTGCTGCGGCAGATGCTGCTCATCCGCCGCTTCGAGGAACGCTGCGTCGAGTTGTACAGCGCCGCGACGATCCGCGGCTTCGTCCATCTCTACATCGGCGAGGAGGCCGTCGCGGTGGGCGTGGGCCAGGCCCTCGACTCGGGGGACGCGATGGTGTCCACGTACCGCGAACACGGGCACGCCCTGGCGCGCGGCATGCCGGCCGACGCCGTCATGGCGGAGATGTACGGCAAGGCGACCGGCAGCAGCCGGGGACGCGGCGGGTCCATGCATCTGTTCGACCTCGAGCGGCGGTTCTACGGCGGCAACGCGATCGTCGGCGGCGGACTGCCCCTCGCGGCAGGTCTCGCACTGGCGAGCCGTATGCGCGGCGAGGAGCGAGTGACGTGCTGCTTCTTCGGTGACGGCGCCTTCGCGGAGGGCGAGTTCCATGAGACGGCGAACCTGGCGGCGCTGTGGGGGCTTCCGCTGCTGCTGGTGTGCGAGAACAACCTGTACGCGATGGGCACGGCACTCACGCGGGAGCACGCCCAGACCGATCTGGCGATGCGTGCGGCGTCCTACGGGATGCCCGCGTGGGCGGTCGACGGCATGGACGTGCTCGCCGTAGAGGACTCCGCACGCCGGGCGGTCGCGTCCATCCGCTCGGGCAACGGCCCGCATTTCCTGGAAGCCCGCACCTACCGTTTCCGCGCCCACTCGATGTACGACCCCGACCGCTACCGCAGCAAGGAGGAGATCGAGCAGTGGAAGACCAGGGATCCGCTGACCGGTCTCGCCGGACGGCTGCAGGCGGAGGGGCAGTTGGACGACCGAGCCCTGGAACGGCTCGAACGCGATGTCGCGGAGGAGGTCGACCGGGCCGTGCGCGCCGCGGAGAGCGCGCCGGAGGAGCCGGTGGAGAACCTGATGCGCTTTGTCACGAGTGCCGGTGAGGGAGTGTCATGAACGCCGAGTCCGTCTCCGGACCGGCCCGGAGAGCAGAGAAGACGACCTACCGGGAGGCGTTGCGCGAGGCCCTGCGCGAGGCCCTGCGCACCGACGGGCGGGTCTTCCTCATGGGTGAGGACGTCGGCAGATACGGCGGCTGTTTCGGGGTCAGCCTGGGTCTGCTGGAGGAGTTCGGACCCGAGCGGATCCGGGACACGCCGCTGTCCGAGTCGGCGTTCGTCGGCGCGGGCATCGGCGCCGCGCTCTCCGGGCTGCGGCCCGTGGTGGAGATCATGACCGTCAACTTCAGCCTGCTGGCGCTGGACCAGATCCTCAACAACGCCGCGACGCTGCTGCATATGTCGGGCGGTCAGCTGAACGTGCCTCTTGTGATCAGGATGACCACCGGTGCGGGCCGCCAGCTGGCGGCACAGCACTCGCACAGTCTGGAGGGCTGGTACGCCCACATCCCCGGCATCCGCGTGGTGGCCCCGGCGACCCTCGACGACGCCCGCCATATGCTGGCGTCCGCCCTGGCGGACCCGGACCCCGTGCTGGTGTTCGAGCACGGCAGCCTCTACAACTCGGCCGGTGAGCCGGACCCCGACGTCCGCTCCGTGGACCTGGACCACGCGGCGGTGCGGCGGCCGGGCACGGACGTGTCGCTGATCACCTACGGCGGCTCGCTGCCCAAGGCGCTGGCGGCGGGCGACGCGCTCGCCGCGGAGGGCGTCAGCGCCGAAGTGGTGGATCTGCGCTCGCTGCGGCCCCTCGACGAGGCCACGGTCCTCGCGTCCGTCGCCCGGACCCACCGTGCGGTGGTGGTGGACGAGGCATGGCGCAGCGGGAGCCTCGCCGCCGAGGTCTCCGCGCGCATCGCGGAGCAGGTGTTCTACGAACTCGACGCGCCGGTCGAGCGCGTGTGCAGCGCGGAGGTGCCCATCCCGTACGCCCGGCAGTTGGAGCAGGCGGCGCTTCCCCAGGTCGGCGACATCGTGGCCGCCGCGCGCCGGACGGTGAGCTGACATGGCGGAGTTCACCATGCCGTCCCTGGGCGCCGACATGGACGAGGGCGTCCTTGTGGAGTGGCTCGTGCGGCCGGGCGACCAGGTCGGCAGAGGGGACGTCGTCGCGGTCGTGGAGACCGCCAAGTCGGCCATCGAGGTGGAGTGCTTTGAGACCGGGACCGTCGACGCGCTGCTCGTGGAGCCCGGCGCCGCGGTTCCGGTCGGCACGCCGCTCGCGGTGATCCGCCCGGCGGCGCCGGCTCCTGCCGAACCCGCCGCTCGTGCCGTTCCCGAACCGACTGCCGGACCCGCCCTTCCCGCCGCCGTGCCCCGTACCGAGCCCGCCGCTCCTGCCGCTCCTGCCGCTCCTGCCGCTCCCGAGCCGGCTACCCGGCGCGTGGCCGAGCCCGCCGAGCCCGCCGAGCCCGGCGTGTCGACGCCTCTGGTGCGGCACCTCGCCGAGGACAAGGGCGTCGATCTGGCGGCGGTGCGGGGCACCGGCCCCGGCGGCCGGATCACCCGGTCCGACGTGGAGCGGGCCGCGGCCGCGCGCCCTCCGGAGCGGGTGCGGGCGTCCCCGCTGGCGCGCCGCCTCGCCGGCATCCTCGGGGTCGATCTGACCGCTGTCCGGGGCACGGGCAGCGGCGCCGCGGTCCGGGCCGACGACGTGCGAGCAGCGGCTCGGGCAGCAGCGCCGGGGGAAGCGGAAGCAGCCGCGCCGGAGCGCGCGGCCGCCCCCGCCGTCCCGGACACCTCGCGCGCGGGGAAGCCGTCCGGCCCCGTCGCGGCGCCTCCCGGAGACCGCGCGGCGGCGGCACGTCGGGCGATCGCGGGACTCATGGCCCGCTCCAAACGCGAGATCCCCCACTACTACCTGTCGACGACCATCGACATGGAGGCGGCCGTCTCCTGGATGCGGGAGCGGAACCGCTCCCGCCCGGTGGCGGAACGGCTGATCCCCGCGGCGCTGACCCTCAAGGCCGTCGCGCTGGCGGCACGGCAGGCGCCCGAACTCAACGGATACTGGCGGGACGACGGATTCGTGCCCGGGGAGACGGTCCGCCTGGGCGTGGCGGTGTCGCTGCGCGGCGGCGGGCTGACGGCGCCGGCCCTCCAGGACGCCGACGCGATGTCCGTCCCCGAGCTGATGGCCGCGCTCAAGGACCTGGTGGCGCGCGCCAGGAGCGGCCGCCTGCGGGCGTCGGAGACGGCCGACCCGACCCTCACCGTGACCAACCTGGGCGACCAGGGTGTGGAGGCGGTCTTCGGCGTGATCTACCCGCCGCAGGTGGCGCTCGTCGGCCTGGGCCGGGTCGGCGAGCGTCCTGTCGCCGTGGACGGCATGCTCGCGGTGCGCCCCGCCGTGACCGCGACGCTCTCCGCCGACCACCGGGCGAGCGACGGGGCGACGGGCGCCCGCTTCCTCACCGCCCTGGACCGTCTGCTGCAACGACCGGAGGACCTGTGACCCGCGACGAAGCCCTGGAGATCGTGAAGGACGAGATCCGCCGGATCGTCCCGGACGCCGACTTCGACGCGGTTCCGCCGGACGCGCCCTTCCGGGAGGTGCTGGACATGGACTCGCTGGACTTCCTCGCCTTCGTTTCGGCGCTGGGGGAACGCACCGGTCTGGCCCTGCCGGAGGAGGACTACCCCGCCCTCGGCACCCTGTCGGGCTGCGCCGGCTACCTGGCGGCCGGGACCGGACAGGGGTGACGGCCGCACCGCGCCGCCGCGTCCCCCGGCAGAGCCGGGGACCGGGCTGCTCTCCCCGCGCGGGAGGCCGCCGGCCCCTGCTGCCGCGGCCGCCCCGGCGGGGACCCCGGATCCCCGGCCGTACCCGCGGACGGCCGGGGACCGCTCCGTGGCCGACGAGTGCTGTCACCGCGCAGGAGATCCACGCCGCGTTCCCGTGAGACCGCGGTCCGCCCCGGCTCCTCTTCCGCTTCCGCCTCTCGGCCCAGGAGCGGCGGCGCCGGGCCGGGCAAGGCGGCGCCCGTCCACCGCTGAGGGCGGACGGGCCCGGCGTCACTCCGGCGCGGGGCCCTCGACCTGGTAGGTCTTCGTCCAGGACTCGCCGCAACGGCAGGCGTACCGCTCCACCAGTGCGCCGTCATCCGTCACGGCCACGCCCCGGCGGACGCGGACGTGTACATGCTCTGCCATGAGAAACCACGCTTCGTCGTGGGCGACGCCGGTCGGAGCCGCCCGTGGCGGGCGAGCGTAAGCCGCCGAGCCGCGTGCACGCCAGAGCGGCGCGCCGGATGAGACATAGCCCATTCGGCCCCAGCGCCGGGCGCGGAGCAGCGGAAGACTGTGGTGTGGAGGTCGTCATGAAGCACACGGCGTCACCGCAGATCACGGATGTGCAGGTGGAGAAGCGAGGGCGGGTGTCCTCCGGGGAGATCGCGTACGCCCGGGACAAGGTCCGCGCCGTGCTCGACCGGGCCCCGAAGCCCGTGCTCTTCGCCCGGGTGAGGGTCACCCGCCGGGCGAACCCCGCGATGGACCGGCCGGTGATCGCCCAGGCGAACCTGGACGTCAACGGCAAGCCCGCCCGGGCGCATGTGGCGGGCGGCAGCGCCACGGAAGCGGCCGACCTGCTGCAGGACCGGCTCACGGCCGTACTGGCCCGGATGGCCGAGCACTGGGAGGCACGGCGCGGCCGGACCCGGCCGCCCGGCGACGCCCGCACCTGGCGGCACGGGGACGAGCCCGCCCACCGCCCCGACTACTTCCCGCGTCCCGCCGCGGAGCGGGAGGTCGTCCGGCACAAGTCGTTCGCCCTCGCCTTCGAGTCGCCCGACGAGGCGGCGGACGAGATGGACCGGCTGGACTACGACTTCCATCTGTTCACCGACGCCGGCTCGGGTGAGGACAGCGTCCTGTACCGCTCGGGCCCCACCGGATGCCGGCTGGCCCAGGTCGCCCCGCGGCCCGAGCGGATCGGCCCGGTCGCCGTTCCGCTGACCGTCAGCCCGGCCCCCGCTCCCCGTATGAGCGTCGCCGAGGCCAGGCAGCGCCTGGAGGTCACCGGGTGGCCGTTCGTGTTCTTCGCCGACGCGGCCACCGGCCGCGGCGCCGTCCTGTACCACCGCTACGACGGCCACTACGGCCTCATCACCCCTGCCGCAGACGGGCCCGCGGCCGCCTGACACCCCTCGTGGAGCGGCGGCGGCCGGGGCTCGGCCCACATCAGGAGCCGACATGGGAACCACGACATCGATCAGGGACAAGGTCCTGCAGAGCCTGCTCGGCGGGCCGGGCCCCGTGTGCTCGGTCTATCTCCGGCTCGAACCCCGCCCCCAGCAGGTGGAGGACGCCCGGCTGCGCTGGCAGCGCCTCGCCCGGCAGCTGGCCGACGAGGGCGCCGACGCCGGCGCCGTCGAGGCGCTGGCACGGCGGGTGGACGCGGAGCTGCCCGGTTCCGGGACGCTCGTCGCCTTCGCCGCCGGCGGGGAGGTCCGTTACGCCGCCGTGCTGCCCGCGGGCCACCGCGGCGCAACGGCCGACGCCGACTTCGCCGCGTACGGCCCCCTTCCCCATCTGCAGCCCCTGCTCACCTGGCGGCAGGACCACCCCGCGCATGTGCTCGCCGTGGTCGACCGCACCGGCGCGGACCTGGAGGCGTACCCGCTGGGCGGGACGGAGCCGATACGGCGCACCGTGACCGGCCCCGACGACGAGATCGAGCGGAACGCGCCCGGCGGCATGTCCCAGGGCCGCTTCCAGCGGCGGGCCGAGGACTCCTGGGAGCACAACGCCGTGCGCGTGGCCGAGACCCTCACCGGCGTCGTCTCCCGGGTCTCCGCCCGGCTCGTGCTGCTCGCCGGGGACGTCCGCGCCGTGCAGTACCTCACCAAGCACCTGCCCGAGCGGGTGCGGCAGCAGGTCTCCCTGCGCAGGGTCAGCGGCGGGCGGGCCCCGGACGGCTCCGACCGCGTCCGCAGCGAACAGGTCGAGGAGGAGACGCGGCGCGCCGGGGAGGAGCTGACCAGCGGCCTGCTGCGGCGCTTCGCCGAGGAGCGGGGCCCCGGCGGCCGGGCCGTCGAGGGCGTGCACCCGACACTGCGGGCGCTCGCCGACGGCCGGGTGGAGACGCTCGTGGTCGTCGACGACCCCGGCGACCGGCGTACCGCGTGGTTCGGCGCTGCTCCGGGCGAGGTGTCGGAGCGCCGCCCCGCCCCCTCGGTGAACGGGGCCCCGATGGCCCGCGCCCCGCTGTCCGACGTCGCGATCCGCACCGCCTTGCTCTCCGGATCGGATGTGCGGGTGCTGCGCCCGGACGCCGACGGCGCCCCCGCCCACGGCATCGGCGCTCTGTGCCGCGTCTGAGCCGGGCGTTGTCCGGCGGTCCGGGCGGTTTCAGCCGCGTTCGACGCTCAGCCGCAGGAAGTGGGCGGAGCAGGAGATGCACGGGTCGTGGTTGCGGACGGCGCGCTCGCACAGGCGGATGAGCTCCGCGTCGTCGGGCAGGCCGTCCGGGCGGATCGTCCGCTGGACGAGCCGGCGGAGGTCGTCCTCGATGGCGCCCTGGTTCTGGGCGGTCGGCGGGATGAGCCGGGCGTCGGTCACGGCGCCGTCCGCGGCCAGCGTGTAGCGGTGGTAGAGGATGCCGCGGGGCGCTTCGGTGGCCCCGTGTCCGGTGCCCGGCCGGGCCGGGACCTCGACGTGCGGGCGTGCCGGCGGCTCATAGGCGTCGATCAGGCGGACGGCCTCGTCGACGGCGTAGAGCGCTTCGACGGCCCGGACCACGATGCTGCGGAACGGGTTGCGGCAGACCTGTCCGCCGTCGCCGGGCGCGGGCAGGCCGGCGGCGCGGGCCGCCTCCCGGGCGAGCGGGGACAGCAGACGCCCGCTGACGGCGTAGCGGGCCAGCGGGCCCGTGAGATGGCGTCGGCCGTCCAGCCGGGAGTGCAGCGCGGTCGAGTGCGGCACCTGCTCCTCGGCGACGTGCCGGGTGAAGTCCCGCACCGCGAAGGCGTGGGACGGTGCGGCGGCCCCGTACGGCAGGACGGTGGGCGTGCCGGACTCGACGGCGTAGCGGCCCGGCTCGGCGAGAGCGAGCAGATCGGCCTCGGTCTCGGCGTCCGGGAAGTCGAAGGAGGACACCCAGAGGACGGTCTCCCAGGCGTCTTCGCGCGCCCGGAGCAGCCGCTCCCTCAGCGGGTGGAGCTCCGTCCGGCCCGGGACCCGGTGGAAGCCGCCGAGGCGGACGTTGACCGGGTGGACGGCACGCCCGCCGAGGAGTTCCATGACGGCGTTGCCTGCCTGCTTGAGGCGCAGTCCGCGCTCGATGTGCGGCCGGTGGGCGCGCGCCAGTTCCGTCGCGTCGCGGCAGCCGAGGAAGTCGGGGGCGTGCAGCAGGCAGATGTGCAGCACCTGGCTCTCGATCCACTCACCGCAGTAGAGGAGCCGGCGCAGGGCGGCCAGCTGTCCGCCGACCGTGACGCCGCAGGCGTCCTCGACGGCGCGGCAGGCGCTCATCTGGTACGCGACCGGGCAGATGCCGCACACGCGGGAGGTGATGTCCGGGGGTTCGGTGTGGCCGCGTCCGCGCAGGAACGCCTCGAAGAAGCGGGGCGGCTCGTAGATCTCCAGCCGGGCCTCGGTCACGGTGTCGCCGTCGATCCGCAGGTGCAGCGCGCCCTCGCCCTCCACGCGGGTGAGCGCGCCGACGCGCAGGGTGCGGGTCTCGCCGGCGGTCACGGCCGCGACTCCCGTACCGCGGGGTCCTCGAAGGCGGCGGCGTTGTACGTGCGCAGGAACCGCTCGACGTCCCGGTCGTCCATGCCGTCGCGGCGCAGGACGGGGATGTACCCGGGCAGATTGACGGAGCGGGAGGGGCCGAAGCAGCCGTAGCAGCCGCGCCCGTACGCGGGGCAGAGCGCCCCGCAGCCGGCATGGGTGACGGGGCCGAGGCAGGGGACGCCCCGGGCGACGACGACGCAGGGCGTGCCGCGCCTCTTGCACTCGAAGCAGACGCTGTGTCCGGGGACGTCGGGTCTGCGGCCGTGGAGGAAGGCGGTGATGACCTCCAGGAGCCGGCCGCGGTCGATGGGGCAGCCGCGGAGCTCGAAGTCGACGGGAACATGCGCGGAGACGGGGGTGGAGGCGGCGAGGGTGTCGATGTACTCGGGTGTGGCGTAGACGGTCCGGGTGAACTCCTCCACGTCGGCGAAGTTGCGCAGGGCCTGGACTCCGCCCGCGGTCGCGCAGGCCCCGATGGTGACCAGGCGGCGGGACTCCTGGCGCACCCGGCGGATGCGCTCGGCGTCGCCGGGCGTGGTGATGGAGCCCTCGACGAGGGAGAGGTCGTACGGGCCCGGCTGCACGGCGCTGGAGGCTTCGAGGAAGTGACGGATCTCCATGGCCTCAGCGATCGCCAGCAGTTCGTCCTCGCAGTCGAGCAGCGTCAGCTGGCAGCCGTCGCAGGACGCGAACTTGAACACGGCGAGCCTGGGCCGGGCGGGGGCCCCGGCGCGCACCTCGGCGGTCATCTCACAGCTCCCTGACGGTCAGCAGCGGGCGGGCTGTCTCGTACGCCACGACGGGCCCGTCCCGGCACAGCAGCAGCGGGCCCAGCTGGCAGTGTCCGCAGTGGCCGGTGCCGCAGTGCATGTTGCGCTCCAGGGACACCTCGATCCGTTCCTCCGCGACGCCGCGGCAGCGCAGGTCGCGGGCGGCCGCCCGCATCATCACCTCGGGGCCGCACAGGAACGCGGCCGTCCGCGCGGGGGCGAACGGCGCCCGGTCCAACAGCTCCGTCACGATGCCGACCTCGCCTCTCCACCGCGTGTCGGGCCGGTCGACGGCGACCGCCACATGTGCTGTGCGGGCTCCGTCCCAGTCGGCGAGGTCGTCGCGGAAGGGAAGGTCGCCGGGGGTGCGGGCGCCGACCAGGACGCTCAGCCGCCCATAGCGGCCGGGGTCGCGCAGGACGGCGCGGACCAGTGGCCGAAGCGGCGCGAGGCCGATGCCTCCGGCGACGACGAGGATGTCGTGCCCGGCCGCCCGGTCGAGGCCCCAGGCGGTGCCGAACGGGCCGCGCACCCCGATGTGCGCGCCGGGCGCGGCGGATTGCAGGGCGGCGGAGACCGCGCCGACGGCCCGGACGGTGTGCTCCAACCGGTCCCCGCGCCCGGCGACGCCGCTCGCGGAGAGGGGGATCTCGCCGGCTCCGAAGGCGTACAGCATGGCGAACTGCCCCGGCTCGAAGGGCGGGAGCGGCGTGCCGGCCGGTTCCAGCGCGAGCGTGCTCGTGTCGTGCGTCTGCGGCCGGTTTCCCACCACGCGGTACGGCAGCGGCACGGTCGAGCCGGCGGCCGGACGGGCGGCGTGGGCGTTCACCGCGCTCCCCCGCCGGTGTGCGGCTCTCCCCGGGCGGCGCCCGGCGCGTACAGGTCCAGCAGCCGGGTGCGGGTGGATGCGAGACGGCGGCCGACGACACCGGCGACATACCGGTTGAGGGCCTGGCCCAGCACCGGGTCCCGGGCGCACAGCGCCAGCACCTCGGCGGCGTCGAACTGTCGTGCGCTCACCGTTGTGACCGCCGTCGCGCCCAGTCGCCATTGGTGCGGCGGCACCAGCCAGGACCAGCCCACCAGGTCCGCGGCGCCGACGGTCTCCACGACCGCCGGCGGACGTCCGGGGATGTGGGTGTCGAGGGCGACCGTGCCCGCGGTGACGACCCAGAAGCGGTCCGCCGGGCCGCCCTCCTCGAACAGGCGGCTCCCCTCGGGGAAGGAGACATGGGTGCTCAGGGCGCGCAGCGCGGCCGCGCCGTGGCCGGGGAGCGCCGCGAAGAGGCCGCCTGAGTCCGCCGCGGGACCGTCGGTCATGGCGCGCCCTCCGCTCCGGCCGTCCCTCCGGCCGGTCCGGTGTTCCCGGGACGGTCGCGGCCGGGCCCCTCCGCCCGCTCGCGGTCGAGCGCCCAGGCCTCCTCGGTGATGTCGATGCCGACGGGGCACCAGACGATGCAGCGTCCGCAGCCGACGCATCCGGAACTGCCGAACTGGTCGTGCCAGGTGCCTACCTTGTGGGTGAGCCACTGGCGGTAGCGGCTGCGCCCCGAGTCGCGCACGGGGCCGCCGTGGAGCAGCGAGAAGTCGAGGTCAAAGCAGGACTCCCAGCGCCGCCAGCGCTCCGCGTGGTCCCCGGTGAGGTCGGTGACGTCCTCCGTGGTTGTGCAGAAGCAGGTGGGACAGACCATCGTGCAGTTGCCGCAGGTGAGACAGCGGGAGGCCACGTCGTTCCAGCGTTCCGCCGCAAGGCTGTCGGCCATCAGGACCCGCAGGTCGACCGGCGGCATCGAGCGTCCCATGCGGGTGGCCGCCCGCTCCACGACGTCGCGGGCGGCGCCCAGGGTCCGGTCGTCGGCGGCGCGCCGCGGAAGGGCGGCGAGCACCTCTGCCCCGGCCGCGCTGCCCGCGCGGACCAGGAAGCGGTGGCCGTCGTCCACGAGTTCGGTCAGGGCCAGGTCGTACCCGGCGTCGCCGGACACTCCGGGCCCGGCGCCCATGGACACGCAGAAGCAGGTCGCGCCGGGCTCCGCGCACTCGGCGACCACGAGGAACGCCGAGGCCCGGCGGCGTCGGTAGCCGTCGTCGGGGTGGCGGCCGCCGCTCAGCACGCGGTCCTGGATTCCGATGGCGCGCAGGTCGCAGGGGTGGACGCCGAGGAAGGCGTACGACACCGGTTCGGCTTCGTCCGCGCGGACGGCCATCGTGCCGTCACAGTCGCGGTCGGCGGTCCACTGACGTTCCCGCTCGGGATGCAGATACTTCTTCCAGGACTGCGGTCCTGCGCTGTGCGCGAAGGCCGCGCCGTCCTCGCGGCGCCGCAGCCGGTAGCGGCCGGCCTCGTGTTCCACGCCCCAGCCGTACGGCAGCCGGGCTGCCGAGTCGAGTTCGTCGAGGACGACCGCTCCGTCGCGTACGGTCGGCCCGATGACGGTGTGCCCGCGGGCCTGCAGTTCGCTCACCAGCGCGTCGATCCCTTGCCGCTCGAGCACGGCCGCGCCGGGGCCGGTGTCGGCCATTGCATCTCACCTCCGCGTGCGGGCGGTCCGCTCCCCGCCCCGGCCACTCTCCACGCAGTGCCGCCCGGCGGCGGGGACCGACGCCCCGGCGGCGGCCGGCGGTTCACCCGAACGCGGGCGGAGCCGAGGGCGTGCAGGCCTCGGCGAGGGCGCGAGCGGCGGCGTGGGACCGGACGTCGTCCTCGACTCGCCCGGCCAGTGACGGGACGGCGGCCTCCAGGGCCGGGGTGAGGCCGGCGCCCAGCGAGGTGTCGGCGGCCTCGACCGCGTACAGGACCAGGCGGCGCGGCAGCCGTCCGAGGGTGCGGGCGAGTTCGACGGCCTCGCCCAGGCCCAGTCCGTGCGATGTCGCGGAGTGAGCCCCGCGGAGGTCCGGGTCACCGGCCTCGAGCCGGTGGACCCGGCCCGGGCTGCCGCCCGGTGTGCGCACGGCGTCGACGACGACGGCGAGGGCGGTGGCCTCCCACAGGCCGATGAGCCGGCCGGGCTCCCCGTCGGACGCCCTGAGCACGACGCCCGGCGGAAGGGGCCGCCGGGCCGCGCGCTCCCGCAGCCGTCGGATCACGGCCCATCCCACGCCGTCGTCCCGCCGGAACTCGTTGCCGACGCCGATGACCGCGATACGCGCGGGCTGCCGGGCGGCGTCCGTTGGGCGGGGGTCCATCCGGCCATCATGACGCGGGCCCGGCCGCCGCGCGCGCCATGCCCCGTCAGCGGCCGGTGAGCCGCCCGGCGTGTTCGCCGGGCGTGTCCGCGCCGGGCTTGTCCGGGTTGACTCCGCACGCCGGCCTGCCGATGGCCGAGGACTTCGCAGCGCCGCCGCGGACCGTCGCCGACCGCCCGGGGCAACTCTCGCACAGGCCGACCGGAGCGGGAAATACGGGAAGAATGCCGGGCGTCCGAATCAGCCATGGGCGCGGTGCGGGTTGCGCACAATCGAAACCGCGGAAGGTTGATTTGCGAACCAGTGCGGCCCTGGAGCTCCGCATTGCCGGCGGCGGCCCCGTCCACCGCACCCGGAGCGAAATCCTCCCGTCATGTGCGAGCACCGCTTTTCGGTCATCACACACGGCGATGCAGCATGAGCGAACAGTGGCGATCATCACAGGGGTGCAGCGTGAGATGCACTTGCAGCGTGCGCTAACGTCATCGGACGGATGCGCCTGACGGATGATCACCATCCTTGCTCCAAGGCGTCGAAGAAACCGCAAAACCGGGAGAGGCTTTTGTACAACAGTCGATTAGAAGCCCTCGGGGTATATCTCCCCTCACGGGTCATGAGTACTCCGGAACTGCTCTCGCATATGGCGAAGAAACCGGAGTTTGACCTCCGCAGAATTACCGGGACGGCGGAGCGCCGGGTCGCGGACGACACAGCGGAAACCGGTGTTCCGGAGGACTGCCTCACGATGGCGGTCTCCGCGGCGCGCGACTGCCTGGAACGCTCGCGGTACGCGGCCGGCGAGATCGACGTCGTCATCTCCTGCTCCATCAGCCGCACCACGGACGGACGGCGCCAGCAGTTCGAGCCGTCGTTCGCGCATCGCATCGCGATGGAGCTGGGCGCCGCCGGGGCCGTCCGCTTCGACGTGTCCAACGCCTGTGCCGGCATGATGACCGGCGTTCTCCTGCTGGACCGGATGATCCGGGCCGGCCAGGTGCGCAACGGCCTGGTGGTCAGCGGAGAGCACATCACCCCGATCGCCTTCACCGCCGCGCGGGAGATGGAGGACAGCCGGGACCCCCAGTTCGCCTCGCTGACCGTCGGCGACTCGGCCGCGGCCGTGGTCGTCGACCGCGCGGCCGACGACGCGGACGTCATCCACGACATCGAGCTGATGACCTGCTCCGAGTACGCGGAGCTCTGTCTGGGCATGCCCAGCGACCGGACCGGCGAGCTGGCGATGTACACGGACAACACCGTGATGCACGCCGAGGACCGGCTGCTGCTCTGGCCCTCGTTCCAGCGGGACAGGCTGGCCGACGACGGCCGCGAGTTCGCCGGCGAGGGGTACGACTTCATCGTCCAGCACCAGGTCGGCAGCCGGTTCGTCGACTATATGAACGCGGTGGGCGAGAAGGTCTTCGGCACACCGATGCCGCAGTCCCTGTCCGTCGTCGAGGAGTTCGCCAACACGGCGACCACCTCCCACTTCCTGGCGCTGCACCAGGCACTCGCGCAGCGCCGCATACCCAAGGGGTCCAAGATCCTGCTGGTGCCCGCCGCCTCGGGCGTGGTGACCGGTTTCCTGTCCACGACCGTCTCCGCCCTGGAGGTGTGACATGGGCGTCGTCATCTCCTCCACCGCCCTGAGCCCCGCCGACGACACCGGCAGCGCGATCGGATACGCGGCGCGCGCCGGCGGCGACTGCCTGACACGGGCCGGACTCACGCCCGCGGACGTCGACGTACTGATCAACGTCGGCGTCTACCGGGACTCCAATGTCTCCGAGCCGTCCGTCGCCGCGCTGGTCCAGAAGCGCATCGGCATCCACCCCGACTACGCGCATGAACCCGGCGGCGCCCGCACGGCGTTTTCGTTCGACCTGATGAACGGCGCATGCGGGGTGCTCAACGCCGTACAGACCGCGGACGCCCTGCTGGCGACGGGCAGCGCCGAGAGGGTGCTCGTCGTCTCGGCCGACACCCACCCCTCCATGGACCCGGCCAGGGCCGGCTCCCCGGCCTTCCCCTACGCCTCCGCCGGCGCCGCCCTGCTGCTTCAGCGCGGCGACGACGGCCTCGGCTTCGGTCGGGTGCACCACCGGGCGCTGCCCGGCCCGCACGGCGTCAACGGCTATCTGCCGGTTGCCGAGGCGGGGCCGCAGGGCCGCAGCGCCATCGCCGTCGACCGGGACGCGGACGCGCCGGAGAGGATGCTGGACCTCGCCGTCGACACCGCGCTCGACTGCCTGGCGGCGGAGTACGGCACGGACCGCGCCGGAGTGACCCCCGCGGCCTTCGACCGCACCCTGCTGATCACCTCCCAGCCGTCGCCCGACTTCGCGGCTTCGCTCGCCAAGCGGCTGGGGCTGCCCGCCGACGCGGCGGTCACCGTCGAGGGCGTCCGCGGCGACCCGCACACCTCGGCGCTCGCCTACGGGCTGCGGCAGGCCCAGGACACCGGCAGGCTCGACGGCCACGACCGCGTCCTCTTCCTCGCCGTCGGCGCGGGACTCACCTCGGCGGCCTCGCTCTACCGGCTGCGCCGCACCGGGGAGGGAACCGCCGCATGCTGACGTCCGGCGCCACGACCCCGCTGCGCCAGGACGCGTCCCCGGCCGAACTCCTCGCCTGGCACGCCGTCCGGACGCCGCACAGAACCGCCCTCGTCCACCCGGACGGCAGCCGTTCCTCACCCGACGGACGGCCCGGCTACACCTCGGTCGACTACGCCGCGTTCGCCGCGCGGGTCTCCGCGTGCGCCGCCGGACTCACCCGGCACGGCATCGGCCGCGGCACCCGCACCGCCCTGCTGGTGCCCCCCGGCGCCGATCTGCTCACCCTGGTGTGCGCGCTGCTGCATCTCGGCGCGGTTCCCGCGGTCGTCGATCCGGGCATGGGGCTCGGCCGTATGCTCGACTGCCTGCGCCGCGTGGACGTCGAGGCGTTCATCGGCGTACCGGCCGCGCATGCGGTGCGCAGGCTCCGCCCGCGCGCCCTGCGCTCCGTGCGCAGCACGGTGACGGTGGGCCGCCGCGACGGACTCAACGAGCTGGTCGCCCGGGGCGACCGGCTGCCGCCCGCTCCCCCGGCCCGGCTGCGGCCCGACGAGCCGGCGCTGATCGCCTACACCACCGGCAGCACCGGCCCCGCCAAGCCGGTCGAGATCACGGCCGGGATGCTGAGCGGCATGGCGTACGGCGTCGAGCGCGCCCACTTCACCGCCGAGCTGACCCGCACCCTGGTCACGCTGCCGCTGATGGGCGTGTTCGACCTCGCTGCGGGCCGTACTGCGGTGCTGCCGGCCATGGACATGGGGCGGGTCGGCGCCGCCGACCCCGCCGTGCTGACCGACGCGATCCGGCGTTTCGACGTCAACGCCATGTTCGCCTCCCCTGCCGTGCTGGGGCCGCTCTCCGAGCATCTGGCGCAGACCGGCGTCCGGCTGCCGTCGCTGCGCCTGGCGGTCTCCGGCGGCGCTCCGGTGAGCTGTGCGCTGATGGGCGAGCTGCGCTCCGCACTGCCGGACGACGCCCGGGTGTTCAGCACCTACGGGGCGACCGAGGCGCTGCCGATCGCCCTGATCGAGAGCCGCGAGGCGCTGGCGGGGCCGGCCGAGGGCCCGGCGGCGGGTCTGGGCGTATGTGTGGGCCGCCCGGCCCCCGGCCTGTCCGTCGCCGTCATCGAGGCCGGTGACGCTCCGATTCCCCACTGGACACCCGAACTGCCGGTGGCCGCCGGGGAGATCGGTGAGATCGCCGTCAGCGGCCGGGCCGTCAGCCCGCGTTACTTCCGTTCGCCGCGGGCCGACGCCGAGCACAAGATCGACGACCCTGTGCACGGCGTCCGCTGGCATCGCACGGGCGATCTCGGCTGGGTCGACGGCGAGGGGCGGATCTGGTTCTGCGGGCGCAAGAGCCAGCGCGTCCGCACCGCGGACGGCGATCTGCACACCGTGCGCTGCGAGGCCGTCTTCAACACGCATCCGCGGGTGCGGCGCACCGCGCTGGTGGGCGTCGGCCCGCAGGGCGGGCAGCGGCCGGTGCTGTGCGTGGAGCTGATGCCCGGCGCGGGCGGGGACGACTGGCCGCGGATCGAGGAGGAGTTGCGCGCGCTGGGCGCGAGCAGCCCGGCCACGAAGCCGGTCCAGGACTTCCTGCCGCACCCGGGGTTTCCCGTGGACGTCCGCCACAACGCCAAGATCCGCCGGGAGTTGCTGGCCGGCTGGGCGGACGAACGGCTCACCGGCAAAGGCCGCCCGACCGCCGCCGACCTGGCGCTGCGCGCCGTCCCGCTGGCCGGGTGGGCCTATCTGGTCCTGTGGCCGCTGCTTCCCTGGGAGCATCCGGCGCTCACCGCCCTGTGGTGGGCCGACGCCTTCCTCAGCGTCGTGGTGCACGCGCTGCAGATACCGGCCGCGCTCCGCGCCGAGCAGGAGCGCGCCACGGGGCGCAGGCCCGGCGCGACCGCGGCGCTGACCATGCTGTTCGGGGCGACCTGGTGGCGTCGGCAGGGCCGTGCGGCTCAGGAGGCGGCCGGATGAAGGCGCTGGTGACGGGCGCGTCGGGGTTCCTCGGCGGGCATATCGTCGACGCATGCGTCCGGGCGGGCGACGAGGTGCGGGTGCTGGTGCGCGAGCAGAGCGATCTGAGCCGGCTGCGGACCGTGCCCGGCGTGGAGTTCGCGTACGGGGATCTGCGGGACGCCGCCTCCCTGAGGGCGGCGGCCGACGGCGTGGACGTGGTGCACCACAGTGCGGCCCGCGTCACCGACCGCGGCACCCGCGCGCAGTTCTGGGACGAGAACGTCGCGGGCACCGAGCGGCTGCTGTCGGCGGCCCGGGCGGGCGGGGCGCGGCGCTTTGTGTTCATCAGCAGTCCCAGTGCGCTGATGGGGGTGCGGGACGGGGACCGGCTCGGCATCGACGAGAGCGTGCCGTACCCGGCACGCCATCTCAACCTCTACTCGTCGACCAAGGCAGCCGCGGAGCGCCGGGTGCTGGCCGCGAACGGCCCGGGCCTCACCGCCGTGGCGCTCCGTCCGCGCGCCGTGTGGGGGCCGCGGGACCACTCCGGCTTCATGCCGCGGCTGATCGCGAAGATGCTGACGGGCAGTCTGCCCGACCTGTCGGGCGGCAGACCAGTGTACGCCTCGCTGTGCTACTGCGCCAACGCGGCCGACGCCTCGGTGCGGGCGGCCCGGGCCGACGGCGTCGGCGGCCGGGCGTACTTCGTCACCGACGGCGAACCGGTGGAGGTGTGGAGCATGCTCGCGCTGCTCGCGCGGCGGTTCGGCGGCACTCCGCCGACGAGGAAGGTACCCCGCGGGCTGCTGCGTGCGCTCGCGTTCACCGCGGACACGGTGTGGAAGGCGCCGCCGCTGGCCAGGCGGTCGTCGCCGCCGCTGTCCCGCTACTCGCTGGCACTGCTGACCCGCTCGGCCACATACGACACGTCGGCCGCCTGCCGGGATCTGGCCCCGCCGCCGGTGGACCACGACACCGGGATGGCGGAACTCCAGGCGTGGATCGACAGCATCGGCGGAGTCGGCGCGTACATCGGGAAGGTGGCTTGAGTCATGACCGTGCAGCAGAGCGCGCAGGCGCGTGCCGTCGAGCGGGGGGAGGCGTTCTTCCGGCCCGTCTCGGCCGCCGAGTGGTCGTATCTCGCGGCCGCGCACCTCGGTGAGCTGCTCGTGCTCCAACTCGCCGTCGAGGGGACGGGTCCGCTGGACGCGGCGGACCTGAGCCGGGCGGTGGCCGGGGCCTCGGCGTCCTGCCCGGGTTCCCGGCTGGTGCGGCGCGGCAGGATGTGGATCGACGGCGGACGCCCCGCCCGTGTCGTGGTCGCCGACGTGCGCGGCGCGGCCGGAGGGCGCCGCACGGCCGCCGGCGGGGCGCCGGAGCTGACGGAGCTGCCCGAGGCGGCGGCCCCGCTGGCAGCGGCGGAGGGCGACCCCTCGTGCGAGGTGCTGCTGCTCACGGGCGGGACGACCACCACGGTGGTCTTCCGCGCTTCACACGCCGCGATGGATCTGAAGGGCCTGTCGCACTGGGCGGCCGAGGTGTTCCGCGTGCTGCGGGGCGAGCCGCCGGCCGGAGCGGCCGGCACCCTGACCGACGACGCGCTGCTGGACGCGGTGGGCCGGTCCGGGCGGCGGCCCCGCTTCGGGCTCAACCGGCTCTCGCCGCTGGGCGGCCGGCCGGGGGACGTCACACTGTGGCGCAGGCGCACGGTCGCGGGCCGGCATGCGGCGCTGGTCGCGAAGACCGCGGCCGCGATCGCCGACGCCGTGCCCGGACCCCCGGCCCGGATCATGGTCCCGGCGGATCTGCGGCGGCACGCCCCCGGCGTGGCGTCGACGGCGAATCTGGCACTGCCGCTGTTCCTCGACGTTCCGGCGGGCCAGGGCGGGGACGCCGTCCACCGGCGGCTGCTGGACGCGCTGGCCGCCCGGCGGGAGCTGGTCTCCGGGGCGGAGGCCGCGGCGGCCCGGCTGCCGCTGCCCGCGGCCGCGGCGCTCGTCGGCGCGGTGCGCGCCGCCACCCGGGCGCGCCACCGGTATCCGGCGTCGGCCATCGTGTCGAACGCCGGCCGGGTGGCGCCCGAGGCCTTCAGCGCGGGGGGCTTCACGGCGACGACCGTGTACGCCCTGCCGGTGCATGCGCCGCTGGTTCCGGTCAGCGTCGCCCTGGTGGAACTTCCGGACCACACCGAGGTGGTGGTCTCCGCCCGCGGGGCGGCGGACGTCGGCGAGCGCTGCGATGCCCTGCTCGACCGCGTCGTCTCCGCGCTGCGGCCACAGCGGGCGGTCGTGCCGTTGGCCGGGCGCTCCCCGGCGGCGCAGGCGGCGCAGCGGCTGCTCGCGCCCGGACCGGGCGGGCTGCCGTCGCTTCAGGCCACGGTGGTGCGGCTGTTCCGGGAGCAGGCCGCCCGCCGTCCGGACCTGCCCGCGGTCCTCGGCGACGGCCCGGCGTGGTCGTATCAGGAGCTGGACCGGCGCTCCGACTCCGTGGCGGCCGGGCTCCTGGCGCGAGGGGTCCGGCGCGGTGAGGTCGTGGGCGTCCTGGCGGACCGTTCGGCGCTCGGCCTGGCGGCGGTCTGGGGGGTGCTCAAGGCAGGAGCGGCGTTCCTCCCCGTCGACGTCCGCAATCCGGCCCGCCGGGTCGCGGAGCTGCTGGGGGACGCGCAGGCACGTCTCTGTCTGGTCGACGGGGTCACACGCGCCGGGGCCGTGCCGGACGGGGTCACGGCGGTCCTCCTGGAGGACGCCGTACGCGAGGACCCGGTCGTCGGCGAGGAGAGCCGGGCCGTACTCGCCGCGGCCGCTCCCGGCCCGGACGACCTGGCCTATGTCATCTACACCTCGGGCTCCACGGGCAGGCCGAAGGGCGTGCAGATCGAACACCGCAGCCTGGCCAACCTGGCGGGCTGGATCGCGCCCTTCATGCGGTGCGACGAGGAGACGCGGGCCGCGTACTCCTTCTCCCCCGGCTTCGACCTGTCGGTCATGCAGATCTTTCCGCCGCTGCTGCACGGCGGGGCGGTGGTGCCGGTGCCGGGCGAACTCGACCATGTCAAGCTGCGCGAGCTGCTCTCCGGACGGTCGGCCAACACCCTCGGGCTGACGCCGACGCACCTCGACCTCGCGGCGCGGCTCGGCATCCGCCCCGGCGGAATCCGCGCACTCCAGTCGGGCGGCGAGAACCTCACGGCGGCCACCGCCCGCCGGACCCGCGCGGCCTTCGGGCCTGACTGCCTGTTCGTCAACGTCTACGGCCCGACCGAGGCGACGGTGGCCTGCACCGTCGCCGTCGTCGCCGACGACATCTGCGACGGCCGTCCCTCCGCGCCGATCGGGACGCCGGTGCACCGCACCTCGGCGGCCGTGCTCGACGAGCGGGGGAACGACGTCCCCGACGGCGAGCCCGGCGAGCTCCACATCACCGGCGTCCAGCTGGCCCGCGGCTATCTCGGCCGCCCCGAACTGACCGCCGACCGCTTCGTCTTCCTCCCGGACGGGCGGCGCGCCTACCGCACCGGCGATCTGGCGGTCCGCCGGCCCGACGGGCTGCTGGAGTACCGCGGCCGCATCGACTCCCAGGTGAAGATCCGCGGCCATCGGGTCGAACCGGGCGAGGTCGAGGCGGCGCTCGCCGCCCTGCCCGGCATCGCGCAGGCCGCGGTGGTCGCCCGCCCCCGGCCGGACACCGGCGCACTCGCGCTGTGCGCGTTCGTCGTGCCCGCGCCGGGCACGGGGCGGGTCGACGGAACCGCGGTGCGGACGGAGCTGGAGCTGTCGCTCCCGCCGCATCTGGTCCCCTCGGCGGTGCGGGAGATCCCCGCGCTTCCGGAGACGGCCGGCGGCAAGACGGACCGCAACGCCCTGCCCGACCCGTTCGCAGACGTCCTTCCCGTCGGCGGCGCGGGGCCCATGCCCTCCGACGGGGTGGGGCCCATGCCCTCCGGCGGGGCGCCGGAGCCGGACGTGGCGGCTGTGACGGCCCGCATCTGGGCGCGTGTACTGCGCTGTCCCGTCGCGGACCTGGACGCCGCGTCCGACTTCCATGCGCTGGGCGGGGACTCGCTCGCCGTGCTGGAGATGCTGGCGGGGCTCGGCGAGGAGTTGCTGGGGCGAACGGCGGAGCGGGAGTTCCTGGACCGGCTGGGCCCGTTGAGCCGGGATCTGACGCTCGGCCGGGTCGTCGACGCGGTGACGGCGCTGCGGAGCACATCGTGATCTTCGTGGGAGAGGGCGCGCTGCTCTGGCGCGCCGTGGAGCACACGCTGGCCGCAGGGCTGACGGTGGATCTGGTGTGCGGGCCGGGTCGGGAGGAACCTCGGCCCGGCGTCCCGTACCGCGCAGCGGACGATGTCAACTCCCTTGCGTCCGTGCTGGCCGACGCCAGCTCGGACGGCGTCGTCTGGTCCGTCAACAATCCGATGATCTTCCGTGCGCCGGTGCTCTCGTCGGGCCTGCGCGTCCTCAACGTCCACCACGGTCCGCTGCCCGCCTACCGGGGGCGGCCCGAGGTGGCCCTCGTCTACGCGATGCTCCACGGGGAGCGGGAGTTCGCCGCGACGCTCCACGAGGTCGACGCGGGGCTGGACACCGGCCCCGTGCTGGCCGCGCAGCGCTATCCGATCGGCCCGGAGGAGCCGTACCACCTGGTGCTGCGCCGCGGACTGGACGTCTGCAGGGAGCTCTTCGAACGGTGTCTGCCGCTGGTCGCCGCGGATCCGGGCTGGGCGGGCGAGCCGACGCCGCCCGTGGAGAGTGTCGGCGGGGGCTACTTCGGCCGGAAGGCGCTTGACCGGCTGGGGCGGCACCGCGACGCCCCGGGGTTCTCCCGCGCCACCGACCTGGGGTTCCTGGCCGGATATCTGCCGGAGCTGGCCGGAGCCCTGCGCGCAACGGAGTTGCAACGCGACGCCGGGTTGACTTGAGCCGAGGAGGCCTGAGGCGATGAACGGATTCCCGCGTGTGGAGCTGACCCCGGCGGCGAGCGCACTGGTACGACGGCTGCGTCAGACGCACGGTCCGCTGATGTTCCATCAGTCCGGCGGCTGCTGCGACGGCAGCGCGCCGATGTGCTACCCGGACGGCGAGTTCCGCACGGGCGGCTCCGATGTGCTGCTTCAGACGCTGGCGGTCGACGGCGTCGACGAGCCCGTGCCGTTCTGGATCTCGGCGAGCCAGTACGCGGTGTGGCGGCACACCCGGCTGATCGTGGATGTCGTGGAGGGGCGTGGCAGCGGGTTCTCGCTGGAGGCTCCGGAGGGTGTGCGGTTTCTGCTGCGATCGCGGCTGGCGGACTCCTGATCCGGCCGCCGGCGGTCAGGGCGCCGGCGTCCGGGTCGCCCCGCCGCCGGCGGATCAGGGGCGCAGGCCGCTGACCACGTCGGCCGTCGCGGCGATGCCGTTGCTGATCGTCGGCGCCATGCTGGTGCCCGCGAGAAAGAAGCCGAGCAGGACGCAGACCAGGGCGTGGGAGAGCTTCAGCCCTCCGTTGCGCAGAAAGATCACTGCGAGTACCAGAAGGAGCAGTACCACCGAGATCGAAATGGCCATCGCCAACCTCCTCTGCCGCGCCGGATGACGCGACGCCGGGTATGCGGCATTCGGCGGCCAGTCTGGCGCAGCGGAGCCCCCGTCCGGCCGACTGGCGTGTCCGCCGAACGGGTGTTGACTGGCGGTGACTTCGGCGGTGGCTCCGGCTACCGGTCGTGGTGGCGCAGAAAGCGCGCGAGGCCGGGGAGGTCGTCTGTGTTGACGTGGTCGACGCCGGCGGCGAGCAGCTCGCTCCACAGGGCGTCGCGTGCGGGCCCCGCGGTGTCCAAAGTGGCCCAGAACCGCATCCGCCGGCCGCGGGCGTGCGCGGCGGCGACGAGGGAGTGCAGCCGCTCGCGCTCGTCCGGCGGGAACGGGCCCGTGCCTCGCCAGGCGAAGCCGTGCGTCCAGTTGCTCGAGACGAGCGGGATGAGCGACGCGGGGGGAGCGCCGTCGAGGTCGTCGAGGCGTCCGTCGTAGAAGGCGTGCCTGAGCCGCTGCGCCTCCATCGGGGCGCGGGCCGCGCGGTCGCCGGAGACCACCGGGGTGACGGCGCCCAGGCGCACCTGCCCGTTCGCATAGGTGCTGAGCATGGAGCGGTAGCGCCGCAGCAGACGGTGGAGCGCCCGGTAGGCGGCCACGCCGTCGGCCTTGATGTCGACGAGCAGCTGAACCGGACGGCGGTGCCCCGGGTACACACAGCCGTGGTTGGCGCGGACCCGCGCCATGAGCGGATCCAGGTAGAGGGAGCTCAGCGTGCGGGAGGGGTCGAGCTCCGCCGGCTCATGGGCGACCAGCAGCTCGCCGCCGACGAGGAACACATCGGCCTCGAAACTGGTGAAGCCGTATGCGAGGGCGTCGTGCAGGGGCCGTTCATGGAGGTAGTCGTTGTGCGCGTGCGCCCGGCGCAGCGGCCGGACGGTGGCGTGCGCGTACGCCTGCGACTGCGCGTACGCGGGCAGCCAGACGGCTCCGGCCGCGGCGGCGGCGAGGGTGGTGACGGCTCTGCGACGTGTGGTCGGCACGGGATGCCTCCGGGCTCATCGGGCGGATGGGACACCCGGAGTATCGGGGGAGGCGGGGCGGACGGGCCCCGGGCTACCGGGAGTTCGGCCGATTGTCACCTGCCATGCGCGGTGCGGATTCCCCCGCCCCCGGCCCCTTTCCCCGCCACCCGGGGCTCCGCCCGCAGTCGCTCTGCGCCGGGGCCCCGGTGGGAGGCGTTTCAGCGGCTTCCGGTCACCCTGGAGACGAAGGCGGCGACCTGGTCGAGACAGCGGGCGGCGCGCTCCTCAGGGGTGAGCGACTCCTCATGGTGTCCGCTGCGCAGCTTGGGCTGCCGCTTGCCGCGCAGATAGAGCGAGCACGCGAGGTCGCAGGAATTGTTCGCGGGCCCGGCTCGCGGTCAGGATGCCGCCGGCGCGCCCGGCGGCACGACGACGAGGCGGCCGACCGTGGCGCCGTCAGCCACGCGCTGGACGGCGTCGGCGGCGTCGGCGAGGGCGACGCGCCCGCTGACGAGCGGCCGCACGACGCCGTCGGCCGCCAGGCGGGTCAGCTCCGCGTGGCAGTGGCGGACCGCCCCCGGGTCCGCCTGCCGGTACAGGCCCCAGTGGAGGCCGACGATCGAGTAGTTCTTGACCAGGGCGTGATTGAGGGCGGGGGTGGGGATCGCGCCGCCCGCGAATCCGACGACGACGATCCGGCCCTCGAAGGCGACGCACTTGGCGGAGGCCGCGTAGGCGTCGCCGCCGACCGGGTCGTAGACGACGTCCGCGCCGCGACCGCCTGTGGCCTCCTTGACGGTCGCCGCGATGTCGTCGGCTCGGCGGTCGATGACGAGGTCGCAGCCGAGCTCCTTGGCGGTGCGGGCCTTGTCGGGCCCTCCGACGACTCCGATGACACGGGCCCCGGCCGCCCTGCCGAGCTGTACGGCGGCACTGCCGGTGCCCCCGGCCGCCGCGTGCACCAGCAGCGTTTCGCCGCTCTGCAGCCGGGCGCGGCGGTGCAGGGCGAACCAGGCCGTCTGGTAGCCGATGTGCAGGGCGGCGGCCGCGGCGTCGTCGAGGGCCTCGGGAGCGGGCAGCACATCGGCCTCCTCGGCGACGGCGTACTCGGCGAAGCCGCCGTGCGGCAGCGCCGCTGCGGCGATCACGCGTCGGCCGTCCTCGGTCTCCCCGCAGATCTCCACGCCGGGGGTGAAGGGCAGGGGCGGGCGCACCTGGTACTGGCCGCGGCACAGCAGTGCGTCCGGGAAGTTCACGTTCGCCGCCCGCACTCTCAGCAGGAGCTGCCCGGGGCCGGGGACGGGGCGCGGGGCTTCTTCGAGGCGCATTGCCTCGCCCGGCTCGCCGTGGCTGTGGACTCGCCATGCATGCATCTCGTGGCCTCCCCGGACCGTGTCCGTCCTCGGGCGGCGGGCAGTGCCGCCCCGGACACATACTAAGCGGTCGCTTGCCTCTCCGGGAAGGCCCCTCCCACAAGGCGGGCGACCCTCAGCCGTCGCGCCGCCCGGGGCGCGCCCGTACGTGCATCCGCTCGCCCTGCGGGCCGAAGAGGCTCAGAAACTCCACCGCGGCGTCACCGGCGGGCCCGAACCAGTGCGGGACACGGGTGTCAAACTCCGCCGCCTCACCCGCCGTGAGCACCACATCGTGATCGCCGAGCAGCAGCCGCAGCCGGCCCGAGAGCACGTACAGCCACTCGTACCCCTCATGGGTGCGCTGCTCCGGGTCGGGGTCTCCGCCCGGCTCCTGGACGACCTTGTACGCCTGCAGCCCGCCCGGCTGGCGCGTCAGCGGCAGCAGCGTCCTGCCGTGCCGCACGATCGGCTTGGCCCGCACCCTCGGATCGCCGACGGCGGGCGCGCCGACCAGCTCGTCGAGCGGCACCTGATGGGCGCGGGCGATGGGCAGCAGCAGTTCGAGGCTGGGTCTGCGGCGGCCGGACTCCAGCCGGGAGAGGGTGCTGACGGAGATCCCGGTGGCCGAGGACAGGGCCACCAGGGTGGCGCCGCGGGCCCGCCGCAGCGTGCGGAGGCGGGGGCCGACATGGTCGAGTATGGCGTCGACGGACGCGTCTTCGGGCATGGAGGCCATTGCAGTTTTGGCACGTTCACATTGTCAAGGCGGTTCAGCGGCTGAGGAGTTCGAAGAGCACCGCGGGCCTGCCGCCGAAGCGCGGTGCGGCCGCGCCGGCCATGCCCTCGACGACCGAGCGGCAGTAGGCCTCCGGGTCCTCGTCGGTGAGGACTTCGACATAGGTGCGATGCGCCATCAGGGAGCGCACCGCGCGCTCGAGGCCTGCCGCGGCGTCCACCGCGTGGGTGGCGTCCATGGAGCCCGCGATGGCCAGGTAGCGCACGCCGTTCCAGGGCGCGAGGCCCTGTTCGGCGTCCAGTTCGGGGAAGATCCAGCGGTTGCCGGCGTCCGCAGCGGCGTCGAGGGCGGCACGGCCGACGGCCACATGGTCGGGGGTGTTCCAGTAGCGGCGGCCGTTCATGGACCAGGTGTCCCGGTGGCTGAGGGTGATGAGCAACTCGGGGCGGTGGCGGCGGACGGCCGCCGCGATGTCGCGGCGCAGGGCAGGTCCGTATTCGATCACCCCGTCCGCGTGGTCCAGGAACTCCACGGCGGACACTCCGACTTCCGCCGCGCTGGCACGCTGTTCCCGCTCCCGCAGCGGGGCGCATACGGCCGGCTCCAGGGTGTCGATGCCCGCCTCGCCCCGGGTGGCGAGGAGGTAGACGACCTCGCGGCCTTCATCGGTCCACTGGGCGACGGCGGCGGAGCAGCCGTACTCCAGGTCGTCGGGATGGGCGACGACGGCGAGGGCGCGCTGCCAGTCGCCGGGCATGGACGCCAACTGCGGTTCGGTGGAGTGCTGCTGATCGGTGGCGTGCTGCTGATCGGTCATGATCGCAGCGTAGTCGGCACGGCTGCGCGCCGGCCGCGCCGGCCGCATCCGGCAGTCCGCGTGCGGCTCCATTCGGACGGCTGGGTTCAGGATTCGGAGCCCCTGTGCAGGCGTCGCCGTCCAGGCTGCCCCGTTCGGGCGGCCCCGATCAGGCCTCGCCGCGCGCGAGCGCCGGCAGCCGGTCCAGGACGCGTGCGCCGCTCACCCGCACCCCGTCGTGCTCGAACTCGTCGGTGACCCACGTGCGCAGCCCGCGGACTGCGCGGGCCGTGCGCATGGAGGGGGCGGTCTCGACGTGCAGGTCGTCGTGGCAGACGTCCTGGGGGTAGCGGGCGTGGGGGGCGGTTCAGCGACGGCGTGCGGAGGCGGCAGGGTGGTCGGCGGCGTCGGCCGGGCGTGCGGAGGCTGCTTCCGCCCGGTGCGCGGCCCGGGCGATGTTGCGCGCCATGCCGCCGAACACCAGGGCGTGCCAGGGCGCGACGCTCCACCAGTACAGATGGCCGAGCAGCCCATGGGGGTGGAAGAGCGCGCGCTGCCGGTAGCGGGTGCGGCCCTGCTGGTCCTGTTCCGCGTACATCTCCAGCCAGGCGAGCCCGGGCAGCCGCATCTCCGCCCGCAGGCGCAGCAGCCGACCCCTCTCGATCTCCTCCACGCGCCAGAAGTCCAGGGATTCCCCGACGCGCAGACGCGCAGCGTCCCGCCGTCCGCGGCGCAGTCCGACACCCCCCGCCAGTCGGTCGAGCCAGCCGCGCACCGCCCAGGCCAGCGGGAACGAGTACCAGCCGTTCTCGCCTCCGATGCCCTCGATGACCTGCCACAGCGCGGTGGGCGAGGCGTCGACCGTACAGCAGCGCCGGTCGGTGTAGAGGCTTCCGCCGGCCCAGTCGGGGTCGGTGGGCAGCGGGTCGCTCGGCGCGCCCGGCACGGCCGCGGCCGACCAGCGCGTGCTGACCTCGGCGTCCCGCACCCGTCGCAGCGCCAGGGCGAGAGCTTCGTCGAAACCGAGGGGCGTGCCGGGCGGATCGGGCACATACCGCGCGATGTCGTGCTCGCGGCAGACCACTTCATGGCGCAGCGACTCCGCGAGCGGGCGGGCCAGCGACGCGGGCACCGGGGTCACCAGCCCGATCCAGCGGCTGGACAGCCCGGGGGTGAGCATCGGCACGCGCAGGATCAGCCGGCGCGGCAGGCGGGCCACCGCCGCGTAGCGCCGCATCATCTGCTCGTACGTCATGACGTCGGGCCCGCAGATGTCGAAGGCGCGATTCACGTCCGGCGGCATGCGCGCGCTGCCCACGAGGTAGCGCAGCACGTCCCGGACCGCGATCGGCTGGATGCGGGTGCCGACCCAGCTGGGCGTGACCATCGCCGGGAGCCGCTCCGTGAGATAGCGCAGCATCTCGAAGGACGCGGAGCCGGAGCCGATGATGACCGCGGCGCGCAACACCGTGGTGGGGACGCCCGAACGCAGCAGGATGTCCCCCACCTCGGCGCGGGAGCGCAGATGGGGTGAGAGCGTGTGCGGAGGCACTCCGGCGGGCGTCAGCCCGCCGAGGTAGACCACGCGCCGGACGCCCGCCGCGCGCGCCTGCTCGGCGAAGGTCCGGGCGGCCCGCCGGTCTCTCTCCTCGAAGTCTCCTCCGGCGCCCAGGGCGTGCACCAGGTAGTAGGCGACGTCGACGCCCTGCATCGCGCGGGCGACGGACTCGGCGTCGGTGACGTCGCCCTGGACCGTCTCGGCGCGCGACGCCCAGGGGTGGTCGCGCAGTTTCCCGGGTGTGCGGGCCAGGCAGCGGACGAGGTGTCCCGCGTCGAGCAGTTCGGGTACGAGCCGTCCGCCGATGTATCCGCTCGCTCCGGTCACCAGACAGCGCAGTCCCGGACGGTCCGCGCCGCCCGCTGTATGCGTGTCCGTGTCGTCGTCCTGGCCGCTCATCGGCGTCTCCGGTCCATGGGGCGTTCCGCCGCTCGCGCTTCTCCGTGCCGCTTCTCCGTGCGCGCCTCTGCCGCCGGATTCTGCCGCATACGGCGGCCCGGACGCGCCCGCGGCACGCCGCCCAGCCGGCGGACGGGGCGGCCGGGCCGTCGCCGGAGTCCGCCGGGTGGGCGGTGCACCGGCCACCGTGCCCCCGTACCGAGCCGCCGGTGTCCGACGGGCAGGGACGCGGCGCGCAGCGCTCCCACGCCCGACCGCAGCGTCCCGGCAGCCCACCGGCCCCCGTTGTGCGCCCCGCCGAGTCCGCCGGCTGCCGGCTGCCGGCTGCCGGACAGGCGAGTTCACGGGACGCGGCCTCCCGCGGCAGGGCGAACCGGCGCACAGCGCAAGGGTTTTCCCTCCTTCCCCTCCGCGGAGCCGGGCTGACATCGTGCGTTCACCCCCTACAGGAGAGGCCCGGCGGCGCAGTGCGCCGCCGGGTCATCGGAGGACCCATCGTGATGCCCCACATATCCACGAGACTGCGGCGCATCGCCGCAGCCGGCGTCGCGCTCGGCGCGGCGCTGTCGTTCGCGGTCCCCGCCGGGGCCGCCACCGCCGCCCCGCACGCCGACCGGACGTCCGGCTCGTCCGCGGACGCCGCCGACTGGGCCGCCGGCACGCGTGCGTACCTCGTCATCACCGCCCCCGGCGACACCTCGGCCGTACGGGAGGCGGTCGAGGCGAACGCCGGCACGGTCTTCGCCGCGTACGACGCCATCGGCGTCCTTGTGGCCCACTCGGCGTCGGCGGGCTTCGCCCCGGCGATGCGGGGCGTCAGCGGGGTCGAACAGGTGGGGGCCACCCGGACCTCCGACGTCCCGGCCGACGCATACAGCCCGAAGCTGCCGTCGACGCCGGCGCAGTCGCCCACGACCCTGACGGAGTCCAGCCGCTGGGACATGACCCAGATCAAGGCCGACCAGGCGTGGCAGGTGACCACCGGGGCTGCGTCGGTCACGGTCGGCGTGCTCGACACCGGCGTGGACGATCTGCACCAGGACCTCGCGCCGAACTTCAACGCGGCCGACTCGGTGTCCTGCGCCTATGGCAAGGCGGACACCCGCGAGGGTGCGTGGCGGGACGTCGGCACGCACGGTACGCATGTCGCGGGCACGATCGCCGCCGCGAAGAACGGCAAGGGGGTCGTGGGCGTCGCACCGGGGGTGACCATCGCCTCGGTCCGCATCGCGGAGCCGGACACCAGCCTGTTCTTCCCGGAGAACACCATCTGCGGCTTCATGTGGGCCGGCGACCGCGGCTTCGAGATCACCAACAACAGCTACTACACCGATCCGTGGATGTTCAACTGCCCTGACCACGCCGATCAGGCCGCCATCATCGAGGGGGTGCGCCGCGCCCAGGCGTACGCGGAGGGCAAGGGTTCCCTTCAGGTCGCCGCGGCGGGCAACTCCGACTACGACCTGGCGAACAAGACGACCGACAGCACGAGTCCCAACGACTCCACGCCGGTCACCCGCCGGATCACCGACGAGTGCATCGACATCCCCACCGAGCTGCCCGGCGTGGTGACCGTGGCGGCCATGGGCCAGGGCGACGTCAAGGCCTCGTATTCCAACTACGGCGAGAACGTCATCGACGTCGCGGCGCCCGGCGGCGACGGCTGGAGCGGCGTGTACTCGACCCTCCCCGGCGGCAAGTACGGCTCCAAGAGCGGCACGTCGATGGCCTCACCGCATGTCGCGGGCGTCGCGGCGCTGATGAAGAGCCAGGACCCGACGCTCACTCCGGCCGACCTCCGCGGCCGGCTGGGCGCCGAGGCGACCGACGTCGCCTGCCCGTCCGACAACCGCTGCGACGGCACCGCGGAGAAGAACGGCTTCTTCGGCGAGGGCCAGGTCGACGCCCTCAAGGCGGTCGGCGGAGGGGTCACTCCCCCGCCCGGCACGACGTTCGAGAACCCCGACGACGTGACGATCCGCGACAACTCGACGGTGGAGAGCCCGATCACCGTCAGCGGTGTGGCGGGCCGTGCTCCGGCCTCCCTCGAGGTGGGTGTGGACATCGAGCACACGTACCGCGGCGATCTGGTGATCTCCCTGGTCGCGCCGGACGGCTCGGTCTACCTCCTGGAGGACTTCCCGGGCGGTGACAGCGCGGACGACGTGGTCAAGACCTACACGGTCGACGCCTCGTCCGAGACGGCGGACGGCACCTGGAAGCTGCGCGTCCAGGACACCGCCCGCCGCGACACCGGCCGGATCGACTCCTGGAGCCTGACCTTCTGATCCGTCTGGAGACCGACCTTCCGATCCTCTGATCCACTGGTCTTCCGGACCTCCCGGCGTCTGCCGCCACCGGACCTCCGCCCCGTCCCGGGCGGGGGTCCGCCGCGTCGTTCGGGGCGGAGGCCCGCCGCGTCGTTCGGGGCGGAGGTCCGCCGCGTCGTCCCCCGACGGCGCGGCATATACGGCCCGAACGGCCGGGAGACCGGGCCGGACGGCCCTGACGCTCCGGCCCCGTGTTCTTCCATGCTTCTGGTGCCGAGGGCCGGTCACCGGACCGAGCCCGCCGAACCGGTACGGAGGAGCACCCATGACCCGCCCCATCACCGTCGGAGTCGACGGATCCGCGGAGAGCCTGGCAGCGGCCGAATGGGCGGCCCGCGAAGCCTCGCTCCGCCGTACCCCGCTGCGCATCGTGCACGCCTGGCTGTGGCACCCCCTGGAGGTGGGGGTGGTCCAGGACCGGGACATCCAGGCCAAGGCCGCCGAAGGCGTGCTGCGCGAGGCGAAGTTCCGTGTCGCGGCGCACTGTCCCGATGTGGAGATCACCGCTGAGGTGGTGTCGGACACCGTGGTGGCCGCGCTGCTCGCGGAGGCCGGACGGGCGGAGATGACGGTGCTGGGGTCGCGCGGGCACGGCGCGTTCACCGGTTTTCTGCTCGGCTCGTACGGACAGCAGGTGATCGCGTCGGCGAAGCGCCCGGTGGTCTCGGTCCGCGCCGTGGAAGCCGTCGGCTCCGCCGGCCGGAGCGGCGAGGTCGTGGTGGGGCAGCAGGGCGGGGCGGAGGACTGCGACGCCGTGCTGGAGTTCGCCTTCCGGGCCGCCGCGGTCCACGGGGCGGCCGTCCGCGCCGTGCGGGCCTGGGCCCTGCCCCCGTTCCACACCGTCATGCGGACCGAGGCGATGCGCCGGTTCGACGAGGCGGGCGGGCTGGAGCCGTACGAGCGGGAGGCGTTGACGGAAGCGCTGCTCCCGTGGCGCAAGGCGTTCCCCGACGTGCCGGTGACCGAGCATGTGGAGATCGGCGGCGCGGGAGAGGTGCTGCTGTCGGCCTCGGCGGAGGCCCAGCTGCTCGTGGTGGGCAGGCGGGTGCGCCGCTCGGCGGTCGGCATGCGCATCGGGTCCGTGGCCCACGCCGCCCTGCACCATGCGCGCTGCCCCGTGGCGGTCGTGCCGCACGCCTGAACCGGCGGTCCGCGGACCCGCACCGCGCGAGCGGCTCCGCGCGGTGCGCCGGGTGCCGTACCGGGCACGCCCGCAGGGAGCGGGTCCGGTACGGCACAGGCGTGTCCCGGCGACGCCGGGCCCGGGGAGGCGACTGCCCGCACGGCGACCGGCCCGCACGGCGACGGGGTCTCTCCGGGCTCGCACCGGGCGGGAGGCCAGCCCGGCGCGGGCGCACATCAGTTCCGTCCGCCTCCGTCGCGGCGCAAGGCGGACGGCGTGTCGCGCCGGCCTTCGTGCGGCGCGAGCGTCTGCGTGGCGAGGACGGCAGCCTGCACCCGCCGCTCCACGCCCAGCTTGGCCAGCAGCCGGGAGATGTTGTTCTTGACCGTCTTCTCCGCGAGGTAGAGCCGCTTGCCGATCTCCCGGTTGGTCAGCCCCTCCCCCACCAGCGCCAGGATGTCCCGCTCACGGTCCGTCAGCCCGGGCAGTGCGTCGGGCTGCTCCTCCTGCCGGGTCTCCCCCCGCAGTCTGGCCATGACCCGGGCGGTAGCCCCGGGGTCGAGCAGGGACTGGCCCGACGCCACCGAGCGCACTGCGCTGACCAGGTCGGTGCCGCTGATCTGCTTGAGCACATAGCCGGCCGCCCCCGCCATGATCGCATCGAGCAGCGCCTCCTCGTCGTCGAACGAGGTGAGCATCAGACAGGCCAGCTCCGGCATGCGCGAACGCAGTTCACGGCAGACGGTGACGCCGTCCCCCTGGGTCAGGCGCACATCCAGCACGGCGACGTCGGGGCGCAGGGCGGGCACACGGGCCAGCGCCTGCTCCGCGGTCGCCGCCTCGCCGACGACGGTCATGTCCGGTTCGGCGTCCAGCAGATCGTGCACACCGCGGCGCACCACTTCGTGGTCGTCGAGAAGGAAGACGCCGATCCGGGCCTTCGCGGGGCTGCCGCTGCTGTCCGTCATCACACACTCCGCTGTCGCCGGGTCCGGTCCGCCGACGGCGGACCCTGCGCATGGTCTCCTCTTCGCGGCCTTCCGGCCAGGGCCGAACGGTCCCCCCTCTGCGCGTCCGGCCCCTGCGCGTCCGGCCCCGGGCAGGGACCTTCGGCCCTGCCCCGAGGGGCCTGCGGACCTGCTCTCCCGACGCCCGGACCTGGTGTGCTGGCCCGCGCGTCGCCGTATCCGGCTCCCCCCGGCGCTGTCCCAGCGAAGCAGAGAGGCTGCGTCATGAGCACCACCCCGATCACACTGACCGCGACCGCACTGGACCACACCACCATGTCCGTCACCCTCTCCGGTGAGCTGGACATCGACACGGCCGGGCGCATCGAGCCCCATCTGGCTCCGCTGGCCTCCTGCCGGCACCGTGACGTCATGCTCGATCTGGCGGGGGTCACCTTCTGCGACAGCTCCGGGGCCGCCCTGCTGCTGCGGCTCCACCGGCAGTGTGCGGCCGAGGGGGTACGGCTGTGCCTGTGCCGGGTGCCGCGGGTGCCCGGCTTCGTGCTGCGCACACTGGAAGTGCACCGCACGGTCCCGTGTTCGTTCGTCTGAGCTCTCCCGGCCTCCCCTTGAGCTCTCCCGGCCTCCTCCGACGTCCGCACGGCGGGGCGGGATGGGGGCGGACGGGACCGCGAGGGGGCCCGTTCGGCCCTGTCGGCGCGGCAGGCGCCGGGGAGACGCTTCCCTCTCGGACAGCGAGGCGCGTCCGGCGGCGCGCCGGAGAAGAAGGCGGAGATGGTGGACAACGGGGCGGCGGCCCGACAGTCGCCGCACAACGGAGGCGGGGCACGGCCGCGGCGTATGACGCGCCTCGACCGCGCCGAGGCACTGCGGCTCCTCGGGTCGGTGTCCCTGGGGCGCATCGTGTTCACCGAGCGCGCCCTGCCGGCCGTCCGGCCGGTCAACCACGTGATGGACGGCGGCGACATCATCGTCCGGCTGCACGACGGGGCTTCGCTGGCCGCCATCGTGGCGCCGACGAACGCCTCGGGGGTCGTGGTGGCCTACGAAGCTGACGTCATCGATCCGGTGAGCCATCTGGGCTGGAGCGTGGTCGTCACGGGATATGCGCGCCGGGTCACCGACGAGGGTCTCCTCGCCCGGTACGCGGAGCAACTCATCCCGTGGGCGGCGTGCCCGCCGATGAACGGCGCGCTGCGGATCCGCCCGGACCTGGTCACCGGGGCGCGGCTGACCGTGTAGCGCCGGCCTCCGCGGCGCCGGGCGTCAGCCGCCGTCCGCCGCCGCGGGGGCCGGCTCCTGAGGGTCCGCGGGGGCCTCGCCGTCGAGCGGGGCCCTCCAGACGAGTCGGGTGCCGCCCCCGTCGGGGGTGTGGATCCGCAGTTCCCCGCCCACGCTCCTGGCCCGCTCGGCGAGGTTGTCCAGACCGCTGCGCCTGCCGCCCTCGGGCATGCCGACTCCGTCGTCGGCGACGCTGAGGACGACTTCGTCTGCCGTGGCCCGCAGTTGCACCTCCACCCGCGTGGCGCGCGCATGGCGCGCGGCGTTGCTGAGCGTCTCGCCGAGGGCCGCGGTCACATGGTCGGCGACGGCGGGCGGCACATCGGTGTCGAGGAGTCCGTCCATGCTCAACCGCGGCGGGAAGCCGAGCGTCGTGGCGGCCTCGCCGACGGCCCGGGCCACACGGGCCCTGAGGCTCGGGGCCGTCTCGTCGTCGCGGGCCCGCAGCCCGAAGATCGTCGACCTGATGATCTTGATGGTCTCGTCGAGGTCGCCCACGGCCCGCTGGACACGCTCGGCCGCGGCCGCGTTCCCGACGACGCGTGCGGCGCTCTGCAGGGTCATCCCGGTGGCGAACAGCCGCTGGATGGCGAGGTCGTGGAGGTCGCGGGCGATGCGGTCCCGGTCCTCCAGCAGCGCCAGCTGCTCGGCGTCCTTGCGGCGCTCGGCCAGCTCCAGGGCGAGCGCCGCCTGACGGGAGAAGGCCAGCAGCGGATCGAGTTCCTCTTCGGTGAAGAGCTGCTCTCCCTCGGCGCGGGCCAGCATCAGCACGCCGCGCGTCGTTGTGGCGGCCGTGACGAGCGGGACGGCGACAGCCGGGCCGAGGCCCGTGAAGTCGTGCGGTTCCGCCAGGGGTCCGGGGTCGTCGGCCAGGACGGCCGCGGTGACGGGCTCACCGCGCTTGCAGGCGGCCCCCGCGAGCGTGCCGTCGAGCGGTACCGTCCGGCCCCGGCGGTCGTCGTCCGCGCCCACGGCCATCTCGACGACGAGGTCGTCGGCCCCGGCGAGCGGCACCGACACCTCCGCCAGCCGGGCTCCGGTGATCTCCCGGGCCCGGCGGGCGATCAGTTCGAGCACAGAGGCACGCGGACTCCCGGAGAGCAGACTGTTGTTGATCTCCGCGTTGGCGCGCAGCCAGCGCTGCTGCCGCTGGGAGGCCTCGTACAGCCGGGCGTTGTCGATGGCCACGCCGGCGGCGACGGCCAGCGTGGTGATCACCGACTCGTCCTCCACGTCGAAGTCCTGCCCGCCGCGTTTGTCGGTGAGGTACAGGTTGCCGAAGACCTCCTCGCGGATGCGCACCGGCACCCCGAGGAAGGTCCGCATCGGCGGGTGGTGGGCCGGGAAGCCGTACGACGCCGGGTGCGTGCCGAGGTCCGAAAGGCGCAGCGGCTCGGGGTTGTGGATCAGCTCCCCCAGCAGGCCGTGTCCGGCCGGCAGCGGCCCGATCATGGAGATCTCATCGTCCGTCAGCCCGACGGTGAGGAACTGGGACAGCCTCCGCCCGTCCGGGCCGATCACGCCGAGCGCCGCATACTGGGCGTCGACGAGCAGGGCGGCGGCCTCGACGATGCGGCGCAGCACCTGGGAGAGGTCCAGCTCCCGCCCCACGGACACCACCGCCTCCAGGAGGCTGTGCACCCGGTCGCGGGTGCCGCGAGCGGCGTTGATGCGCGCCTGCAGCTCTTCCAGCAGCTCGTCGAGCCGCATCCGGGGTATGCGCGACAGCGTCTCCTCCGCGCCCACTGGCCCTCCTTCGGCTGTCGCCCGCTGTGTCGGCAGGCGTCACCCTATCGGTCGCGTCCGCCGTATGGGGGTGTGCGCCCGGGGTTGTCCGGTCGGGCCCGGCTGACGGCAGCTCAGGGCCGAGTGGCCCCGGGTGAGGGTCGCTCGCCCCGTGTCCGGGCGCCGGCGGCTGCCGGACAGTGAGGAACACCCAGGCGGACAGCCGTGGACGACCCCGGACGACCATCACAGGAGGTGGGCATATGGCAGGGCTGCTGGCCATCGGAGCCGTCACATCGATCGGCTTGGGCGCGATCCTCGTCTTCGCCGTGGACTGGCGCTGGCAGAGCGCCGACCGGCCGCTGGTCGGGCTGATCATGATGGCAGTCGGAATGATCGCGTTGGCCGCCGCCTCGAGCCTGAACCGCAGCGGCGCGGGCACGGGCGGCGCGTCGTGAGCCCGGGCCGCCGCGGCCTGGTGCGGGAACGCTGCGCGCCGCGAGGAGAGGCCCCTGGAAGGCCCCCGAGGAGAGGCCTGAGGAGAGGAAGGCCGAGTCATGCGACAGACGAAGGTCGGCGCCGTGATGATCACGGAAGTGACAGCGATCGCGCCGGACACCGGGTTCAAGGACATCGCACGGACCCTGGACGCCCACCGCGTCAGCGGGGCGCCCGTGCTCGACGGCGAGCGGCGGCTGCTCGGCGTGGTGTCGGAATCCGATCTGATGCACCATCAGGCCGACTGCGCGGAACAGCCGCACGGGCGGCTCAGGCGGCTCAGGCGGCTGCTGCGCGCCTGGTTGCCCTCGGCGCGGCGGGCGCGGGCGAAGACGCACGCTCTGACGGCGCGGGAACTGCTCACCGCCCCGGCGGTCACCGTCGCGGAGGAGGCCACGATCGCAGAAGCCGCCAGGATCATGGTGGAGCACCGGGTGAACCGCCTGCCCGTCGTGGACGGCGAGGGCCGGCTGACGGGCATCGTGACCCGCCGTGAACTGCTCAACGCGTTCCTCCGGCCTGACGACGCCATCAGGCGATCGGTCGTCGACGACGTCGTCGGGAAGAGCCTCTGGCTCGATCCGCACGCCGTCGGCGTGTCCGTGGCAGACGGGGTGGTCACCCTGTCGGGAACGCTGGAGCGCTACAGCGAGAAGGCCATGACGGTGCATATGACGGGGCTGGTCGACGGTGTCGTGGCCGTGGTCGACGAGTTGGCCTACACCTTCGACGACCGCGATCTGCCTCCGGTGCCGCACGACGCCCAGGGCATCGCAGGCGACCGGCTGCACCGTCCGTAGTTCGCGGGGCGGCCGCCCTCCGCCCTCCGTCCACCGGGTGCCCGGCATGGGCCGGAGCCCTTCGCAGAGGCAGCGGAGCAGTCCGATGGAGCTGCTCCGCGCCCTGCCATGCGCCCGCCCAGCCGGTTCAGGGTGCCGCGCGGCCGTCCGAACCGCGGCCGGCGAAGCCCAGAGCGGCGTCGGCGTCGCCGCGCAGAGCGCCGCGCCGGCGCCCCCTGGCGAGCCCCGGACGAAGCCCTGCTTCGACGCGCCCACGAGGGGCCTGCGCCGACTCGAGGGTCTCTTCTGCTCACATAGAGCCGGAACTCCATGTGGCGACGGACTGCAGACGGATCTCCGCCGCTGCTCGGCGGGACAGGCGGGCAGACGCACCGACGCCGCACGCCCGGAGGCGTCCGCCGGACGACCGGTCGGCGCAGAAACGTGGGAGCAGCCATGCAGTTCGGCAGACTTCACCCGAAACATCATGGCAAAGACCACGGGATCCGCTCCGGCGACCACGGCGCCCCGCAGCCGCGTCTCGGCCTCACACTGATCGCCGCCTCGCTGTGCATCTTCGTCGTGCAACTCGACTTCCTGGCGCTCAACCTCGCCCTGCCCAGGATGGCCTCGGAACTCGGCACGACGACCACGGACCTCCAATGGGTGATCAGCGGCTATATGCTGGCGCTGGCGGCCGCCCTGATCCCGGGCGGGCGGCTCGGGGACATCCTCGGACGCAAGCGGATGCTGCTCATCGGCCTGGCGCTCTTCGGCATCTGCTCGCTCGCCGCCGGGCTCTCCTCGGAGCCGAGCATCGTCATCGTCATGCGGATCGCCCAGGGCGTCGGCGCGGGTGTGCTGTTTCCGCTCGCCATCGCCGTGCTCACGGACGCCTACCCTCAGGACCGGACGATGCGGGCCATCGGCAACGCCTACGGGATCGGGGCCGTGGCCCTGGCCCTCGGCCCCGTGTTCGGCGGCGGCGTCACGGAACTGCTGAGCTGGCGCATCGTACTGCTGTTCAACGTGCCGACGTGCGCGGTGGCCCTCGCGGTGGTGGTCGCGGGGGTACGCGAGTCACGCGACGGAACCGTGCCGCGTTCGATCGACCTCCCGGGCGTCCTCACGGTGGCGCTCGGGATCGCGGCCGTCACCTACGCGGTCGACCGCTCGACCAGCTGGCCCGCCGGACGGGCCGTCGGCATCGCAGCGGCGGGAGTGCTGCTGCTGGTCGCGTTCGTACTCCGCGAGCGCGTGGCGCGCTGGCCGCTGGTCGCACTCGACCTGTTCCGCAACAAGCCCTACGTGGTCATCACCCTGATGTCCACGGTCGCGAACGTCTCCTTCGCCGTCGCCATGTACGGCGTCACCATCAATCTCCAGCAGGTCGACGGATACTCGCCGCTGACAGCCGGCCTGGTCTTCCTCGCCGCATCCGTCTCCGCTGGGGTCGCGGCGCCGCTCTCGGGGCCCCTCGGTGAGCGGTTCGACGTCCCGCGCACGATGGCCGCCACCACCGGAGTCGGGGCGGTCGGCCTGTTCATCGCGTCATTCGGCGGCGGGCTGTGGACCTATCTTCCCGGGCTGGCGCTGACCGGGTTCGGGTACGGGATGGGGTGGACGATGGGCAGCGTCGGCACCCAGGTGGTCGTCCCGGCAGAGCGGGCCGGTCAGGCCTCGGGAGTCACGCTGGCCGTCGTGATCGGAGTGGCGGGCCTCTGTGTGGCCGCCAGTGCGACCCTGATCGAGGTACGGGCGGCTGACGAGGGCCTGGGGCGGTCGGTCGAGGGTCTACTGCGCTGGGTCGCGGTCGGCAGCGCCGTCGCGGCGGCAGCCCTGGGCCTGCTCGCCGCACGCCTGATGCCGCGCGCCACCGCACCTGCCGACTGATTCCGCGCGGGCAGGGGCGCATATGGGCCGGTGCAGCCGACACGGACGACGCAGCCCTTGATCGTCACGTGCCCGCTGCGACCGCACGGAGCCTGCCGATGGGTGCGCCCGCTGCGGCGGCGGACCAGTGCGGCGCGGCACGCGCGCGTGGCGATGCGCCGCCGCGGCATGTCGGGCGCCCCGAGACGGAGCGCACCGTCATGACACGTCGGGCGGCGGCCTCCCGGGGCTCGTTCACGATGCCCTCCGCGGCAGGCTCGGGCCGCCCGGCCCCGGCCGCCTGCCGGGGTACATGGCGGGCCGCCGCCACGCCGCTCCCGGGCAGCGCGTCGGACAGACGCCGGCCGTCTGGCGGCCGGTCTTCCGGGTGGCGGCCGGAGTGTCCGGCCGCCATGCGGCGAAACCAGCCCTTCGTCATCGACCTCGACGTCAGGACGGGAGGGGTTCGGCTGCGATGAAGCGGTTCACGATCCCGGCAAGTTCGGAGCCTCGGTCCTCCTGCAGGAAGTGTCCGCCGTCCCGGATCGTGGTGTGGTTCTGTCCCCGGGCGCCGGGGACCCGCTCCTGGAAGACCCGGTCGAGACCCCTGGTGATCGGGTCCTGGTCGCTGAATGCGCACAGGAAGGGTTTGTCGAAGTGCTGCAGGGCCTGCCAGGCCTCGCGGTTCGGCCCGGCGGCGGGGTCGTCGGGCGAGACGGGGACGAGCACCGGGAACCGGCGAGCGCCCGCCTTGAACGAATCGTCGGGAAACGGCGCGTCGTAGGCCGCCGTCACCGCGGGGGACAGGTCGCTGCGGCAGCCGGAGTCGACGATGGCCCCCACGTGCAGCTCGGGCGTGTTCTGGCTGAACTCGCGCCATTGCAGGAACGCCTTCGTCGGCTCGGCGTCCCCGGTGGGCAGGAAGGTGTTGGCCACGACGACGCGGGCGAAACGGTCGGGGTGCTCCGCCACCAGGCGGAGTCCGATGAGCCCGCCCCAGTCCTGGCACACGAGGGTGATGCCGCGCAGGTCGAGGCGGTCGAAGAGAGCCTCCCGCATCCAGTCCACATGGCGCTGGTAGGTGTAGTCGGAGCGGGCGGCCGGCTTGTCGGAGCGGCCGAAGCCGATGAGATCGGGAGCGACGCACCGATGGCCCGCCTGGCCGAGTGGCGGGATCATATGCCGGTAGAGGTACGACCAGGACGGCTGACCGTGCAGCAGCAGCACCGTCTCTCCCGAACTGCCGTCGCCTTCGTCCACATAGTGCACACGCAGCCTGTCGCCGCTGCCGTCCCCCGCCCCCACATCCACGTAGGCCGGCGCGAAGGGGTAGTCGGGCAGGTCGTTGAACCGTTCATCGGGCGTACGCATGATCCGCATGGTCCGTGTGCCTCCTGTGAGTTCTGGAGTTCTGGGTACGGCGACTCCGCGTCGAGCGGCCGACCAGGCGCCGGGCGTCACGACCGGTTGGGCGTCGCGACCCGCCGGGCGTCGCGGCTGCGCCTCGGTGTGCCGGCCGTCGTTGACGTCCGCTGCACTCAGGCATGACGCGGCCGCCTGCGCCGTCGCGCCGCACGCAGCGAACCCATACCCGGAACGACCGTTCCAAGATACAGGCAGCGCCACTCCCGCACCAGCTCCATGGCGGTATCCTGGAATCGTCAGTCCAGGTTCCCGGGGTGAGGCGTGCCAGACATCAAGCACTTTGACGCGGACGCGACCCTGGACACGGTCGTGCGTCTCTTCTGGCGCGACGGAATGGTCTCGACCGGAATCCAGGACGTGGTGTCGGCCACGGGAGTCAACCGGTCCAGCCTCTACGCCACGTTCGGCGGCAAGCAGGAGCTCTACCGAGCGGCGCTGCGGCGCTATGCAGAGCGGCGTTCCCAGCCGGCGTTCCGCCGCCTCGCCGAGGACGAGCGCGGGCTTCCCGCGGTTCGCGACTTCTTCGCCGAGCTGATCGAGGCGTGCTGCCACGGCGAGTACGCGCGCTGGGGTTGCATGATCTCCAACGCCCACGCGGGCGCCGAGAGCGGCGACCCCGAAGTGCGTGCCCTGCTCGACCGTCTGTACCGGGAACTCCGGGGGTCCCTGCACGCGGCGCTCGTCACGGCCGGCCGGCTGAATCAACTGGATCCGGGCGTCGACCCGGACTCGATGGCGGAGGCACTCGCTCTCCTCGCCCATGGTGTGAACCTGCGCTCGCGGGCCGGAGTCGACGCCCGCACCCTGCACCGAACAGTGACCGCCACCCTGGACGCGATCGGCGCGATCGGCGGGCACGGGACGACCGCCCCTTGAGAGGGTCCGAGCGCAGCCCCGTTGCGGTGGCCGGGGCGGGGCCCTGGGCAGCAGTGGGAGCGTGCGCCCGGGAGGCCGTGCCCGCGGCACCCCGAACCGTCTCAGCCCACCTGCCCGGAATGCGGGCTGCCGCATCCGTCTTCGAGCCGCTCCCGCTAGGCTGACCGACGCAGCTGGTTCGCCCTGTCCTCCAGACAGGCGCGTCGCAAGAGGGAACCCGGTGGGAATCCGGGACTGCCCCGCAGCGGTGAGCGGGAACGACCGCCGTCATACGCACTGGACCCGAACCGGGTCCGGGAAGCGACGGCCAGTAGGAGTGCGCCCTTTCCGGGCCGCACGCGCCCGCGAGTCCGAAGACCTGCCCGTTGCCCGCGTACGGACGATCGTGCGCGGACATCCCGGTGACCTCGAGGGCGGGTCGGCGACCACACCAGGCGAACGGCCTGCCACGGCCGTTGCGGCCGCCTGCGTCTCCCCCTTCGCGCTCTCCCCCGGTTCCCGGGATGCCCAGGACATCTTCGCGAAGGAGAGAGTGTCATGACGAAGCCCGCAGCCGCGGCTGCACGGGCCACCGTGCACGGCTACCCCCGACAGGGGCCGAACAGGGAACTGAAGAAGGCGGTCGAGGGCTACTGGAAGGGCACGGTCACCGCCGACGCCCTGGCCGGGACCGCCGCGGAACTGCGCCGGGCGAACTGGCGTGAGCTGGCCCGTGCAGGCGTTCACGAGGTGCCGACCGGTGACTTCTCGTACTACGACCATGTCCTCGACACCACGGTGATGGTCGGGGCGATCCCCGAACGGCACCGTGCGGCGGTCGCCGCCGACGCCCTGGACGGGTACTTCGCGATGGCCCGCGGCACCCAGGACGTCGCGCCCCTGGAGATGACCAAGTGGTTCGACACCAACTACCACTACCTGGTGCCGGAACTGGGCCCCGACACCGTCTTCACCGCGGACTGTGCCAAGCAGACCGGCGAACTGCGGGAGGCGCTGGCCCTCGGGCCGGCCGCCCGGCCCGTGCTCGTCGGCCCGGTCACCTATCTGCTGCTGGCCAAGCCCGCGCCCGGCGCCGCCGCGGACTTCGAACCGCTCACCCTGCTGGATCGGTTGCTTCCGGTCTACGCCGAGGTGCTGGCCGATCTGCGGGCGGCAGGCGCCGAATGGGTGCAACTCGACGAGCCGGCCCTCGTCCAGGACCGAACCCCCGCCGAACTGAACGCCGCCGCCCGCGCCTACGGGAACCTCGGCGGTCTTGCCGACCGCCCCAAGCTGCTCGTCGCCTCCTACTTCGGCCGACTCGGCGAGGCCCTGCCGGTGCTCGCCGAGTCCCCGGTGGACGGACTGGCCCTCGACTTCACCGGCGCCGCCGCCGCGAACCTCGAGGGTCTCGCAGCGGTGGGCGGCCTGCCTGGCAGGCGGCTGGTCGCGGGCGTCGTCGACGGCCGCAACATCTGGCTCAACGACCACGAGAAGTCCCTGGCCACACTGGGCACACTGCTGGGCCTCGCGGACCGCGTCGACGTCTCGGCCTCCTGCTCCCTGCTCCATGTGCCGCTGGACGCCGCGGCCGAGACGGACGTCGATCCGCAGATCCTGCGCTGGCTCGCGTTCGCCCGGCAGAAGACCCGGGAGATCGTCACCCTCGCCAGGGGCCTGGCGGAAGGCGTCGGGAGCGTCGCCGCCGAACTGGCCGCCAACCGCGCCGATCTCGCCTCGCGCGCGGACTCGTCACTCACCGGCGACCCCGCCGTACGGGCCAGGGCGGGGGCAGTCACCGACGCCGACGCCCGCCGCTCCCAGCCCTACGCCGAACGGACGGCCGCCCAGCGGGCCCATCTGAAGCTGCCCCCGCTGCCGACCACCACCATCGGCTCCTTCCCGCAGACGACCGGCCTGCGCACCGCCCGCGCCGGTCTGCGCGCGGGCCGGATCGACGCCGCCGGATATCAGGAGCACATCAGGGCCGCGATCCAGGAGGCGATCTCCTTCCAGGAGGAGGCGGGGATCGACGTCCTGGTCCACGGCGAGCCCGAACGCAACGACATGGTGCAGTACTTCGCCGAACAGCTCAGCGGCTATGTCGCCACCCGTCACGGCTGGGTCCAGTCCTACGGAACCCGCTATGTCCGGCCGCCGGTCCTCGTCGGCGACGTCTCCCGGCCGGCGCCGATGACGGTCGGCTGGACGCGGTACGCCCAGTCGCTGACGGACCGTCCCGTCAAGGGAATGCTGACGGGCCCGGTCACCATGCTTGCCTGGTCCTTCGTCCGCGACGACCAGCCGCTCAACGAGACCGCGCGCCAGGTCGCCCTGGCCCTGCGCGACGAGGTGCAGGACCTGGAGGCATCCGGCGCCTCGGTGATCCAGGTGGACGAGCCCGCCCTGCGGGAGACCCTGCCACTGCGGTCCGCCGACCACGCCGGCTATCTCGCCTGGGCGACGGAGTCGTTCCGGCTGACCACAAGCGGCGTCCGGCCGGACACCCAGATCCACACCCATATGTGCTATGCCGAGTTCGGCGACGTCGTCCAGGCCATCGACGACCTCGACGCCGACGTCATCAGCCTGGAGGCGGCCCGCTCCCATATGCAGGTCGCCCGGGAACTCGCCGCCCACGGCTATCCGCGCGAGGCGGGACCCGGCGTGTACGACATCCACTCACCGCGCGTGCCCAGCGCCGAGGAGGCGGCGGCGCTGCTCCGCGAGGGGCTCGAGGCCATCCCGGCCGAAAGGCTGTGGGTGAATCCGGACTGCGGGCTGAAGACACGCGGCTGGCCGGAGACGAAGGCGTCGCTGGAGAACCTCGTCGCGGCGGCGCGGACGGTGCGCGGGGAGCTGCCGCCCCGATGACGGCCTGATCCCGACTTGGTGCCGGGCCGGTGACGGGCCGGTGACGACCTGACGGAGCGCATAGGGCCGGGCAGGACGGCTTCGTCCGTCCTGCCCGGCCCTCGCCTGCTCAGCCGTGGTGGCGCAGCAGATAGGTGTCCATGATCCAGCCGTGCCGGGCGCGGGCCTCGGCGCGCACCTCGAGGATGCGGTCGGCCACCTCGGACACGGGCCCGCAGACCAGGAGTTCGTCCGGGGTGCCGAGGTACGCGCCCCAGTAGATCCACAGGTCCCCGCCCGTGAAGCGGGTGAACGTCTGGTGGGCGTCGAGCATGACGACGACGTCGCCGTCGTCGGGGAGCGTCTCCGCGGGGCCCTCGCCGACACGGTCGGCGAGATGGCGGGCCGGGGTGATGTGGACGGGCCGCCCCACCTGGTTGAGCGGGATCCGGTGCCGGGCGGCCAGCGCGGAGACGCTGCTGACGCCGGGGATCACCTCGTGCTCGAAGGCGACCGTATCGCGGCCGCGGATGTCGTCGAGGATGGCGAGCGTGCTGTCGTACAGCGACGGGTCGCCCCAGACGAGGAAGGCCCCGTGCTCGCCGGGTGCGAGCTCCTCGCGGATCAGCCGCTCGTAGACGTCCGCGCGGCGGCGCCGCCAGTCGTCGACCGCCGACGCGTACCGGGAGCGGTCCTGCGGCGTCCGGTCGCGCCAGGGGTCCTCGGCCTCCACCACCCGGTACGGTCCGGGCACGTGCTCGTCGAGCATGTCCCGGCGCAGATCCGTCAGCCCGGACTTCTCCTCCCCCTTGCCGATGACGAAGAAGACATCGGCACGGCGCATGGCCTTGACGGCGGCGAGCGTCAGATGGTCGGGGTCACCGGCTCCGATGCCGATGACAAGGATGCGACGGGTGTCTGCGGTCATTGCGCTGCCGTTCTTGGGGTGCGGACGTCCGGGGGCCGGAGCGTCGGGGCGGACGGGGGCGCGCCCAGTATCGCCGGTGGCTTCCTGTCGGTTTCTCCCCCACCCCTCCCCCTGGGCCCTGGGGCGTGGGTGACCCCCACCTCCCGTGGCTGCCCCCCGTGCCCCGGTCTTCAATCGCCGGACGGGCCGGACTTTCCGGGGCCCCGGAAATCAAGCCCCGCCTGGGGGACCTCCGGGTGCGCCCCTGCGGCGGGCGCAGCTGGGTCGCCTCGGCTCCTCCCTCCCCGCACCGCACGCCGTCCGGGACGGGATGTACGCCCCCGGCGCCCGGTCAGCTGCGGAATGCCGGTGCGCGGATGCTCGGTGACCTCCGCGTCGACGCGCGCCGGTCTGCGCCGCGGGTGTCAGGCTCCGCAGCGCTGCGCGAGCGCGGACGGGCGCTCCTGCCGGCGTGTGCGGCGGACCCTGACACGGGCGATCTGCCGGCGGGGAGTGCAGCCGCGCAGCACGGCCGGGCTCGCGGGCGAGCGCCGCCCCGTCGACTACGTCTCCGTCGTCCGCGGTGTGCGGCTCACCGTGCGTCCTCGCGCGGCCGCGAGCCGTGCGAAGTGCGATGCGTCCGCGACGGCCGCACCGCCAATGTCGTTGTTGAAGTACACATGGACGTCGGCCTTGTCCGGCCAGGCGTCGGCGATCCGGCGGGCCCAGGAGGCGAGTGCCTGCCGTCCGTAGCGCGGCGGCGGTGCGGCGCCGCCGCCGTGCAGCCGCAGGTATCCCCAGGACGCCGTGCGCCACAGCGGCGTCACCGGGCGCGACCCGCGGTCCGCCCAGCACAGGGCGCTGCCGTGTTCACGCAGCACCGCCCGCACCTCCCGCTCCGCGTCCCACCACGAGGTGTGGCGGAACTCCACGGCCACCCGCACGGCGTCGGGAAAGCACCGCAGACACGCATCCAGAGCGCCGACGTCTGCGCGGAAGTTCGGCGGCAACTGCAACAACACCGGCCCCAGCCGATCCCCCAGTCCCTGAAGCCTCTCCAGCAGCAGCCGCACCGGCGACTCGGGGTCGTGCAACCGCTTGACATGCGTCAGATAGCGGCTCGCCTTGACCGCCATGACGAACCCCTCCGGCGTCCGCTCCCGCCAGGAGGCGAAGTTCTCCGTGGTGGGCAGCCGGTAGAAGGCGTTGTTGCTCTCGACGGTGGCGAAGTTCCGTGCGTACTCCTCCAGCCACAGCCGCTGTGGCGTCCCGGCCGGATAGAGCACACCGCGCCAGTCCTTGTACTGCCATCCCGAGGTTCCGACGAGCAGGGGCATGGTCCGATGACTGCCCGCGGCCCCTGGGGTATAACGCCCGCTCCGCACAGACCCACGTTCGGCCGACGGCGGACGGGCCCCCCGCGGCCCGCCCGCCGCGAACGCCCTCGTCAGGCCACCTCGAGGCCGTACTCCCGGATCAGCGGCAGCATCGACCGCGGCGGCGAGGACCCCGCGCCCCGGGCCGGGCGCAGGCGGCCGATCCCGGTCCGCGGTGCGGTGCGGCCGACCATGCGGATCTCTCCGTGCAAGTGTGGCGAGAGGCCGGAGGCGCACGGGTGACGGCCGGCGGATTGTCGGCTATCCGGTGAGTGCCTGGCTTCCTATGACGGCGAGGAGCGCGAGGCGTTCGGCGTCCCGGCTGCCGGGTTCTGCGGTGTAGACCATGATGCGCAGGTCGCTGTCGGCGACGACGAGTACGTCGCAGTCCAGCGTGAGGGCGCCGACGTGGGGGTGGTCGACGGTCTTGCGGGCGGACTGGTGCCGGCCGACGGCCCCGGATTCCCAGAGGTCGTCGAACTCGGCGCTTCTGGCTCGCAGTTGGGAGATGAGGTGCTGCAGTCGCCGATCGGCCGGGTAGCGGCCTGCTGTTCTGCGCAGGTCGGCGACCTGCGCGGCACGTAGTGCGCTCCGGGATTCGGGGGTGTGGCGCACGCGGGCTCCGGCGCCGAGGAAGTTGCGCCACACGGCGTTGAGGTCGTTGCCGTGCCATTCCCCCATCAGCGCCGTGTACAGGGGGTTGGCGAGCAGCTGGGTCCATGCGGCGTCGAAGACCGCGACGGGGGTTCCGGCGAGCCGGTCGAGCATCCGCTGGACGTTGGGCGTGATGTACGCCGCGACCTTCTCCGGGCCCGGGGGGACGAGACCGGCGAGTTGGAAGAGATGGGCGCGCCGGGCGCTGGTGAGCCGCAGGGCCCGGGCGAGGGCTTCGACGACCTGCCTGGAGGGATTGGTGGCCCGGCCCTGTTCGAGACGGGTGACGTAGTCGACGGAGATGCCGGCCAGCTGGGCCAGCTCTTCGCGCCGCAGCCCCGCGGCGCGCCGGTGGCCGCCTGAGGGAAGGCCCGCCGTCTCGGGTGAGACCTGGTCACGCCAGCGCCGCAGGGCTGTGCCGAGTTCTGTCGTTGCCATGCCGGACAGTCTGGCTTGTGTGCCATGAGGCGCGCCTGGCACTGGCAGTCCTATGAAGACGGGTCTACTGCCTGTTCCTGTGTTCTGCGCCCATCGTGGAGGCATGACGGCGACGGGAACATTGGCGCCCCCGCGGTGGGCTGGATCGGGCTGGGCGACCAGGGCCTGCCCATGGCGAGGGCCGTCGCCGAAGCGGGTTTCCCCCTGCACGCCTGCGCCCGGCGGTCCGCTTCCCTGTCGGCAAAGGACAAGAAGGCCCGTCATGAGTGCAGACGACGTCACGCAGCCGGAGCTGCGTGAGCGGCAGAGCCGCGACCGCGGCTGTTACGAGGAGATGGCGGCCTGCTTCACCGAGGACTCGGACGACTCGATCCGCATGGCCGCCCGCGCCCGCGCCGTCGGCGTGAGCGTGGTCCTCGACATCACCGCCGACGTGCCCCACGTGTTCCAGTCCTTCGCCGGCGTTCTCGACGAGGCCGACGAGGCGCTGGAGCGCGCGTCCCTCTTCCTCACCCAGCACGTCCGCGGCCCCGAGCCGGCGGCCGTGTCAGCGCGGTGAGGCCCGGAGCCGCTCGACGGCCCCGACAGTTGTCCACGCCCCAGTGAGCTGGGCGAGCGCGGAAGGAAGACAGATGATCAACACACCGCTCCCGGGGGCCCGGGCATGACCGCGTCGCAGCCTCGTGTCCTCGTCACCGGCGGGTCCGGCTTCATCGCGGGGCACTGCATTCTCCAACTGCTGGAGCAGGGATACCGGGTGCGCACGACCGTGCGCACCCTCGGGCGCGAACCCGAGGTCCGGACGCAGCTCGGCGACGCCGGGATGGTGAACGGCGGCGCGCTGAGCTTCGTGGCGGCGGACCTCACGCGTGACGCAGGGTGGGCCGATGCCGTCGCCGGGTGCGACTCTGTGCTGCATGTGGCCTCTCCCGTGCATGTGGAGCATGCCGGGAACGAGGACGATGTCATCGTTCCGGCGCGTGAAGGCACTCTGCGCGTGCTGCGGGCGGCCCGCGACGCCGGTGTCGAACGGGTCGTCCTGACCTCTGCGTTCCATGCGGTCGCCTACGGGTACCCGCACACCGACCACCAGTTCACCGAGGAGGACTGGAGCGTCCTCGACGGGCCGGGCGCCACCGCGTACACCAGGAGCAAGACGCTGGCCGAGCGCGCCGCGTGGGATTTCATCGACGCCGAGGGCGGCTCGACGGAACTCGCCACGGTCCTTCCCGTCGCAGTCATGGGACCCGTGATGGGCAGGGCGGTCTCCGGGTCGAACCACCTCATCCAGCGAAGCCTCGACGGGGCGATGCCCGGCTATCCCGATCTGTGGATCCCGATCGTCGACGTACGCGATGTGGCAAGCGCGCACCTGCTGGCCATGACCACCCCCGAAGCCGCCGGTCAGCGCTTCCTCACCGCCGGCGGCCCGGCGATCCCGATGAAGCAGATCGGCGCCGTCCTCAGAGCCAATCTCGGAGACGCGGCCAAACACGTGCCGACCCGGTCCATCCCCAATGCCGTGGTGCGCGTCGCCTCCCTCTTCGACAAGGAGCTCCGTACGGTCGTGCCGGACCTCGGCTTCGTCAGAAAGACGACCAGCGCAAAAGCCCGACGCGTCCTGGGGTGGCAGCCCCGCAGCAGTCCCGAGGCCGCCATCCTCGCAGCCGCCGAGAGCCTGATCAGAAAAGAACTCGTGAAAGCGTGACCCGGCGCCGCTTCACCGGCAGACCGCCGGCCCCGCACTGACCCGGGCAATCACTTCCCACCGCGCTCGGGGCAGACGTCTGACCGCATGGACCTGGGCGGATGAAAGCAGTGGTGAGACCGGCCCGGCGGCCGGTCTCATTTGATGTTGTCGCCGGGGATCAGATCGGCGAGTTCGTCTCAGGAGATGTTGTCGGCTGCCCGCGTTTCCAGATCTCCAACCGACTTCCCTGGCTTTCGAGCCACGAGGTATGCCTGCCGGCCTTGCCGGGGCTTCTCCTGCTCGTTGGGCTCGCGGATCAGCCGGGCGTCCACCACAAGCCCGGTCTGGCTCAGCAGCTCAGCGATGCGGTCGGGAGACACCCAGTAGACGTCGAGGGAGAACTCGTGCCCGTATGCATGCTCCAGGTGCCGGAGCCTGTCACCGGCCTTGAAGGCGATCAGCAGATGGCCACCCGGAGCCAGCACGCGGTGGAACTCTGCGAATACAACTGGCAGCAGCTCCGGAGGGGTATGGACGATTGAGTACCAGGCGATGATGCCGCCAAGACTGCCATCCGCCCGGTCCAGGTCCGTCATCGACCCTTCGTCGAATTGCAGGTCCGGATGCCTGCGCCGGGCAACCGCAACCGTCTCGGGAGACAGGTCGATGCCGAACGCGGTCACCCCGAGGGACTGAAGGTGCGCTGTCACGTGGCCGGGCCCGCAGCCGAGGTCAGCGACGGGCCCGGCGTCCAGGGCCCGCGTGAGTTCGGCGAACGTGCTTATCATCGCGCGGCCGTACAGGTCGTCCTCGAACGCGGGAGGCACGAGCTTGGCGTAGTCGACGGCAACAGTGTCGTAGGCCACCCGAGTGGCGTGCAGGTAGGACGGCTCGGTCATAGCTGAGGACAGTAGTGCCTTCCTGCTGTTGTCGGTCAGTCGTCTTCGGCGGCTGCGCGTCGGCGGAAGGGCAGCTTGGCGGCAGCGCCCTGATCGGTAGCGTGCGTCATTACGTCGGTCGGTGCCGGTCGTCCAAGTGACCCCGCAGACTGGGCACTCCCGCTTCTCCATGCGGGAGGACGCGTCACGCGTGCCTCCTTGCGTGCGTCGAAGGCTTTCAGCGGGACGACCTCGGCGGCCGTGTCGTCCAGGTGTGGCACGGAGACGCCCTCACCGCCGAGTGCCAGCACCCCGACGGCACCGGGTCCGCCTGCAGGACGGCGCGGAGCGGGTGATGGCCTGGCTGCCCGCGGTGGGGACGAAGGACCCTCCCGGGCTCCCCACGTGCGCCCGGCCCTTCTCCGCACGCTGAGCTGCCGACGGCCGGGCCGCGGGGCGCGGCCGCCTGTGTCAGGCGCACCTGCCGGTGACCCCGTCGGTCGCGTCGCCCTTGAGGAAGGTGGCGCCGCCCTACTCTCCCAGCTGCTCGACGCACGCCGACCGGATTTCCTCCAGCAACTCTGGGTAGTGCTCGCCGTACGCATTTACCGCGTGCCACACCGCGTCCAGTGCCGCCTTCAGCGGGTCGGGCTCGGCAGCGGCCAGCACGGCAGGAAGGGCGAAGTGCGGCTGTGAGATCCGCTCGGGTCCGCGCGGAGTGCCGGAGGCGTGCACCACCACGGCAGCACCTTGCCCCACGCCTGCGGTCGGTGTCGCGCTCTGACTGACTGGCCCAGTCGGTACGAGCGCGCCCAGTGTCCGGCCGAGGCCCCGCCGCCTTGGCCCGTCTCCCGACTCCGCGGCCGGGACCCACGTCCACCCTGCCGCCGCCGGGGGCGTGGGTGGGCGATATGGCGGTCGCCCAGGAGGTATCGCCTCGAGCACCGACCGCCTCGGGACCTGCGGGTCGGACCGCAGGGTCTCCCACAGCCGGGCCGTGTCGTCGAACGGCGGCGGCAGCGGACGTTCCTGCGTCAACGCGGTGAGCGCCTGGGTGACCCACGGAACCTCGGTCAGGCCCGCTGCCGCGCAGGCCTGCTGGGCAGCCAGCGACGCTACCGCACGCTGGACCTCCGGACCCGCGGCGTCGAGGGCGTGCACCAGGTCGCCGTCGAAGCGGAGCAGACCGCGGACGTTACCGCCGACACCGCGCAGCCCCTCGCTCGGCAGTCGCCCGCCCCACTCCCACTGCTCGCGGTGCAGTCGCCGCTCCTCGGCGGCCCGTTCCTCCGCCTGGCGGGCCAGGCATTCGGTCTTGGCGCGCTGCTGGGGGGTGGGTGGCGGCGGAAGTTCGCGCGCGTAGCGGTGCCAGTACGCGGCGATCCGCGAGGTCTGGCGGACCACACGACCCGGGCGAGGCGGCGCGGGCCAGAACTGCAGTAGGTAGCTGTCCGCCTGTGGCTTCCCGGCCACCCTGGTGTCCAGCTCCCGTCCCTCGTCCATCCCCCGGGCGCAGTACCGCACCCGGTAGTCGGTCCGGGCGAGATCCAGGTCCCACGCGGCCTCACCCGCCCACTGCACCAAACTGGTGCGTTCCGAGGCCGGGCGGAAGGACACCTCCACCACGTCCTCCCAGACCGGGCCCAGCGGAGGATCTTCGTCGTGGACCTCCACGACGAAGCCGACGTTGCCTGTGTGCAGCCCGGTGATCAGCCAGAGCACGCCCGGGACTACGGCCCCGCACAGCCCCCCGCGCTGACCTGCGAACGCCTTGGAAAGGTCCGGGATCGCACTGTCCGGATCGCTTTCAACGTAGATCTGACCGTAGTGAACGTGCACCTCGCCTGTGACCGGCCTGCGCACAGCACCCCTCCCTTTGTCGCCGACGGCCTCGAAAACCCTCGGTCGGACGGGCCGTCACGTGCCCCACATCATGCCGCGGGCCACTGACAACAGGTCTGGCCATAAGACGGACTTGGCCGCATCCTGCCTGTCCCGCTGTCAGCAAGGGCCCACCCGGACATGAGAGGCGAGCAGCACCGCGAACACCATGGCGAAGACAGCTCCCGACGGTGTTACGACGCCGTGAGGACGTCATGAAGACGGCGGGCGGGGCGGCCGACCCCCGATACGGTCGCCCCGCCCGGGCTCTCAGCGCGTCCCCGGCCGTGCGGGCTCCCGGCACACCCGCCGTGACCACAGGAGCAGCAGGGGCGGCAGCAGCAGTTCGACCCCGATGCCCGCCGTGAAGAGTGCGTGGGGAGCGCCGACCGACAGATACGACAGGCCGCGCGCCAGCCCCCCGAGGAACACGGCGCCGAACACGGCCCGCAGCGCGAGCGCGTGGCGTTCGACGTGCGGGACCGTGGCCAGCATGACGATGCCGAGGGTGCACCACAGCCCGGCGAAGAAGCGGTAGTTGCTGTCGAGCGTCGTGTCGGCCTCGACGACGCCAGGCAGGACGGAGGGCCCGAGGGCGATGTCGGCCAGGGCGGTGCCCACCACTACCAGGCCCAGCAGCAGGATCACCGACTGGAACCAGCGGCGCGACGACGGCATGACGGACTCCTCGCTCGGGTGTGTGCGGTGATTCCATCGTCGCCGGGCCGCCTGCCTGCCGGGAAGTGCTGACTGATGCGCGTACGGCCCCGATTGATAACGTCCCGTTTATGAGTGACGGGTCCGATCCGAGCATGCGTCAGCTGCGGCTGCTGCTGGTGCTCGCCGAGGAGTTGCACTTCGGGCGCGCCGCCGAGCGCCTCTACATCAGCCAGCCCGCGCTCAGCAGGCAGCTGCGGCGGCTGGAGGAACAGTGGGGTGTGGCCCTGCTGGAGCGGTCGACCCGGCGGGTGCGCCTCACCGCCGCCGGTGAGGCCCTGCTCCCCCGCGTCCGGGAGGCGGTCGGGGCCGCCGAGGCGCTGCGAAATGCCGTACGGGAACAGGAGCGGTCGCTGTCCGGCCGCCTCGTCCTGGGCTGCTATGTGACTGCCCTGCCGGTCATCCGGGCCTTGCTGGAGCGGGTCGAGGAGCGGCATCCCGGGCTGGAGACGGCGCTGCGAGAGGTGGACTTCACCGAGCAGTTCGGGGCGCTGCTGGACGGGCGGGTCGACGCGGTGCTGTGCTACGGCCCGGCGCCGCGCGGCGTGCAGTCCCTGCGTCTGGCGACAGAGCCGGTCGTCGCCTGCCTGACGGACGGCCACCGGCTGGCCGGACGCCGTTCCGTGACGCTCGCCGAGCTGGCCCGGGTGCCGGTGGTCGGCCTGTCTCCGGCCGTGCCGGACGGGTGGCGGGCCTTCTGGGCGGCCGATCCGCGACCGGACGGCGCACCCGTGGCGTACACCGCGCATACGGCGACGACGTTCGAGGGCGGTCTCGCGGCGGTCGCACAGGGCGCGGGGCTGCGGCTGGTCTCGGCGAGTTGCCGCGAGCTGTTCCCGCGGCCCGGCATCCGGTACGTCGACGTCTCCGACGCCCCTCCCTGTGCAGCGCTGCTGGCGTGGGCGGCGGCCCGCCGGGACGCGCCGGGGGTGGTGGCCCTGCGGCGGGCGGCCACGGAGCTCGCGGCCCAGGCGGCGGGGGACGGACCGGACGCCCGCTGGTGGGACGGGTCGGCGGGCGGGACGGCCGGGCAGCCGGCCTGATCCTCCCCGCGCGCCTCGACCTGCCGGGCCCGATCGGCGTACCAGGGGTGGTCGGCGCGGCCGGAGTACCCGGCGTCGCCGGGGAGGGGCTGCCCGTCACGAACGGCGTCGGCGGCCGCGCGTGACGCACACGGTCCAGCGCTTCCGGGTCACGGAGCCGCCGAACCTGCCGCGTTGTCCCGGTTCAGCGCACCCTGCCCCGCGGTTTCAGCGGTGTCGCGGGGAGTTCGGGGGCCGGCAGGCGGTCGCCTGCGTAGCCCTTCACCTCGCCGAAGCGGGTGCCCGTCATCCACGCCTCGCGGGCCTCGGCGATCTCGTCGTGGGTGCGGCCGACGAGGTTCCACCACATGACGATCTCCTCGTCGAAGGGCTCGCCGCCCAGCAGCATCACCGACGCGTCCGACTCGGCGCGCAGCGGGAGTTCGGTGCGGCCGCAGCCGAGGTAGAGCATCGATCCGGGCAGGACGGGGACGGAGTCCACATGGGTTTCGCCGGACATGGCGAGGACCGCGTACTCGAAGTCGGGGTCGAGCGGGAGGCGGGCCTCGGCGCCGCCGGTGAGGGTGAGGTCCGCGCCGGTCAGCGGTGTGTGGACGGCGCCGGGTGAGACGGCGCCGTCGAGGGCGCCGAGGATGACGGTGGCCGTAATGCCGGGGGCGGTGACGGCCGGCAGGTCGGTGTGGTGTTCGAAGCGCGGTTCGGTGTGGCGGGCGCTGTCGGGAAGCGCCACCCACAGCTGCGCGCCGTGCAGGAAGCGGGGGTGCGGGACGGGGCTCTCCTCGGAGTGGCTGATGGCCCGGCCCGAGGTCATCAGGCCCAGTTCGCGGGGGCGGATCGCGGCGAGTGAGCCGGTGCTGTCGCGGTGCAGCACCTCCCCCTCGTGGAGCCAGCTGACGGTCTGGAGTCCCATGTGCGGGTGGGGCGGCACCTGCATGCCGGGCTCACCGGCGATGTCGTCGGGGCCGTAGTGGTCGACGAAGGCCCAGGCGCCGACCATGCGGCGGCCGAGGTTGGGCAGCAGCCTGCGGACCTCGGTGGATTCCCCGAGGGGTACCCGGCGGGGGCTGAGGAGTTCTCGTACGGGTTCGGCGACGACGAAGCCGCGGCCGCCGCAGCGGGAGGGGACGGCCTGACGGTCGAGATTGCTCATGGCGGCCAACCTAGCCGGGTGCGGCCGGACGAGGGGGCCGAACGGCCCTGATGGGAGGCCCGGGCAGCCCTGGGGCGTACGGGGCCCGTCGTTGGACGCTGGGTTCGACGGCGTAGGAGACGTCCCGGAGAGGGCGGGGTCGCCATGAAGGACACAGCACATCCGCGGCGGGCGGCGCCGAATCCACTGCGCCGGAGGTGTGACGTGGTGGAGGCGTGGGCCGCGGCCGTGTTCGCTGCGGCCCTGGTCGCAGGCGCTCCCGCGGCGGGCGCGGCCGCGGGCTGGATGACGTACGAGCACGGGCGCTCGGCGGCCGCCGAACAGGCGGCGGCCCGCCACCCGGTCGAAGGGCGGCTCCTGGAGGATGCCGGGGCTCCGCAGGTGTCGGCCGACCGCGGTGGGACCGCCGTCGAGTCCTGGGCGCAGGTCCGCTGGCAGGAGCCGGGCGGCAAACAGACGGAAGGGCTTATTCCGGTTCCGGAGGACGCCACGCGCGGTGACCGGGCGGTGGTGTGGCTGGACGAGCAGGGGCGGGTCACTCAGCCGCCGGACAGCGGCGCCGACGTATGGGCGAGCACGATCGTGGTCGGCACGTTCGCCGCGGGCGGCGCGGCCGCTCTCGCCACGGGCGGCCGGCTGTGGCAGCACCACGCCGCTCTGCGCCGCCGGATGGCGGAATGGGAGGCGGACTGGGCGAAGACGGAGCCCGAATGGAGCCGGCGTGGAGTGTGAGGGCCCAGCCTTGGGCCAGTCGGCCCTCCCGTGTGGTGGGCCGGGGTCCGAGGCTGGAACACAGGATGCGAGATGAAGGAGCAGCGATGACCACCCCCTCCCCCACCCGTATGGCCGCCTCCCTGCCCGCCGAGTACCGCGCCCGGCTGATGGCGACGGCCAGGGAGGTCGGCTTCCCCGAGAACTACCGGATCTTCGAGGAAGGGCAGCCGGCCGACCACTTCTGGATCATCCGCTCGGGCACGGTCACGCTGGACTTCCGGGTGCCCGGCGGGCGCAAGGCCGTCATCGACTCCCTGGGGTTCGGGGAGCTGGTGGGCTGGTCCTGGCTGTATCGCCCCTATGTGTGGCAGCTGGGCGCGGAGGCGATGACGCCGGTCCGCGCGCATGAGTTCGACGCCGAAGTGGTGCGGATGATGATGGACGCCGACCCCGCGTTCGGGTCCGCCATGGGGCACTGGATCGGGCGGGTGCTCTCGCACCGGCTGCATGCGACACGAGTACGGCTGCTGGATCTGTACGCACCACACGGAAGCGGAAGCTGAGGAGTTCTCCATGCCGGTGACATCGAACGACGCCGGGCCGCGGACGCGTGCCCCGCACACCGTCAGCGACGTCATGACCCACACGGCCGTCGCCGTGGGTCGGCGGGCCACGTACAAGGAGATCGTGGAGCTGATGGAGCAGTGGAAGGTCAGCGCGCTGCCCGTCCTGGCGGGTGAGGGCCGGGTGATCGGCGTGGTCTCCGAGGCGGATCTGCTGCCCAAGGAGGAGTACCGGGTGGAGCGGCCGTCGTGGGGCGCGGAGCTGCCGGCCGACGCGGTGAAGGCCGAGGCCGTGTGCGCCGAGGAGCTGATGTCGGCCCCGGCCGTGACGGTCCATCCCGATGCCACGCTTCCCGAAGCGGCGCGGATCATGGCGCGGCGGCGGGTGAAGCGGCTGCCCGTGGTGGACGCGACGGGGTTGCTGGAGGGTGTCGTGAGCCGGAGCGACCTGCTCAAGGTGTTCCTGCGCGGGGACGTGGAGATCGCCGCCGAGATCGACGAGGCTGTGCTGCGGCATCTGCCGCCGGACGTCCGGGTGCGGGCGACGGTGACGGAGGGGGTGGCGACCATCGCCGGCACGCTGCCGGAACGGTCTCTCGTTCCGCTGATCGCCCGGTCGGTGCGGGCGGTGGAGGGCGTGGTGGACGTCAGGATCGAGCTGTCCTCGGACGACGCCGGGATCGGGGGCGGAGCCGGGGGCGAGGCGTCGCGGTAGGGACGTCCGGCGGCGATCGGACCCGTTCGGCCCTGGCGCCGGACGCGCATCGGCGGGCACGATCGATCACATCCGACGGTCGGGGGGGCTGCACGGTCAGGGAGCCGATATGTCCGACGCTCCGGCCTTCTCGGCTGAGACGCCCATCCGGGTACTGCTCGTGGACGACCACGAGGTCGTCCGGCGCGGGCTGCACGATCTGCTGGACTCCGAGCCCGACATCGAGGTCGTCGGGGAGGCGGCCACCGCGGAGCAGGCCCTGGCCCGGGGACCGGCGCTGCGGCCGCGGGTGGCCGTCCTGGATGTGCGGCTGCCGGACGGGGACGGCGTCTCCGTCTGCCGGGAACTGCGCTCACGGATGCCGGCGCTGGTCTGTCTGATGCTGACGTCCTTCGACGACGACGAGGCGCTGCTGGATGCGATCATGGCCGGGGCCTCGGGCTATGTGCTCAAACAGATCAAGGGATCCGACCTGGTGTCCGCGGTGCGCACGGTGGCGACGGGGCAGTCCATGCTGGACCCGGCCACGACGGCGCGGCTGATGCGTTCGCTGCGCGGGCCCGAGCCCGCGGCCGAGGAGGACGAGCGGCTGGCCGGGCTCACCGCACGCGAGCGGTCCGTGCTGGAACTGATCGGGGAAGGGCTGACCAACCGCGAGATCGGCAAGCGGCTGTATCTGTCGGAGAAGACCGTGAAGAACCACATCTCACGGCTGCTGGCGAAGCTGGGTGTGGAGCGGCGGGTGCAGGCGGCGGTGATCGCGGCTCAAGTGCACGACCAGCATGACCAGCGCGACCAGCAGGAGCTGCACGGGCAGGGGCAGCCGGGGCCTCAGTCCGCGGGCGGCAGCGGAATGCGCCACTCCAGCAGGGTGCCGCCGGGCTGACGCGCCGCCACGGTCAGTGCGCCGCCCAGGTGTTCGGCCCGCTCCGCGAGGTTCCGCAGGCCCCCGGTGCTGCGTTCCCGCGCCTGCCGGGAGATCCCGGCTCCGTCGTCCGTCACGGTGACGGTCAGCGTTCCGCCGCGGGCGACGAGGGCGACTTCGGCGCGCGAGGCACGGGAGTGCCGGGCGACGTTGCTCAGCGCCTCGCCGATCACGGCCACGACCTCGTCGGCGGCCGCCCGGGGCACCTCGGTGTCGATGAGGCCCTCCATGCGCAGCGCCGGGGCGAAGCCCAGGACGCCGACGGCGTCCTCGACGATGCGCACGGCGCGGCCGCGCAGTCCGTCGGCCTCCCTGGAGTGCTCGTGCTCGCGGAGGCCGAAGATGGTCGATCGGATGATCTTGATGGTGGAGTCGAGGTCGTCGATGGCCCTTCCGAGCCGCTCCTCGGCCTCGGGGTGCTGGACGAACCGCTGGGCGCTCTGGAGGGTCATACCGGTGGCGAAGAGCCGCTGAATGGCCAGGTCGTGCAGGTCGCGGGCGATTCTGTCATGGTCGGCGAGCAGGCTCATCTGCTCGGCGTCGCGGCGTCGGTCGGCGAGTTCCAGGGCCAGGGCGGCCTGTGCCGCGAACCCGGACAGCGGGCCGGTCTCCGTGTCGCTGAACGGCGGGCGTCCCGCCTGCCGGGCGAGGGTCAGCACACCGCGCACCCGGTCGTGGGTGCCCACCGGCACGGCCACCGCGGGCCCGAAGCCCTTCCAGCGGCCGGGCTCGAAGGTGACCCGCGCGTCGTTCGCGATGTCGGGCGAGGTGATCGGAGCGCTCTCGGCGAGCGCGGCCCCGATCAGGGTGCCCTCGGCGGGCAGCAGCTTGCCTCGGTGGCCCTCCGCCCCCTGGCCGAGAGCCAGTGCTCCGCGCAGCCGGCCGCCCCTGGCCTCGGGGCCCTTCTCCAGCAGGTAGATGGCGCTGAGCTCCGCCGAGGTGATCTGCCGGGCGCGTTCTGCCATCACCTCCAGCACCTCGGTCTCCGAGGACCCGGACAGCAGGGCGCCGGTGATCTCGGTGCTCGCGGCCAGCCAGCGCTCCCTGAGCCGGACCTCCTCGAACAGGCGGGCGTTCTCGATCGCGATGCCCGCCGCCACGGCGAGCGTCGACAGCACCGCCTCGTCCTCGGCGTCGAACGCGGCCCCGCCGCGCTTCTCCGTCAGATACAGATTCCCGAAGACCTCGTCGCGGACGCGGATGGGCACCCCCAGGAAGGTGTGCATGGGCGGGTGGTGCTCGGGAAAGCCGGACGAGGCCGGGTGCTCGGACAGCTCCTCGAGGCGCAGCGGCTTCGGATGCCGGATCAGCTCGCCCAGCAGCCCGTGCCCGGACGGCAGGTCGCCGATCTGCCCGCGCACCTCGTCGCTGATGCCCACCGGCAGGAACTGCGCCAGCTTCCGGTCGTCCCCGATGACGCCGAGCGCTCCGTAGCCGGCGTCGACGAGGGCCACGGCGGCCTCCACGATGCCCCGCAGCACCTGCGGCAGGTCGAGTTCGCGCCCCACCGACAGGACCGCTTCCAGGAGCCCGTTGAGCCGGTCCCTGGTGCCGCGCACCTCGTCGATGCGGGCCTGGAGCTCGTCGAGCAGCTCGTCAAGCCTCAGCTGCGGCATCCGGCCGTCCCGCTCGGTTCCACCGTCGTGGTGCATGGACCCCTCCGCCTGTGTGAGACGTGAGCGCGCATCGACGCCCCGGTGCCCTGGTGTGTCCTCTCCACGGTAGCCGCCGACACCGCCGGCCCGCTCAGGACTCGGGGCGCGGCAGCCGGTACCAGTGGCGCTCGCCGGGGTTGAGCACGACGCGGCGGTCGTCGGGGAGGACCACGGTGAGCGGGCCTGCCCGCGACGACGGCACGATGATCCCCAGGCGGCCGGGCAGCATCCGCACCCGGAGGCCCCGGTGGCCGCGGTAGCACAGCGAGAAGGTGAAGCGGGAGATCTCGTCCAGCGGCACCGGGTGCAGCCGCAGCCCGTCGGCCCCGGTCTCCAGACCGGTCAGTCCGCGCTGCACCAGGTCGAGGGTGCCGGCCATCGCGCCCAGGTGGATGCCTTCGGCCGTGGTGCCGCCCTGGACGTCGGCCACATCGCTGAGCAGCGCCTCCTCGCAGTAGCGCCAGGCGTCGGCGCCGCCGAGGCGGGTGAGCACCCAGCCGTGCACCAGGCTGGACAGGGTCGAGCCGTGGCTGGTTCTGCTCAGGTAGTACGAGACGGTCCGGCGCCATGTCTCGTCGTCGACGACATAGCCCAGCCGTGAGAAGAGCTCCGCGAGCTGGGCCGGGGAGAACAGCTGGCCGAGCATCAGCGTGTCGGCCTGCTTGGACGCCTGGTAGCGGTTGACCGTGTCCCCCTCGGCCTCCAGGATCCGGTCGAGTCTGCGGATGTCCGTGTAGCGGGCGCGGTATGCGTCCCAGTCCAGTTCGGCCAGCTCGCCATACCCCTCGAACTGGCTGATCACCCCCTGGTGGAAGGGCACATGCAGACCGCGTGAGACGGCCTCCCAGCGTTCCGGGACGTCGGGCTCCGCGCCGAGTTGCTCGAACAGTTCGGACCGTCGCGCCTCGGGCAGCGCCGCCGCCAGTGCGGCGGCCCGCGCGAGCACCCAGGAGGCGGTCACATTGGTGTAGGCGTTGTCGTCGAGGCCGGGGCGGTCGGAGTCCGGGTAGGCGTCGTGGAACTCGTCGGGGCCGACGACGCCCCGGATGCGCCAGCGGGCGAGGGAGGGGTCGTACTCCGCCGCTCCCTCCCAGAACCGGGCGATCTGGAACAGCATCTCCGCTCCGGGACCGTGCAGGAAGTCGGTGTCGCCGCTGGTCTGAGCGTACCGCCACACGTTGAGGGCGATGGCCGAGCCGACGTGCCGCTGCAGCCGTGAGTGGTCGGGCATCCAGTGGCCGGAACGGGGGTTGAGGTGGACTTCCTGGCTCTCCTCGTGGCCGTCGCGGCCGCTCTGCCACGGGTACATCGCGCCCTGGTGCCCGGCCTTGCGGGCGGACTCGCAGGCTGCGGGCAGCCTGCGGTGGCGGTAGCCGAGCAGGGCGCGGGCGACCTGCGGGAAGTGCAGGCTGAGGTACGGCAGGACGAACAGCTCGTCCCAGAAGACATGGCCGCGGTAGGCCTCGCCGTGCAGGCCGCGGGCGGGCACGCCCACGTCGAGGGTCGCGGTGTTCGGCGACAGGGTCTGCAGCACATGGAACATGTGCAGCCGCAGCACCCGGCCCGCCTCGCCCGGCACGGACAGCTCCGCCCGCTGCCACAGCCTGTCCCATGCCTGGCGGTGCGAGGTGAGCAGGGCGGCGAAGCCGGGGGCCTGGGTGACGCTGTCGAGCGCGTCGCGCTCCAGCTCTCCGGCGGGGCCGTCGACCGTGGTGTGCAGGGCGGCGGTCTTCACCACGGTGACATGGCGCTGGCGGGAGATCGGCACGGTGCAGGACTGGGCGGCCCGGCCGCCGCTGAACCAGGTGCTGACGGCGGCCAGGGGCCGTACGGCGGTGCGCAGGGCCATGGCTGCGCGGAGCCTGCCGTCGGTGGCGCGGCAGCTCAGCCACAGCGCGCCGGAGCGGTCCACTCCGCTGCGCAGTCCGGTCAGATGGCGGTTCGCCAGTTCCCGGTAGCGGTCGACGCCCGCGTTGACGACGTCCCCGTCCAGCGCGGACTCCAGCTCGATCTCTCCCTGCCAGCCGTACGCGCGCAGCGTGGTGCGCTGGGCGGCGAGATACGGGTCGCCCATGTGGACCAGGCGGGTGTGGGTGACGCCCAGCCGGCGGCCGTAGCCGTCCTGGTAGAGCAGATGGCGGGTCAGCACGCCGGACCGCAGGTCGAGGGTCAGGTGGTAGCGGCGCAGGCTGGCGTGGTCGGGGGTGAGCCAGTCGCCGACCGGGCCGTCGGCGGGGCGGCAGCGGTAGCGCAGCGGCAGCCAGTTCGGCAGGTTGACCAGGTCTTCGTTGACGATGCGACGCCCGGCCACCAGTGACTCAAGGCGGTTGTAGCAGCCCGCGCCGTAGGTGGCGGGGTAGTGCACGGGGCCCGCGTCGGTCTCGGGGGCGGCGCCGCGGGTGGCGAAGCGGCCGTTGCCGAGGGTGCACAGGGCTTCCCTGAGACGTTCCTGCTTGGGGTCGTAGCCGCTGTACTCCCAGGTCCATGAGGAGGTCACAGCTCGCTCCCCCGGCGGATCCGGCCGGGCAGGCCGGTGAGGTCCTCGACCACCGTGTCGGCCCCAGACGCGCGCAGCCGGTCGGCGCCGGCCCGGCTGCCTGCCCGGTTGACCCCGACGACCAGGGCGAATCCACCGCGGCGGGCGGCCTGCACGCCGACGGCCGCGTCCTCGACGAGGGCGGTCGCCGAGGGCGGCGCCGCAAGGCGGTGTGCGGTCTCGAGGAACAGCGCGGGGTCGGGCTTGGACGCCAGGCGCAGTCGGGCGACCTCTGTGCCGTCGACGACGGCGTCGAGCAGGTCCGCGATCCCGGCGGCGGCGAGGAGTTCGCCGGCGTGGCGGGAAGCCGAGGCCGCCGCACAGGCCACCCTGGCCCGCCTCAGCGCGTGCAGCACCTCGGGCACCTCAGGGAAGACCCGCACGGGCCGCTCACGCAGCGCGGCGACGAACATCTGGTCCTTGCGTGCGGCGACGGCCCAGACGGTGTTGCAGCCCGGTGGGTCGTCGGGGGCGCCGAGCGGCAGATAGAGGCCGCGTGAGGTGAGGAACGAGCGGGCGCCCTCGACGCGCGACCTGCCGTCCACCAGCCGCCGGTACTCGTCGTCCTCGTCGAAGGGCCGCCCCTGGGGACTGTCGCGGTCCGCCAGGGCGTGCAGACAGGCGTCGAAGGCACGCTTCCAGGCGGCGGCGTGCACTCCGGCCGAGTCGATCAACACGCCGTCGGCGTCGAAGACCGCGGCATGCAGCGGGCGCGGCCCGGGGGGCTCGACCGTTGCCTGCTCGTGGGTTCCCGCCCCGGTGCTGCGTTCCATCCGGCTCCTCTCATCGGCACGGTACGTCGGTCCCTGTCCCGGTCCCGGTCGCGTTCCCGGTCGCGGTCACGGTGGGCTGCCGCTCGGTGCGGGCGCGTCGGCGGCGGCGTCAGGGCCGTCTCCGGGATGGCTCGCGGGAGCCGGAGACGCTGCGGCCCGGGTCCGGGACGCCGCTCTGCGGGTTGATCACGCGGCGGCCGGTCACCCGCTCGGGGGCGATCGCCAGCCACAGCCCGCGTTGCCCGCCCGCCCAGGGCAGGCTCTGCGCAGCGGCCTCCAGGCGGCCGATGGCGTCGGGGGCCGTGACGGGCTTGGCGCGGCCGGTCACCAGCACGCTCCAGCCCTGGCACTGGGCGTCGTCGATGCGGTCGACCTCGAAGGCGACCTCGGAGCCCGCGGCGGCGGAGGGCACGGCGCCGGGTGCGGTGCGGAAGGCGATCGCGCCGCCGGCGACCACATAGTTGACGGGCACGATGGCGGGTCCTTCGTCCGTGGTGACGCCGATCCGGCCCACGCCGTGGCCGGCGAGCAGCTCCCAGGACTCGTCGCGGTCCAGGTCGACCAGCCGGGCGTTGCGCGGCGCGCTGGCTGCGCCCGGCGGGCGGCCGGCGGAGCCGCCGGCGAGGTCGGCGACCGTGGTCTCCAAGGCGTCGGCGAGCCGGATGATGGCCCCGATGCCGGGGGCGGACGCGTGCTCCTCCACATACCGGATGTAGCTGGGTGCGGCGCCGCAGCGCCCGGCGACCTCCTCGCGGGTCAGTCCCAGCTCGGCACGGCGGGTGGCGATGCGCCGGCCCATGTCCGTGGACTGGTGGGCGACGGGACCGGCGGATGAAGCGCGTGGTCTCGTGGTCGGCATGTTCCTCACGTCCGTTCGAAGAGGCTGCGCCGGCTGCCGGCCCGGCTGCGGACCGGCCGTCACCGCCAGGTTGCCCCGCCGGGCCCGGCGGCCGCATGGGCCGCCAGGCCCGTGGGCGGGGCCGGTCGGCCCTGTCCGCGACGCCGTGGGCGGCGGAGTCTGGGGTGTGTGAGGGGTTCCCCGCACACCGCCGCCTATGCATGGAGTGCCTGTCATGGATGGCCGTCCATACACCGTGAACGATGTGATGACCAGGACCGTCGTGTCCGTGGACCGGGATGCCCGCTTCAAGGAGATCGCCGCCGCGATAGAGCGGTGGCAGGTCAGCGCGGTGCCCGTGATCGAAGGGGAGGGGCGCGTCGTCGGCGTGGTCTCCGAGGCGGATCTGCTGCCCAAGGAGGAGTTCCGCAGCGGTGGGGCCGGCATGGTCGAGCAGCGTGAGCGGGCGGCGGACACCGCCAAGGCCGGTGCGGTGTGCGCGAAGGATCTGATGACGACTCCCGCGGTGGTGATCCGGGCCGACGCGACGCTGCCGCAGGCGGCCCGGGTCATGGCCCGGCAGCAGGTCAAACGGCTGCCGGTGGTGGATGCCGAGGGCGTCCTGCAGGGCATCGTGAGCCGCGCCGACCTGCTGAAGGTCTTCCTCCGCTCGGATGACGAGCTGGCCTTCCAGGTGCGCGCGCAGGTCGTGGACCGGCTCTTCCCCGTCTCGCGGCACGACATCCGGGTGGAGGTGTGCGACGGGGTGGTCCATCTGACGGGCACGGTCCGCGACAGCGAGCGGATTCCGCTCGCGGAGAGCCTGACCCGCTCGGTCGAGGGCGTCGTGGACGTCGTGTGCTCGCTGACCGGACCGCCGCTGGCCGCGGCTTCGTCTGCCCCGTCTGCCCCGTCCACGGCGGGGTGAGCGGCCTGTGCGGCCGCGGCGGCGGCCGCACAGAAGTGCCTCCGCGCCCGCGCATGAGCGGCCGCGGGCGCGGAGGCCGCGGGCTACCGCCCGCTTCGGCGGCAGCCTGTGGCCGGCTCGGAGCACCGGCGGCCGGCAGCTCCGGCCCGCCGGTGGTGTGCCGCGGCCGCTCCCCGCAGCGGGGCGCACCGGGGCCTCCCGGGCTCGGGGGAGCACCTGGACCTCCGGGGCTCGCCCCTGACGCCCAGGGACGGGGGCGCGCCGGGGGAACCCGCGGTCACGGGCAGCGGCGGCTGCCCCCGCGATGCGTGCCCGGCACTTGCCCTGGAGAGTGAGGAGAGCGCGGTGGCCGACGTCGCCGACCGCGTACAGCCGGCGGCGGCCCTCGCCCCGGCAGCTGTCGTCCACGGTGAGCCGGCCGCCGGGCAGGCCGGGGAGACCGGGGAGACCGGGGAGACCGGGGAGGGCCGGTCGGCTGCCGGCGGCGAGGACGACGGTGTGCCGGGCCGTCTCCCGACGGGGCCCGGCCAACCGCCACGACGCCGTACTCCGCGGATCGGGTCATGGGGCCGGTCCGGTCCGGGTGTGCGGTGGGGCCACCTGGGCAGGGGCAGGAATACCGGGCATCCGGACCCGGTTGTCGCAAGACGAGTCCACGGGACGTCGAGAACCACGGGACCCAGGAAGAGGTAGCAAGCGTATGAGCACTGTCGAGCTCACCAAGGAGAACTTCGATCAGGTCGTGAGCGACAACGACTTCGTCCTGATCGACTTCTGGGCTTCCTGGTGTGGCCCGTGCCGGCAGTTCGCGCCGGTGTACGAAGGCGCGTCGGAACGGCACTCCGATCTGGTCTTCGGGAAGGTCGACACCGAAGCTCAGCGGGAGTTGGCGGCCGCGTTCGGCATCCAGTCCATTCCGACCCTGATGATCGTGCGGGAGAGAGTGGCCGTCTTCGCGGAGCCGGGCGCGCTGCCCGAGCCCGCGCTGGAGGACGTCATCGGCCAGGCGCGCGCCCTGGACATGGACGCGGTGCACAAGTCGATCGAGGAAGCGAAGAACGGCCGGCCCGGAGCCGAGGCCCCGGAAGCCTGAGCGCCGCTCCCCGGGCCCGGCGGCGGGCGCGCCCGCCCGGGCCGGGTTCGGGGCCGGATGTCAGCGGCGCCCTGCCGGCGTCGGCAATGGTCTCCTGTCCCGGCCGGTGACCGCCTTGAGCGTCCGCAACGGTCTCGGCCTCCGGTGACGGTCTCAGCGCTCGAGTACGAGTGCGAGGCCCTGGCCGACCCCGATGCACAGCGCCGCCACACCCGTGCCGGACCCCGCGGCGGCCAGCTGGTGGGCGACGGAACCGGCGAGCCGGGCGCCGGACGCGCCGAGGGGATGGCCGATGGCGATCGCGCCCCCGCGCGGGTTGACCAGGGCGGGGTCCAGTTCGGGCCACTCGGCGAGGCAGCCGAGCGACTGGGCCGCGAAGGCCTCGTTCAGCTCGAACGTCGTGAGTTCGGCGAAGGTCCGGCCCGCTTTGCCCAGGGCCCGCTGGACGGCCTCGACCGGACCGAGGCCGAAGAGCTGGGGTTCGATGCCCGTGACCGCACAGGCCCGGATGCGGGCGAGCGGCTCGCGCCCCACGGCCCGCAGGCCCTCCTCGTCGACCAGCAGCAGGGCCGCGGCGCCGTCGTTCAGCGGTGAGGAGTTGCCCGCCGTGACCGTGCCGCCGTCGCGGAAGACCGGCTTGAGTTTGGCGAGGGCCTCCATGGATGTGGTGTCTCGGATGCACTCGTCCCGTACCGGCTCCACGCCTTCGCAGCCGACGACTTCGCCGTCGTACAGTCCGTCCGCCCAGGCTGCGGCGGCCTTCTGATGGCTCGCCAGCGCGAAGGCGTCCTGCTGCTCACGGGTGATGCCGTGTTTCTCGGCGACCAGTTCGGCGCCCTCGCCGAGCGACACGGTCCACTGCGGGGGCATCGCGGGGTTGACCATCCGCCACCCGAGGGTGGTGGAGTGGAGCTGCTGATGCCCGGCGGGAAAGGCGCGTTCGGGCTTCTCGAGCACCCACGGGGCGCGGGACATCGACTCCACGCCGCCGGCGATCGCGATGGACGCGTCCCCGAGGGCGATGGCGCGCGCCGCCTGGATGACGGCCTCCAGGCCTGAGCCGCACAGCCGGTTGACCGTGACGCCGGGGACGGACACGGGCAGCCCGGCGAGCAGGACGGCCATGCGCGCCACATCGCGGTTGTCCTCGCCCGCGCCGTTGGCGTCGCCGAAGACGACGTCGTCGATCCGGGCCGGGTCGAGGTCCGGGGTGCGGTCCGCCAGCGCCCTGACGACACGCGCGGCGAGATCGTCGGGCCGCACGGAGGAGAGCGCGCCCCCGAACCTGCCGACGGGGGTGCGTACGGCGTCGACGATATAGACGTCGCGGATGCTCATCGGATGTCTCCCGGGCGTGGACCTGCGTGTGCGCGTGTTCTCCTGTTCGCCCGGTGAACGGTGGTTCACCAGGTCAGGCCCGAGTCTCTGCCGCTCCCCGCGCCCTGTCAACGCCCCGGGCGGCTCGCCCCCCGGCCCTCCGGAGCGCTCAGCCCCCCGCCTCGACGACCCTCGCCGACAGGCCGTAGTCCAGCTCCGCGCCGTCCACGAGCAGCGCCTCCACCGTGCGGGTCTCCGGGTCGATGTCGGCTTCGAGGCCGCCGCCGACGTAGCGGGGGTAGCCGGAGGCTCCGTACTGGCCGGTCGCCTCGACGACCGCGGAGCGGATGGCGCTCTCGACCAGTTCGGCGCCTTCCTTGCCCTCGACGTGCTGGGGCACCAGGAGGATCTCGAACCGCTGCGGCTGGCTGCTCATACCACCGACGCTAGGACATGCGCCGCCCGGCGCGCACGTCGTCTCCGGAAACCGGCCGGATCAGCTGGAGTCGCGGGGGACGGCGCGGGCGCTCATCAGGGCGTGCAGGTCCAGGGGCGTCCCGGGGCTGCGGACGGCGCGGTCGACGAGTTCGGCCAGCCGCCGCCCGGTGACCAGATCGATCCGGACCGTGCTGAGCCGGGGCCGCAGCAGCCGGCCGAGGAGGAGGTCGTCCGCGCCGACGACCGCCGTCTGGCGCGGCACGTCGACGCCCTCGTCCTGCAGCGCGCGCATCAGCAGCATCGCGTACTCGTCGTTGTAGGCGTAGACGGCGTCGAGGCCGTGCGCCCGGCAGCGGGCGGCCAGCGCCGCGGCCGACTCCTCCTCGTACGACAAGGGGAGCGGCTCGATCCGGACACCCGCCCCGGCCTTCGCGGCGGCGCCGTGGGCGCCCTCCAGGCGGGGTTCGGCGAAACAGGCGTGGCCCGGCTCCTTCGGCAGGACCACTCCGATGGCCCGGCGGCCCCGCTGCAGCAGATGGCCGACCGCACACGCGCCTATCTCGCGCTGGTCCATGATCAGGCAGTGTGCGCCCTCGACGCGCCGCTGGCCCAGTGTGATCACCGCCTTGGCGCCGGAGCGTTTGAGGACGCCGACGCCGTGCGGGGTGAGGGCCACGTCGCCGAGTGCCACGACCGCGACAGGGCGCAGCTCGGCCCAGGCGCGGGCCGCCTCGTCGCCGTCGAGGCCGAGGCTGCCGTGCTGGACGACCGTGTACTCCAGGCGGCGCAGCGCCCACTGGAGTTCATGGGAGAACCTGCTGTAGAGGGGGCCGGCGGGGAGCTGCGCGGTGGGCAGCAGAACGGTCCGGGTGTGCCCGGCGCGCAGGCTGCGGGCGGCCGCGTGCGGCACATAGCCCAGTTCTTCGGCGGCTGCGCGCACCCTGCGGCGGGTGGGTTCGCTGATCCGCACGGCCGTGGCGTTGTTGAGCACGTAGGAGACGGTGGCGCGCGAGACCCCGGCCAGCCGGGCGACGTCGGCACTGGTCGGGACGGGCCGTTCTGCGGACTGCTTCGGTGTCTGGCTCATCGCGCTCGGCATCTTTCCAGACCGGTTCGCGGTCGGTCTCCTGCCGTTCGGCGGGTATGGCCGGAATCGAGCGGTGCGGCCGGGCGGCGCTACGGCCGGAGCTCAAGGCGCGAAGACGCGGCGGAACGCTTCGAGCGTGGACCTGTTCGCCGTGCGGTCGAGCACGGCGAAGACGACCTGCTCGAAGTGGCCCGCGAACCGTCCCTCGCCGGTGAGCAGAGTGTGGAAGGCCCCCGCGACCATGGCCGGGTCGTTGCGGAACACCCCGCAGCCCCAGGCCCCCAGCACCAGACGGCGGTAGCCGCAGACGGCCGCCGTCTGAAGCACCCTCTCGGCGCGGGACGCCAGGGCGGCGGGGATGCGGTGCGCCTCCTCGGGGGTGCGCTCGGCGATGACGCCGGCGTTGGGAGCGGGCGAGGTGAGGAATCCGACGGTGTACGGCGCGGGGAGCAGCTCTCCGCGGTCGTCGCGGAAGACGGGCACGGAGGGTGCGTGGATCACCCGGTCGGAGTAGAAGGCGCTGCGCTCGCTGCGATGGTGCTCGTAGTACTCGGGCGCGCGCAGCAGCGCGGTGTAGAGCGCGGAGGCACGGCAGAGCGCTTCCTCCTGTGCCTGCGCGCCGTTGAGGTAGCCTCCGCCCGGATTGCGGGCCGAGGCGAAGTTGAGGACGGCGACCGGACGGTCGGGGTCCTCCACGACGAGCCGCCGGGCCGCTTCGGTGCTGGACTCGCCGGTGACCTCGAAGCCCGGGGCGCGGTCGGCGTCCGGTGTGACGGGCAGGGCCTCGGGGCCGTACATCCGGGTGCCGGCCAGCGCGGCCGCCAGCTGCCGTTCGATGGACACCTCGGTTCCGTCGGGCAGCCGGTAGCGGCCGGCGCCGACGATTTCCTCGTTCTGGCGTGCGATCCCCCGCAGTCGTGCACTCATGCCGGACATCCTCACGGGCATACGCCAGATACGGCAAAGGGTTATTGGGACTCCTGATGCACTCTTGTGCAAAGCGTCGGCCTTGGCCTTAGGTTGGCAGAGTGCCTTCGACAGGAGGAACCGGTATGCATCCACCCGATACCGGCGGGTACGGCCCGCCGATCACCGAGGACGACGCGGAGGACCTGCTGCGATGCATCTGCTTCAAGACCGGTCCGCCCAAAGCGGTCGGGGTGGAGCTGGAGTGGTTCATCCATGACGCCGCCCGGCCCCGTTCCGCCCTCGCGCCCGACCGCCTGGAAGACGCCCATCAACGCGTCCGCGAACTGCCCCTGACCTCGCTTCTCACCTTCGAACCCGGCGGCCAGCTGGAGCTCAGCTCGCCCCCCGCCGCCTCCCTCATGGAGTGCCTCGACACCGCCGCGGCCGATCTGGAGGCCGTGCGCCGCGCACTCCGCCCGGCCGGACTCGCCCTCACCGGGCTGGGCCTCGATCCCTGGCACCCCCCGAGACGACACCTCCGCTCCCCACGTTACGACGCCATGGAGGCGTTCTACGGCCGCACGGCCCCGCCCGGCCGCATCATGATGTGCAGCACCGCCTCCGTGCAGGTCTGTCTGGACGCCGGGCTCGACGAGCCCGGCCCGCTGGGGCACTCCAGACGCTGGCGGCTCGCCCATCTGCTGGGCGCGGTGCTGCTGGCCGCGTTCGCCAACTCCCCCTTCTCGGAAGGCCGGTCCACCGGATGGCGGTCCACCCGTGAGGCCGTGATGGCCCGAGTGGACCCCGTACGGCGGCTGGCGCCCCCGCTGGACGGAGCGCCCCGCACGGCCTGGAGCACGCATGCGCTGGACGCTCCGGTGATGTTCGTGCGCACGCCCGAAGGGCCGTGGCAGGTGCCCGACGGGCTCACCTTCCGCCGGTGGCTGCGCTCGGGGGGCCCGCGTCCGCCCACGGCGGACGATCTGCACTACCACCTGACCACCCTCTTCCCGCCCGTACGGCCCCGCGGCCATCTCGAACTGCGCATGATCGACGCCCAGTCGGGCAGGGACGGCTGGCGGGTGCCGGTCGCGGTCGCGACCGCCCTGTTCGAGGATCCGGAGGCAGCCGAGACCGTCTACCGGGCCGTCAAACCGCTGGCGGAGATCGCCGCGGCCCCGGGCAATCCGCTGTGGACGGCCGCGGCCCGGGACGGCCTCGCCGATCCGGAGATCCGCGCGGCCGCGGCCCTCTGCTTCACGGCCGCGCTCGAGGCGCTGCCGCGGCTCGACGCCTCACGCGCGGTCGTGGACGCCGTGGCCGCCTTCCATGAGCGCCATGTGCTGACCGGCCGCTCCCCCGCCGACGCGGCAGCGGACGAACTCGCCGCCCTGCCGTCCCTCGACGCCCAGCCGTTCGCCCGCCCCTCGGGAAGGACCTGAGCACGTATGAACGACGTTCTGAGACAGCGGGCCGTGGACGCGCTGACCGCCGCCCGCGCCCGTACCGCCGCCCTCACCTCCTGCGTGGACGACGGCGAGCTGACCGCCCAGCACTCTCCCCTGATGTCCCCGCTCGTCTGGGACCTCGCGCACATCGGCAACCAGGAAGAGCTGTGGCTGCTGCGCAACGTGGCCGGCCAGCAGCCCATTCGGCCGGAGATCGACTCCGTGTACGACGCCTTCCAGCATCCCCGGTCCGAGCGGCCCTCGCTGGATCTGCTCTCCCCGGGCGAGGCCCGCGGCTACGCCCACGACGTGCGCGGCCGGGTGCTGGACGTGCTGGAACGCACCCCGCTGGAGGGGCGTCCGCTGGTCGACGCGGCATTCGCCTTCGGGATGGTCGCACAGCACGAGCAGCAGCACGACGAGACCATGCTGATCACCCACCAGCTCAGGCGCGGCCCCGCCGCGCTCGACGCGCCCGCGCCGCCGCACGGCACGGCACAGGGCCTGCCGGCCGAAGTCCTGGTCCCCGGCGGCCCGTTCACCATGGGCGCCGCCGACGAGCCCTGGGCGCTGGACAACGAAAGGCCCGCACACGAGCGTCTGGTCCCCGCATACTTCATCGACACCGTGCCGGTGACCTGCGGCGCGTATACGGCGTTCATCGAGGACGGCGGCTACAGCGAGCGCCGGTGGTGGGCCGAGGCGGGCTGGGAGCAGATACGGCAGCACGGCATCGGGGCCCCGCTGTTCTGGCGGCGCGAGGGCGGACAGTGGCTGCGCCGCCGGTTCGGGGTGCTGGAACCGGTGCCGCAGGACGAGCCGGTCCTCCATGTGAGCTGGTACGAGGCCGACGCCTACGCCCGGTGGGCGGGCCGGCGGCTGCCGACCGAGGAGGAGTGGGAGAAGGCCGCCCGGCACGATCCCGCATCCGGCCGCTCGCGCCGCTACCCGTGGGGCGACGAGGACCCTGCCGAGACGCATGCCAACCTCGGCCAGCGGCATCTGCGCCCGGCAGCGGCCGGCAGCTATCCCGAGGGGCAGTCGCCGCTGGGCGTGCGGCAGCTCATCGGCGATGTGTGGGAGTGGACGTCCAGCGACTTCCTGCCCTATCCCGGCTTTGTCGCCTTCCCCTACAAGGAGTACTCGCAGGTCTTCTTCGGGAGCGACCACAAGGTGCTGCGCGGCGGCTCGTTCGCGGTGGACCCCGTCGCCTGCCGGGGCACGTTCCGCAACTGGGACCTGCCGGTGCGCCGGCAGATCTTCTCCGGGTTCCGCACGGCCAGGGACGCGGGCTGATGTGCCGCCATATCGCCTACGTCGGGCCACCCGAGCCGCTGGGAGCCCTGCTGGTGGAGCCTGCGCACGGCCTGCTGCGCCAGTCGTGGGCGCCCCGCCGCCAGCGGTACGGCACCGTCAACGCCGACGGGTTCGGCGTCGGCTGGTACGCGGACGGCGACCCCGCGCCCGCCCGGTACCGGCGCGCCGGGCCCATCTGGGGCGACCTCTCGTTCGCCGATCTGGCGCGGGCAGTGCGCAGCGGCGCGCTGCTGGCGGCCGTGCGCGACGCCACACAGGCGGGCGCGGACGGTGAGGCGGCGGCCGCGCCGTACGCCGCCGGCCGTTGGCTGTTCAGCCACAACGGCGCGGTCCTCGGCTGGCCCGGCTCGCTGGCGCCGGCGGCGCGCACCCTGCCGGCCGAGGAACTGCTGTCGCTGGAGGCCCGCTGCGACTCGGCGCTGGTGTGGGCGCTGGCGCTCACCCGGCTGCGGGAGGGCGACCCGCTCGGCCAGGCGCTGGCCGACACGGTCCAGGCGGTGGCCGCCGCGGCGCCCGGCTCCCGGCTGAACCTGCTCCTCACGGACGGTGAGACGATCGCCGCCACCGCGTGGGGCGACACCCTGTGGCAGCTGTCCGTCCCCGGCCGCAGCGCGGTCGTGGCCTCGGAGCCGTACGACGACGACCCCCGCTGGCGTGAGACGCCCGACCGCACCCTGCTCGTCGCCACACGCGACGGGATCTCGCTGACCCCGCTCAAGGAGCCCTGCACGTGAGCACGTTGAAGCTGACCCGCACCCTCCCCGAGGACGCCACGGACGCCGATCTGCGCGCCGACGTGCTCCACGGGCTGACCACGACCCCCAAGACCCTGCCGCCGAAGTGGTTCTACGACGCCCGCGGGAGCGAGCTGTTCGAGGAGATCACCCGGCTGCCCGAGTACTACCCGACGCGCGCGGAGCGGGAGATCCTTCACTCGCGCGCGCCCGAGATCGCCGCGGCGACACAGGCGCGCACCCTGGTGGAGCTGGGCTCCGGCTCCTCGGAGAAGACCCGGCTGCTGCTGGACGCGCTGACCGGTCTGCACACCTATGTACCGGTCGACGTGAGCGAGAGCGCACTGTACGGCGCGGGACACGCGCTGCTGGCCGAGCGGCCGGGGCTGCATGTGCACGCGCTGATCGCCGACTTCACCCGCGGCCTCACGCTGCCCGATGCTCCGGGACCGCGGCTGGTGGCGTTCCTCGGCGGCACGATCGGCAATCTGCTGCCGGAGGAGCGCGCCGTGTTCCTGCGCTCGGTGCGCGCCCTGATGTCACCCGGCGACGCTCTGCTGCTGGGCGCGGACCTGGTGAAGGAGGAGAGCGTGCTGGTCCGGGCGTACGACGACGCCGCCGGTGTGACGGCCGCGTTCAACAAGAACGTGCTGGCCGTGCTCGCGCGCGAACTGGACGCGGACGTGGACCCGGACGACTTTGACCACGTCGCCCTGTGGGACCCCGGCAACGAGTGGATCGAAATGCGGCTGCGGGCACGCTCCGCGCTGACCGTGAAGATCCGCGAGCTGGATCTCGCGGTGCCCTTCGAGGAGGGCGAGGAGCTGCGGACGGAGGTGTCGGCGAAGTTCCGCCGGGAGGGCCTGGGCGCCGAACTGGAGGCGGCGGGGCTTGAGCTGACGGGGTGGTGGACGGACGCGGCGGAACGGTTCTCGCTGTCGCTGGCGACGGTGGCCTAGGGGCAAGGCGTGAAGTTTGCGGCTGGTGCGTGTTGTCAAGGCCTGCGGATGCGAGGACTTCGATACCGGTTGTGGCTTTGTAGCTGGTGCGGTTGGCTGTGTCACTCTCCGGGGATGTCGTTTCGAGGCGACTTCGGGAGTCACTCACGACGCATTCGCGTGATCAATGTCCAAGAAAATTGATGTCACTTGGGTTGCTGTGGCAGCCCGTCAGGGCTGCCACAGCCGGAGTGGTGACGGGCAGATGTTCACAAGGCGCTGGCGTTCCGGCTGTCGCGTACTCCCTCAGACGCTCCTCATCTCACTGTGAGGAGGCGAGTGCCTTCCAGAAGGAGTAGTGGTGGTCGGCCGCGAAGTCAGTCTGCTCGATGCTGCCGGACGCGAGTCGCTGCACGTACGGGCTACGGGCCGTGAACCGTTTCCACGTGGGCATGGAATGCCCGTTCACCTGCCCGGTGCTCGCGAACCGGCTCCAGTAGGCGGTCACTGTGTCCGACAGCCCGGCTTGCGCGGTGTCGAGCGGCTCGAACAGGTCGTTGTCGAACAGGTAGGCCAGGTCGATCATGTGGCCGGTACCGAGTGAGAAACTCCTCGGCCGCGGCACGCTCTTGAAGTACGGGGCGTTGGTCTCGGCGAAGTCGTAAGCGTAGACGGGGGTGTAGCGGGCCAGCGCGCGCTGGGTGTCGAGTGCCGCGGTCGACCATTGGGAGTCGGTCAGCACGGCCGACAGTGCCGCCCCGGGTGCCGGGTAGTTCACTACTGGATACTCGGCCAGAACCGCGGGACCGTCCTTCCCGAACTGCTCGGCAACCTTCTTGGCGTATCCCTCGGCGGTCAGCGGCCTTCCTGTCATGATCTCGTCGAGCCCAGCGAGCCCGCTCATCTCGTCGTGAGTGGAGCCGTGCAAGACCGGAACCCGCACGAACCGCCCGGCGGCGATCGCCCGTGACGGGGCCTCGGGCAGCACCTTGCCGTCCACCACGGGCCGGTAGCCGTCGTGTCCGGAGGCTGATGCCTTGATGAGCTCGGCGGTGGACCTGCGCCGCAGGCAGGAGTCGGCGGCGCGCGGATCGTCGCAGCCCGCGGCTTTGGCGACGGCGAGGCCGTTGGCCTCCGCCTGCGTGCGGGTGAACGAGCCGTCCGGGCCGACGCAGCCCGCACTCTGTACGATCGCCTTGCTGAAGAGCCCGCGGGCTGAGGGCGAGACCAGCTGGGCGCAGACGCTGTAGCCGCCGCCCGACTGCCCCATGATCGTGACATTGTGGGGATCGCCGCCGAAGGCGCCGGCGTTGCGGTTGACCCATTTCAGCGCGGCCTGCTGGTCAAGAAGACCGAGGTTGACTGGTGCGCGCAGGCCGGGCGCGGCGAGGAAGCCGAACGTGCCGAGCCGGTAGTTGATCGTCACGACCATCGCGCCCTGCTGCGCGCCGGCCAGCTTGGCCGCCCGGTAGGTGGCGCCGTCGCCGTAGGTGAAGCTGCCGCCGTGAATCCAGACGATGACCGGCAGCCGTCCTGTCGTCCGCCCAGCCGGAGTCGTGACGTTCAGGTAGAGGCAGTCCTCGCTGCCGCCGTCCTCGATCGAGATGGGCTGATCGGTCGGTTGCGCGCAGGCGCTCTTCGGGGCGCGGGTGTCCAGCGGCGACGACCAACGGCGCACCGGCTGTGGCTCCTTCCACCTGCGGTCTCCGGTTGGCGGGCCGGCGTAGGGGATGCCCTGGAACGTGCGCACCGTATCGGCGACCGTGCCCTGGACCGGGCCCTCGGCGGTCATCACCTGCGGGGGGAGGGCTCGGGCGCTGGGGTGCACGGAGGCGGGGCCGGCCGTGATCACCATGGCGGCGAGCGTTGCGGAGACGGCGGCCGCGGCCAGGAGGGCGACGCGTAACTTCTTGGTGATCATCTGGGCTCCCAGGATCGGCGTGATCTTCGATGCTTGGAACCGTAGCCAGAGTTTGGGCAGATGCGCAAGACGTTCGCCTGAGACGTCTGTCTAAGGCATTTGCCTAAGGCGTTTGTCTCGCGCGAACGTGCAGACTGTTGCTAGGGTCCGCGGCATGGGAAACCGGGAAAAGCTGCTGGAGGCTGCAAGACAGTGCCTCTTCACGAAGGGCTACGAGCGCACAACGGTCCGCGACCTCGCCTCCGCGGCGGGCGTGAGCATGGCGGCGATCGGCTATCACTTCGGCTCGAAAGAGGCGCTGCTCAACCAGGCGCTCTTCGAGGCGCTCGACTCGGGAGACCAGGCCTTCGGGCCGTCGGCGGGCAACGCCGACCTCGGCGCGCTATGGCGTCGCCTGGTCGAGGCGTTCTCGGTCAACAAGACCTTCTGGATCGCCAATCTGGAGACCGTCCTGCGCGCGCAGCGCGACCCGGAACTGCGTGAGCAGATGGCCGCCGGGCTGCGGCAGGGACGCAGCGGCATGGCGCGAGAGGTCACCGGAACCGCCGAGACCGAGCTCTCCGAAGCGACAATCCGCACCGTCGGCTCGGTGCAGCTCGCCCTCGTCAGCGGCCTGATGATGCAGCATCTCACCGACCCGGAGTCCGCGCCCACTGCCGACGAGGTGCTGGCGGGGCTGCGGGCGCTGGCCACCTACCTGCCCGAGGAGGCATGAGGCCTCGGGCCATGAACCGTCAGATGGTTGCCGGGCGGCCCCTCCCGTGTGGGGCCCGGTTCAGATGGTGGCAGCCTGCTCGACCGGGGCCCCGGTCTGGATGATTGCACCGCTGAAGGTGAGCCGGTCGACGATGGCCGCGCGGAGCCGGGGATCGGTGAAAGTCTTCGTCCAGCCATCTGGGGCCGGCACTTGTTCCCTCTCATGGAGCTCGAAGGGCGGCCGGTCTCGGAGCGGTTCAGCCCGCATGCCCTGCGAAGGGCCTGCGCGACCCACAACTACGAACGCGGCGTCGACCTGGTCGCCATCCAGCAAATGCTCGGACACTGGACGGTCAGCTCGACCATGCGTGACGTCCGGCCCTCCGCAACGTTCATCGAGGACGCCTATCAGCGGGCGGTCGCCGGCACTCTGGCTGAGCTGCGACCTGATCGAGATCGACACCACCCCCGTCGAGCGGCCTGTGGCTCCGCCCCGGTCACCCTCGGCCAGCAGCGCCAGCTCTTCCGTCGATGGACGACCGACGATCAGGTTCACCCCCACGAGGCTCTGCTCGGCATGCTTGCTCTGCTGCACGGAGCCTCCAGCACCGAGGTCCGGACATTGAAGATCACCGACATCGACACAGCGGCCCAAGCTGTCCGGCTCGGCAAGCGACGCCATCCCGTCCCGCTGGACCCCGCTTCCTGGACTGGGCCGAACGCTGCTTGAACCATCGCACGGAGTGGCCGCCGGCCAACCCGCATGTGATGGTCACCAAGGAACCAAGGCCGGGCGGAGCCCAGCCTCAACTGCCGATGTCTCTCACGTCCTTGACGACTGCGGATACCCGCCCCGGATGATCCGCAGCACCCGTCTCGTCGACCTGGTGAACATCATGGACCCCAAGCTCGCCGCCGCCTTCGGCATGGACCCGCAGGCCACCCTCATCTACCTTGCTGATCACATCGACCCAGGACGCCTGCCCCACCAGCGCCAGTAGACGAACCTGCATGCGGCACCTCATCCCCCCATTCGCTCTCGCCGCCCTCCGGCGCGGACAGCAGATCGAGCAGTTCCTCGGCAGGATCGAACGCGATGGTCACCGAGGGCTGCCAGGACTTCCGCAAGATGAACCCGTGATGTTTCGGCGCTGCCTGGCACGAGTTTGCCGGAACATGTGCGCTTTACTGAAAGCCTCGTTCGAACCGATCGCGACGCTGTTCCTCTCCTCGCGTTCGGTCAGGACCTGAAACAGCAGTTCAGCCCCGCGCCGGTCAGGTTCCATCTAGCCGAGTTCGTCCAGCTATGCCGATATCCGTATAGCTGGACCTATGCCGAGACCGCGACTATGCCGAGAAGGATGTGGGCGAGCGTCATCACGGGCCGCGTGGCAGCGGTTCTGCTCGGCATGGTCGACGGCGGGGAGCGCTTATCCGGCCCAGGGGTTCGGTCCCTGCTTGAGGACGACGAGCCCGCGCGCTTGGTCGGCGGGCCAGAGGTCGATCCGATAGAGGAAGTGATCGCCAGGTCCGCCATTGGTGTCGACAGCCGGCGGGTCAGAGGGGACGTAGGAGACCCGGGCTCGCAACAGCCCGGCGGGAACGGTCATGCCTGGCCCGTCCTCTGGGTGGACTCCTGGGCTGGACAGGGCGAGTTGGCCTGTTGGAGCGTCCAGGTCCACCTCCACGATGTGCTCTGCCGTCGGCTCGATCATTGGCGCGGACGCATGGACGGTGATCAGCGATTCGACCAGGTCATCCCGTGCGGTGCCAACGGAGATCGAGTGCGGTTCCACTCCGATGCGGTGAACGTGGACCGCTTCGTCGGTCCAGCCTGCTGGCGGCAGGTCCGGGTCCATCGCGTGTTCAGCCATCCACGCGTCATAGAGCTCAAGGTCTTGGACATAGAACTGCCCATGATCGGCATCGATCAGGAACTTCAACGAATCATCAGCCACCGCCGCAGGCTATCGAAGCGGACTGTAACCTCGGCTCCGCTCGCGACTCACAGGCGGTCGAGGAACGCGAGGACCTTGTCGGTGGGCTGGTAGCGGTCCGGCCGGGCAGTCACCGGTGTGGTCAGAGCCAGGGCCTTCTCCTTGATGGTCATGACAGCCTTGGGGCTAGGGGTTCCCGGGGCTGCGCCCAGGCCCCTGTTGCCGGGGGCTCTGCCCACGGCCCCCCGCTCCTCAACTCCCCCAGACTCCGTCCGGGGGTACCCCCACGGGGCTGGAATGGGTACGCCCTCTCGCCTCAAACGGCCGGTTCACATGAGCCTGTCCGGCGATTGAGGACACGGCCGAAGGCCGGACAGGGGGCCTGGGGGCTTGCCCCCTGTTACAGGTTGCGGGGGCGCAGGGGAGGGGCGGGGGAAAGATCCGCCGTCATATCCGGAGTCCGCCGCCCGCGGGACGACAGCCCGCTGTACGGCCTCGGCGAGCGCGCGGCGGTCGGGCAGCGCCCCGGGGGGCACGGGCGGCAGGAGCGTGAGCTCCGCGGTGATGCCGCCCGCCGCCGCGACCCGCCACAGGGACGCCGGGAGCGGGTCGTCGCCGACGAACGCGGCCGCCCCGGTGGGCGTGTACGCGATGCGTGCGGGCTGCACGGCGGCGCCCGCGTCCAGCGCGGCCTGGAAGACGGCGGGGCGGAACCTGCCGTGGCCGCGGCCGCACCAGGTGGAGCCCTCGGGGAAGGCGATCACCCGGTCGCCGCGGCGCAGCGCGCCCGCCATGGCGGCGACGGTTCCCGGCAGGGTGCGCAGCCGGTCGCGGTCGATGAAGAGGGTGCCGCCGAGGGCGGCGAGCGGACCGAGGAGGGGCCAGGCGCGTACCTCGGACTTGGCCAGCATCCGGCCGGGGAGCGCTGCCGCGATCAGCGGTATGTCCAGCCATGAGACGTGGTTGGCGACCACCAGCGAGGCGTGCGGGGCGGGGGCGTCGGCCGCCTTCTCCCCGGAGATGCGGAGGCGCACCCCGAAGGCGCGCAGCACGGTGCGCGCCCACAGGCGGGTCATACGGCGGCGCACCGCCGTGCCGAGCAGTGCGGTCGGCGGGGCGAGCAGGATCCCGGCGAGGACGGCCGCCGTTCCGGCCGCCAGCCGGGCGGCCGCGGCGATCCGGCCGCAGTTCCGGCGCGGGTGGGTGGCGCAGCCCTGCGGGGTGCAGGGCGCGGTCGGCAGCCAGAGGCTCATCGCACGGGGGCGAGGGAGAGGAAGTGGCGCAGGTACCGGGGGTTGGTGCGGCGCAGTGAGAGCAGCACGTACAGGTCGGCGACGCCGAAGTCGGGGTCGTGGGCGGGGGCCCCGCACACCCACGCGCCGAGCCGCAGATAGCCGCGGAGGAGGGCGGGCAGTTCGATGCGCCCTTCGGAGCCGGGCGCCTGGGCGGGGTTCCACAGCTTGTGGGGGGTGACCCAGTACTCCTCCGGGGCCAGGTTCTTCTCTTTGACCCTCTCCCAGGTCGCGGCGGCGAGGGCGCCGCCGTCGGCGAGCGGGATGGAGCAGCAGCCGGCCAGCCAGTTGTGGCCGGTGCGGGTCATATAGCGGGCGAGGCCGGCCCAGATGAGGGCGATGACGGCCCCGTTGCGGTGCTGCGGGTGGACGCAGGAGCGGCCGACCTCCACCAGGTCGTCCCGGATCGGGTCGAGGCGGGTGAGGTCGAACTCGCTCTCGGAGTAGAGCCGCCCGGCGATCCGGGCGCGGTCGGGCGGCAGCAGCCGGTAGGTGCCGACGACCTCGCCGCTGTCCGCTTCGCGGACGAGAAGGTGGTCGCAGTAGGCGTCGAAGGCGTCGGTGTCGAGCCCCGGCTCGGGTCCTTCCAGCCGTGCGCCCATCTCGCCGGCGAAGACCTGGTGGCGCAGCCGCTGCGCGGCCCGTACGTCCTCCTGGTCGCGGGCGAGCCCGACCAGGTAGCGGGGCTGCGCCTGGGGTTCCGGGCCCGGCTGTGGAAAGGGGTTCACGGGCCGGGCGGCCGGTGGGGCGGGGACGACTGCTGGCGATGCGGGCATGGCGGTCTCCTGTGCCGGTCGGACGGTGTCCGGGCCACGGGCGCGGCGGCCCGGCCCTTTACTTCTTCCGTGGCCGGCTGGATTCGACATGACCGCACGGCGGAGAGCGGATGTGCGACGGCTTAATGGCGGGAAATCGCACCCGCCCCGAGGGCGGGCGCCGCCTCCCTCAGGGGCGGAGCCCCGCCGTGATGCGCCGGGAGGCCTTGCGGGCGGCCTCCCGGGGGTCCGCGCCGGTGAGGACCGCGGTCGTACAGGGCTTGACGGGGTTGTCGGCCTCGACCCATGAGGCGGTCAACCCCGTGCGGTGCGGCACACACGCGCGACACCCCAGCCGCCGGGGCTTCGCCGCGCGGGCCGCGCCCCGGTGGGGCACGGTGGAGGCATGACGAACCACACCTATCGCGTGACCGAGATCGTGGGCAGTTCCACGGAGGGGGTCGACCAGGCCGTCCGCAACGGCATCTCGCGGGCCTCCCAGACCCTGCGGGGCCTGGACTGGTTCGAGGTGACCGAGATTCGCGGACATCTCGTCGACGGGCAGATCGAGCACTTCCAGGTCGGCCTGAAGGTCGGGTTCCGGCTCGAGGACGGCGACTGACGGGCAGGGAAGCCCGCCCCTGCCTCAGGTGCGGCCGAGGCGTTCCTGGGCGTCCTTCAGGCCCTCGGTGACGGCGGCGGCCCAGCGTGCCCGTACGACGGGGAAGCCCGCCCTCTCCGCGTCGTCGCACACCAGTTCGTCATCGTCCACCAGCATGCGGATCTCCCGGCCGCGGCCGAGCGTGCGCAGCACCTCCAGCTTGGTTCTGCGGGCCGGGCGGCGGTCGTCGTCGCGCCGCATGTACAGGCGCCCCTCGGGCAGTTCCCGGGCCCGGATCCAGGCGACGGCGTCCGCACGACAGCGCTCGGGCCGCCCGGTCAGATACACCACCTCGCACTCCTCGGCGGCCGCCCGGCACATCGCGACGCCCTGGGGCAGCGGAGGGTCGGCGGGGGCGGCCGAGAAGAAGGCGTTCCAGTCGCGCGGCCTGCGCTCGAGGAAGCGCTGCCGGTGCCGGGCGTCGCTGAGCGTGCCGTCCAGGTCGAATACGGCCAGCGGCCTGCTGCTGTGTGTCACGCCCACAGCGTACGCAGCCGGAATTCCCGAACGAGGTGCTGTCGGCCACGAGCGCCTACGACCGGGCCGCCCTGCTGCAGTCCTTCCGGCGGCTCGCCCGGATCACGGCCTGCGTTCCCGCCTGACCGGACTGACCTGCGCCGATCCATAGGATGGTGCGTTATGCACCATCCTCATGACCCCTTCGTGCGAGTGCGCGGCGCACGCGAGCACAATCTCCGCGGCGTCGATGTGGACATTCCGCGCGACGCCCTCGTCGTGTTCACCGGAGTCTCCGGGTCCGGGAAGTCGTCCCTCGCTTTCGGCACGATCTACGCGGAGGCGCAGCGGCGCTACTTTGAGTCGGTCGCCCCGTACGCCCGCCGGCTGATCCACCAGGTGGGCGCGCCCAAGGTCGGCGACATCTCGGGGCTGCCGCCGGCGGTCTCGCTGGAACAGCGGCGTTCGGCCCCCGGCTCGCGCTCCTCGGTGGGCACCGTCACCGCCCTGTCCAACTCGCTGCGCATGCTGTTCTCCCGGGCGGGCGAGTATCCGGCGGGCGCGGACCGGCTCGACTCGGACGCCTTCTCGCCGAACACGGCCGCGGGGGCGTGCCCGGCGTGCCACGGTCTCGGCGTGGTGCACCGCACCACGGAGGAACTGCTGGTGCCCGATCCGTCGCTGTCGATCCGCGAGGGCGCCATCGCGGCCTGGCCGGGGGCCTGGCAGGGCAAGAACCTGCGGGACGTCCTGGACGCCCTCGGCCATGACGTCGACCGGCCCTGGCGGGAGCTGCCGGCGCGCGACCGGGAATGGATCCTGTTCACCGACGAACAGCCGGTCGTCACGGTGCATCCGGTGCGGGAGGCCGGCCGGATCCAGCGTCCGTACCAGGGCACGTACACGAGCGCCCGGCGCTATGTGCTGCACACCTTCTCCGACTCCAGGAGCCAGACGCTGCGCGCCAGGGCCGAGCGGTTTCTCCGGAGTACGCCGTGCGGAGAGTGCGGGGGCAGCAGGCTGCGGCCCGAGGCGCTCGCGGTGACGTTCGCGGGCCGCACGATCGCCGAACTGGCGGCGCTTCCGCTCGCCACGCTGGCGGACGTGCTCGACTCTCACCGGGACGGCGCCGGCGGCGAGAGCGCCCGCGTGCTCACCGCCGATCTGCTGACGCGGATCGGCACGGTCGCCGAACTGGGTCTCGGCTATCTGAGCCTGGACCGCCCGGCGCCCACGCTCTCCAGCGGAGAGCTGCAGCGGCTGCGGCTGGCCACCCAGCTCAAGTCCGGTCTGTTCGGGGTGGTGTACGTCCTGGACGAGCCGTCGGCCGGGCTGCATCCGGCGGACACCGAGGCGCTGCTGACGGTGCTGGGCAGGCTGAAGGCCGCGGGCAACACGGTGTTCGTCGTGGAGCATCATCTCGATGTGGTCCGCGGCGCGGACTGGCTGGTGGACGTGGGCCCGCGGGCGGGCGAACACGGCGGCCGCGTGCTGCACAGCGGTCCGGTGGCGGAGCTCGCGGCCGTGTCGGAGTCGGCCACCCGCCGCTTTCTGTTCGGCCCGCTTCAGGGCGGGGCGCGGGAGCAGCGGACGCCCTCGGGGTGGCTGCGGCTGCGCGGGGTGCGCCGGCACAATCTGCGCGGGGTGGACGTGGACTTCCCGCTCGGGGTGTTCACGGCCGTGACCGGCGTGTCGGGGTCGGGGAAGTCGACGCTGGCGAGCCAGGTGCTCGCGGGTGCGGTGGCGTCCGGCGCCGCCGGGACGGGGCAGGCGGACTGCGCGTCCGCCGAAGGGCTGTCGGCGGTCGACCGGCTGGTCCGGGTCGACCAGCGGCCGATCGGCCGTACCCCGCGGTCCAACCTGGCTACGTACACCGGGCTGTTCGACGTCGTGCGCAAGCTGTTCGCGGCGACGGAGGCGGCGCGAAAGCGGGGGTACAAGGCGGGGCGGTTCTCCTTCAACGTGGCCGGCGGCCGCTGTGAGACCTGCCAGGGCGAGGGCTTCGTCACGGTGGAGCTGCTCTTTCTGCCCAGCACGTACGCCCCCTGCCAGGACTGCGGCGGCGGCCGCTACAACTCCGCGACGCTCGAGGTGCGGTACCGCGGCAGGAACATCGCCGAGGTACTCGATCTGACCGTGGAGGCGGCCGCGGGCTTCTTCCGGGAGGTGCCCGCGGCGCAGCGGAGTCTGCGCACCCTGCTGGACGTGGGACTCGGCTATCTCCGGCTCGGACAGCCCGCGACGGAGCTGTCGGGCGGCGAGGCACAGCGCATCAAACTGGCGGGCGAGCTGCAGCGGGTGCGGCGGGGCTGCACCCTGTACATCCTGGACGAGCCGACGACCGGGCTGCACCCGGCCGATGTGGAGGTGCTGCTGCGGCAGCTGCACGGGCTGGTGGACACGGGGTCCACGGTCGTCGTGGTCGAGCACGACATGGACGTGGTGGCCGGCGCGGACTGGGTGATCGACCTCGGCCCCGGCGGCGGCGACGCGGGAGGACGGATCGTGGCGGCGGGGCGGCCGGGGGAGGTCGCGGGGGCGGAGGGAAGCAGGACGGCCGGGTACTTGGCGCGGGCTCGGCGGTAGGGGCGGATGTTCCCTCCCAGCCACCGCGCCCCGCCCGGCAACCGGGGCCTCCTCCCCCGGACCCCTTTCCAGGGGAGAGCCGGTGCGCCCACGGCCCCTGGGACCGGCCCCGGTGGTGTGTGGGGGCCTGCCCCGCACCGGGAACGGCGGCCGGGTGGGGAACGATCCGTCCGTCAGCGGCGAGGTCCGCGCAGCGCCCGCAGCCATTCCCGGTTCATCGCCGTGATCGACGGCAGCGGAATGCCCTTGGGGCACGCCGTCGCGCACTCCCCCGTCAGCGTGCAGCCGCCGAAGCCCTCCGCGTCCATCGTGGCCACCATGTCGAGGACCCGGCGCTCCCGTTCGGGCGCCCCCTGCGGGAGGGCGGCCAGGTGGTTGACCTTGGCGGAGGTGAAGAGCATGGCGGAGCCGTTGGGGCAGGCTGCGACGCATGCGCCGCAGCCGATGCACTCGGCGTGCTCGAAGGCGTGGTCGGCGGCCTCCTTGGGGACGGCCGTGGCGTGCGCTTCGGGAGCGCTGCCCGTGGGGGCGGTGACATAGCCGCCGGCCTGGATGATCCGGTCGAAGGCGGAGCGGTCGACGACGAGGTCCTTGACGACGGGGAAGGCCGCGGCGCGCCAGGGCTCGACGTCGACGGTGTCGCCGTCGGCGAAGGAGCGCATATGGAGCTGGCAGGCGGTGGTGCGCTCCGGGCCGTGGGCGTCGCCGTTGATGACGAGGCTGCATGCGCCGCAGATGCCCTCGCGGCAGTCGTGGTCAAAGGCGACGGGGTCCTCGCCGCTCAGAATGAGGTGCTCGTTGAGCGTGTCGAGCATCTCCAGGAAGGACATGTCCTCCGAGATTCCGTCGATCTGGTAGGCGGCCATCGCTCCGGGGGCCTCGGCATCGCGCTGACGCCAGACGCGGACGGTGAGCTTCATGCGTAGCTCCGCTGGGTGGGGTGGACGTACTCGAAGACCAGGTCTTCCCGGTGCAGGACGGGGGCCGCGCCGGTTGCGGTGAACTCCCAGGCGGCCGCGTACGAGAACTCCTCGTCGCGCCGCGCCGCCTCGCCGTCCGGGGTCTGCGACTCCTCGCGGAAGTGGCCGCCGCACGATTCGGCGCGGTGGAGCGCGTCGAGGCACATCAGCTCGGCGAGCTCCAGATAGTCGACGATGCGGTTGGCCTTCTCCAGGGTCTGGTTGAGCTCCTCGCCGGCCCCGGGCACCCTGACGCGCCGCCAGAACTCCTCGCGAATCAGCGGGATGCGGTCCAGCGCCTTGCGCAGGCCCTCCTCCGTGCGGGACATGCCGCAGCAGTCCCACATCAGCTCGCCGATCTCGCGGTGGAAGGAGTCGGGGGTGCGGTCGCCGTCGGCGGCGAGGAGCCGCCGCAGCCGGTCCTCGGCGGCGGCGAGCGCCTCGGTCACGGCGGGATGGCTGTCGTCGACGCCGCCGTGGTGCGGGTTGCGGGCGAGGTAGTCGTTGACGGTCGCCGGCAGGACGAAGTAGCCGTCGGCGAGGCCCTGCATCAGCGCGGAGGCGCCGAGGCGGTTGGCCCCGTGGTCGGAGAAGTTGGCCTCGCCGATCGCGAAGAGGCCGGGGACGGTGGTCTGGAGGTCGTAGTCGACCCACAGGCCGCCCATCGTGTAGTGCACGGCCGGATAGATCCGCATGGGGACGTCGTAGGGGTTCTCCGCGGTGATCCGCTCGTACATCTCGAAGAGATTGCCGTACTTCGCCGACACGTTCGCCCGGCCCATGCGGCGGATGGCGTCGGCGAAGTCGAGGTAGACGCCCTGGCCGCCGGGGCCGACGCCGCGGCCTTCGTCGCAGACGTTCTTCGCGGCGCGGGAGGCGATGTCGCGTGGGACGAGGTTGCCGAAGGAGGGGTAGGCGCGCTCCAGGTAGTAGTCGCGCTGCTCCTCTGGGATCTCGTTCGGCGGGCGGGTGTCGCCCGGGGCCTTCGGCACCCAGATGCGGCCGTCGTTGCGGAGCGACTCGCTCATCAGCGTCAGTTTGGACTGGTGGTCGCCGGTGCGCGGAATGCAGGTGGGGTGGATCTGGGTGAAGCAGGGGTTGGCGAAGTACGCGCCGCGGCGGTGGGCGCGCCATACGGCGGTCGCGTTGGAGTTCACGGCGTTCGTCGACAGGTAGAAGACGTTGCCGTAGCCGCCGGTGGCCAGGACGACCGCGTCGGCGTGGTACGCGGTGACCCTCCCGCTGACCAGGTCGCGGGCCACGATTCCCCGTGCCCGGCCGTCGACGACGATCAGGTCGAGCATCTCCGTACGCGGATGCATGGCGACGTTGCCCGCGGCGATCTGCCGCGACAGCGCCTGGTAGGCGCCGAGCAGCAGCTGCTGCCCCGTCTGGCCGCGGGCGTAGAAGGTGCGGGAGACCTGGACGCCGCCGAATGAGCGGGTGTCGAGGAGCCCGCCGTACTCGCGGGCGAAGGGCACGCCCTGGGCGACGCACTGGTCGATGATGTCGACGGATATCTGGGCGAGGCGGTGGACGTTGGACTCGCGGGCGCGGAAGTCGCCGCCCTTGACGGTGTCGTAGAAGAGGCGGCGGACGGAGTCGCCGTCGTTGCGGTAGTTCTTGGCGGCGTTGATGCCGCCCTGGGCGGCGATGGAGTGGGCGCGGCGGGGCGAGTCCTGGTAGCAGAACTGCTGGACGCGGTAGCCCTGTTCGGCGAGGGTGGCGCCGGCCGCGCCGCCGGCCAGTCCGGCGCCGACGACGATGACGGTGTGCCTGCGCCGGTTGGCGGGGTTGACCAGCTTCGCTTGGAAGCGGCGGCGGTCCCAGCGTTCGGCGACGGGGCCGGACGGGGCGGCGGTGTCGGCGATCGGGGCGCCGGTGGTGTAGTCGGTGTACTCGGTGGACGGCTGGGTCATATCAGCCCACGACTCCGGTCAGCACCGCGACGGGTACGGCGATGAAGCCGGCCGTCAGGGCCAGCGCGAGGAGGTCCGCGGCGGCCCTGAGGGCGCGGTCGCGGGCGGCGCCGCCGACGCCGAGCGTCTGGGCGGCGCTGTGGAATCCATGCCGGATGTGCAGTCCGAGCGCGAGCATCGCGGTGATGTAGATGACGTTGCCGTACCAGGTGGAGAAGGTCGCGACGACGTTCTCGTACGGACGGCCCGGCTGGGCGTTCTCGTTGACGGTGAGCGTGGTCAGGTCGAGCAGATGCCAGACGATGAAGAGGCCGAGGATGACCCCGCCCCAGCGCATGGTGCGGGTGGCGTAGCTCGCCCGGGGCCGCTTGTGGGCGTACGCGGTGGGGCGGGCTCTGATGTCGCGGCGGCTGAGCTGGCAGGCGGAGACCGCGTGGGCCGCGACGGCGGCCAGCAGGAGGATGCGCACCAGCCACAGGCCCCATTCGCGGTGCAGGACGGGCGCGCCCATCTCGCGAAGCCAGTGGCCGTAGGCGTTGAACTCCTCGGGCCCGAAGAAGACCTTGAGGTTGCCCATCACATGCGCCGTCAGATAGGAGAGCATGATCAGTCCGCTGGCCGCCATGACGGTCTTCTTGCCGAGCGTGGAGCGCCAGAAGAGACGGGCGACGGACGGGGGCCGGGCCGGAGGACGTCCGTCCGTGCGGGCTGTGCGGCCCGTGCGGGTGCGCGTTGCCAGAACCATGACTGCGACCGTAGGGCGGGAAGCCGCCAGAGGTCCAAGACATGATGCAGCTGATCTCCATAGACGCCGCCTATGATGGCGAGGTGCAGTTCCAGCAGCTGGTGTACTTCGTGGCGGTCGCCGAGACCCTGCACTTCACGCGCGCCGCGGAGCGGGTGCACATCGCCCAGCCGTCGCTCTCGCAGCAGATCAGGGCGCTGGAGAAGGAGCTGGGGGCGGAGCTGTTCAGCCGCGCGCGGGGCAATGTCGCGCTCACCGACGCCGGGGAGGCGCTGCTGCCGCTGGCGCGCCGCATCCTCGCCGACGCGGACACGGCCCGCCGCGAGGTGCAGGAACTGGTGCAGCTGCGGCGGGGCAGGGTGCGGCTGGGGGCGACGCCGAGCCTGTGCACCGGGCTGCTGCCCCAGGTGCTGCGCGCCTTCCACGAACGGCATCCCGGCATCGAGCTGCTGATCGAGGAGAGCGGCTCGCACGATCTGGTGCGGGAGCTGGCGCGCGGGGCGCTCGATCTGGCGCTGGTGGTGCTGCCGCTGCCGCCCGCGTCGCCCGCGCTGACGACGGTCGAACTGCTGCGGGAGGACCTGGTGGTGGTCACCGCGCCGACGGCGCGGGCGCCGCGGGATCCGGTGCGGATCGCGGATCTCGCGGGCGAGCCGCTGGTGATGTTCCGGCACGGGTACGACCTGCGCGAGCTGACCGTGGCCGCCTGCCGTGCGGAGGGCTTCGAGCCGCGGTTCACCGTGGAGGGCGGGGAGATGGACGCGGTGCTGGGATTCGTGCGGGCGGGGCTGGGCGCGGCGGTCGTCCCGGCGATGGCGGCGAGGGGCGCGGCGCGGGATCTGCGGGTGACGCCGCTGGCCGCGCCGGGGCTCCGGCGCACGATCGGCCTGGCGCACCGCAGTGACGTGGCTCCGCCGCGGGCGGCGAGGGAGGTGCAGCGGCTGCTGCTGGAGTCGCGTCCGTAGGGGGGTCTCCCCTTGCGGACGCCCTTCCCCCACGGTTTTGGGGCGTGTGGCCCCCCGCTTCCCGAAACCGGAGGCTCCGCCCACGGGACCAGCTGCGGGGGGTGTCGTGCGGGACTGCGTCACGCAGGAAGAAACCCGACCCCGTGGCAAACCAGACCCACGGGGGCCGGAAGAAACCCAGCTCCACGGCAAACCCGACCCCCGGGGCCGGCGGCGCGGAGCTGCCGCCCTGCCGCGTGCGGGGCGGAGCCCCGCGCACCCTCCCCTCGGGAGGGGGCGTCCGGGGGCGGAGCCCCCGGAGCCGCTCAGACCGCGTCGGCCAGGGACAGCGCGTGGAGCTTCTCCGGCGGGCCCGGGCGGGCGTAGTACCAGCCCTGGGCGGTGTCGCAGCCCAGTTCGCGGAGCTGGACCGCCTGCGCTCCCGTTTCCACGCCCTCGACGGTGACGGCCAGTTCCAGGCTGTGGGCCAGGGAGACGATGCCCTCGACGATTTTGAGGTCCACGGGGTCGGCGGGGCTGCGCTGCATGCCCTGGGTGAAGGAGCGGTCCAGTTTGAGGACGTTCACCGGGAGGCGGCGCAGGTTGGCCAGGTTGGAGTAGCCCGTGCCGAAGTCGTCCAGCGCGATGTCGACGCCCATCTCGGAGAGCTGGCGCAGCGGTTTGAGGAGGTCCTCGTCCGCGCCGATGAGGGCGGATTCGGTGACTTCCAGGCACAGTGCGCCCGGTTCGAGGCCGGAGCGCTCCAGGACGGCGACCGTGTCGGCGACCAGACCGGGATGGTGGAGCTGGGCGGGCGAGAGGTTGACGTTGATCCGCAGCGGGCCGCCGTCGGCGTGGCGCTGCTGCCAGAAGCGGGCCTGGCGCACCGCCTCCTGGAGCACCCAGCGGCCCAGCGGCACGATCAGCCCGGTGTGCTCGGCGAGCGGGATGAACCGGTCGGGGCCGAGTACGCCGTGCTGCGGATGGCACCAGCGGACCAGCGCCTCGGCCCCGTGCACGGTCCCGTCGCCCAAGTGCACCAGCGGCTGGTACTCGATGAAGAACTCGCCGCGTTCCAGGGCGGCGGGCAGCGAGGTGGTCAGGCCGTGCCGGGTGATGGCACGGGCGTCGGCCTCCGGGTCGGCGAGTTCGAAGCGGTTGCCGCCCGCCGACTTGGCGCGGTACATGGTGATGTCGGCGCTGCGCAGCACCTCGGCCGCGGTGCGTTCGCCGCCCGCCGGACCCTCGACGATGCCGATGCTGCCGCGCACCGTGAACTCGCGGCCGTCGATGCGGATCGGGGTGGCGAGCACGGCGAGGATTCGGGCGGCGAGCTCATGGACCTCGCGCTGGGCTCCGGGGCCGGTGGTCAGCGCCACGAACTCGTCGCCGCCGAGCCGGGCGACCATCTCGCCGGGGGCGGTGGCGCAGCTCTGCAGCCGGTCGGCGACCTCCACCAGCAGCCGGTCGCCGGCCGCGTGCCCGAGGCTGTCGTTGATGGCCTTGAAACCGTCGAGGTCGAGGTAGCACAGCCCGAAGCGTGTGCCGCCGCCCGCCGTGACGGCCTTCTCCAGGCGTTCGAAGAACAGGGTGCGGTTGGGCAGTCCGGTCAGCGCGTCATGGGTGGCCTCGTAGCGCAGCCGCAGATTGAGCAGCCGGCGCTCGGTGGTGTCCTCCATCAGGGCCAGCTGGTACTGGGGCAGCCCGTCGGCGTCGCGCAGCAGGGACACGGTCAGATTGGTCCACAGGACGGTGCCGTCGTTGCGGTAGAACGGCTTCTCGACTCGGAAGTGGTCGCGGTCGCCGCGGACGAGCTCCCGGTACAGCTCCCAGACGTGCGGCCGGTCCTCGGGGTGGGACCAGTCGGTGACCTTGTGGCCGCGGACATGGTGTTCGAGGCCGCCGAACATCCGGGTGAGGGCCTCGTTGACCTCCAGCACATTGCCGTCGAGGTCGGCGATGCCGATGCCGATGGCCGCGCCTTCGAAGATCGCCCGGAAGCGCGCCTCGGTGGCGTGCAGCGCCTCGGCGGCGTCGCTGCGCGCCCGCATCGAGGAGCGCGCGATGGCCTCCTGCTCGACGAGGGTGCGTTCCCTCAGCGCATGGGCGTAGCCCGCGGCCACGGAGTGCTGGAGCCGGGCGCAGCGGGCCCGGAGCTCCTCGGCGCTGTACTCCTGTGCGCTGCCGCAGTACAGCACCAGATAGGAGTCGATGACGCCGAGGGTGCGGCTGAGGGCGTCGGGGTCGGTGCAGTGGGCGTCCACGAGCGCGGCGCCGGTGTGCTGGGCGGACCGCGGGTCGAAGGAGCCCGCGTGCAGGGCCGTGCTCAGTTCGCGGGCCAGCGGCAGCAGATGCCGTTCGAACTCGGGCCGCGTCATCGACGTGGCCGTCACCGGGAAGATGGCGCGGCTCCAGATGGTCGCGAACCGGCGGAGTCTGTCCTCCAGACCGTCGGGGTCCGCCGCGGAACCCGTCGCCTGCGACGACGCCCTCACGCCTTGCGCCCCACCCCGGCGAAGCCCGAGAAGGCATATGGGTCTTCCTGGTCGGTCGGTCCCGACGGCCGCCACAGCGGCGGTGAGACGAGTCCGGGATCGACCGTCTCGTAGCCCTCGAAGAACGCCTCGACCTGGGCGCGGGTGCGCATCACGATGGGGTTGCGGATGTCTCGGTAGACCTCGATCGCGCCGTTCGCCTGCTGTTCGGGGACGGGCATGCCCTCGTAGGAGGCGTGGCTGGCGATGAGCAGGCTGCCGGGCGCGAGCGCGTCGCGCAGCTCGGCGACGGCGCGGTAGGGGTCGTCGGCGTCCTCGATGAAGTGGAGTACGCAGACGAGGAGCAGGGCGACGGGCCGGCCGAGGTCGAGCAGCGAGGTGACCTCCTGGCTGTGCAGGATGTCGCGCGGCTTGCGCAGATCGGCGGCGGCGACGGCGCTGAGCGCGTCGCCTTCCAGGACTGCTCTGCTGTGTGCGACGGCGACGGGGTCGTGGTCGACATAGACGACGCGGGCGGCGGGGTCGGCTTCTCGGGCGACTTCATGGACGTTTCCGAAGGCCGGAATGCCCGAGCCGACATCGAGGAACTGGGTGATGCCCTGGCCCGCCGCGTAGTGCACGGCGCGGCGCATGAACGCCCGATGGGCCTGCATGATCTTGGGCAGGCCCGGCATGAACTCCATGGCTTTGCGGGCGGCTTCCCGGTCCGCTTCGAAATTGTGCGAGCCGCCCAGGTAGTAGTCGTAAATGCGGGCGACGCTCGGCACCGATATGTCGATGCCCTGCGGGGCCCAGGCGGGACGCTCCATCGATGTCTCCAACAAGTCGCCACGGGGGGAGCGGCCATGTCCATGGCCAGTGTTCGAGCCGAGGCTACTGATCGCCCGCCAGGAGAGCGAGCCGAACCGGAAATTAGCGGTCCGTTCTTGGTCACACCGCGCGTGCGCGGGCGGGGGACGAATCGGGCACATGCGACCGGCCCGCCCATGCGGGGAGCATGGGCGGGCCGGCGGGGCCGGAGGCGCGGCGTGGGGACTTATTCAGGCGCTCCGACCAGCTTTCCGTCGGGCCCGACGGCGTACCAGCTGCCGCCGACACCCTGACCGTTGGTGTCACCCGGCTTGGTGTCGCCGGCGAAGGTGTAGAGGGGCCGGCAGTCGATGGTCTGCTGCTTGATCCCGTCGGGGCGGTTGAACGTCACGTTGCCCCGCTTGGAGACCGTGATGCCCTCCATGTCGTCCGGGTCGACGGGGGCCACGACGGGCCACTTCTTCAGGCAGTCGTCCTTGCAGGCCGTCTTCATCGGCCAGGGGGAGTCCTTGGTGAAGCCGTAGACCGTCATCCCGTTCTTGTCGACGACCACCTCGCCCAGCTTGGGGTCCTTGCGGACGGAGAGTCCTGCCAGGTCGGCGGGGGCCTTGTCGTCTCCTCCGCCGCCGGCGACGTCCTCGCCGCCGTCCTCCCCGCCCCCTGCGCCCGCTTCGGCCTTCTTGCCGTCGGGCGCCGAGGCGAACCAGGTGCCGCCCACGCCCTGGCCGTTGACGTCCCCGGCCTTGGTGTCCTTGGCGTAGCGGTACATCGGCCAGCCGTCGATGGTGAGCTGCTTGGTCCCGTCGGAGCGGGTGACCTCGCCCATCAGCGAGGCGTCGACGCCCGGAGGTGCGGCGGCGCCCTCCGCGGAGACCACCGGCCATGCCTTCGCACAGTCGCCTTCGCAATTGGACTTGGGCGGGTTGGGTGTGTCCTTGTCGAAGCGGTACAGGGTGAAGCCCGCGCTGTCGGTGAGGACTTCGCCGAGGTCCCCGGACTTCCGCACGGCGAGTTGTCCCGCGGGCTTGGCCGCGGCCGCACCGCCGGCTTCCGCGCCGGAGCCGTAGCCGCCGCCCGCGCCGTATCCCGCGTCGGCGGGCTGCCCCGCCGGGTTGGCCGCGCCGACCGCCTGACCATTGGGTGTCTCGGCCCCGTTGTCCTGACCGCACGCCGTCGTCAGCGCGAGTACGGCCGCCGCAGTCACCGCGAGCGAGGCGTTCCGCCAGGTGTTCATGTGTACTCCACTCCCGAAGTCTCAACGCTTCATCGAGCCTGTCGCGACGCCCTGTGCGCCGTTCTTGCCCTACATACGAGGCCGGGGGCGGAGTCGGTTCAACACAACGGGAAAAATCTTCGAGCGTGACATTCGCGAAGGTGACAGGCCGTGGAGGAGAGCAGGGAATTCACCGTGCCGCGGGAATGGCTGGAAATCGACTGCCTCAGTCGTCTCTTGAGTACCAGAGCTCCTGAAGAGCACTCATGAGTCACCGGCGAAACGGTCCAACGCGGCGCCCAGCCGCGCCCGCAGGCCGTCGCTGCCCAGATGCCCCGCGTCGTCGACGACGATCAGTTCCGCGTCGGGCCAGGCCCGGCTGAGTTCCCATGCGGTGTCGAGAGGGCTGCTGAGATCGAGCCGGCCGTGGAAGAGGACCCCCGGAATTCCCTTCAGGCGTCCGGCGTCACGCAGCAGCGCGCCCTCTTCCAGCCAGGCGCCGTGGGCGAAGTAGTGGGCGGCGATGCGCACCATGGCGAGGCGGGCGGCCGAGGGCCGGCCCGAGTAGGGGGCGGGCGCTCCGTTCGGCTCCAGGCCGACGACGGCGTCCTCCCAGGCGCACCAGTCGGCCGCGGCCCTGGCGCGCACGCCCGCGTCGGGGTCGTCCAGCAGCCGGGCGTACGCGGCGAGAAGGCCGTCGCCCCGGTCGGCGCGGGCGGCTCCCTCACGGAAGCGTTCCCACTCCGCCGGGAAGAAGCGGCCGACGCCCCTGTAGAGCCAGTCGATCTCGGAACGGCGCGTGGTGGTGACGGAGTTGACGACGATCTCCGAGACCCGGTGCGGATGGGCCTCGGCGTACGCGAGGAGGAGGGTGGAGCCCCATGATCCGCCGTAGAGCAGCCAGCGCTCGACGGCCAGGTGCTCCCGGAGCCGTTCCATGTCGGCGACGAGGTGGTATGTGGTGTTGGGCCGCATGTCTGTCGGCGGCGTGCGGGGTGGAGCGGCCGCAGCCCCGCTGGTCGAACAGGACGAGTCGGTAGCGGTCGGGGTCGAAGTGGCGGCGCACCCCGGCGGAGCTGCCGGAGCCGGGGCCGCCGTGGACGTACACCGCGGGTTTGCCCGCGGGGTTCCCGCTGACCTCCCAGTGGACCGACTGTCCGTCGCCCACGTCGAGCATGCCCTGGTCGTACGGCTCGATGAGCGGATGCGGCGCGGTCATACGGGAGGCTCCTTCGCGGGCGGCGGGCGGAGCGCTCCAGCCTAGGCGGAGCGCGCCCGGCGCCGCCCCCGGTTTTCCCGGCCTGGGCCGCAGAGAGAAACGGCAGGTCGCAGACGCGTCATGACCCATTCGCAGCACAGCGATCGCGAGCGGTGAGGAGCGCTTCTAGGGTTTCGGATCGAGGTGCGGTGTCCGCCCTGCGGACATTCGGATCGCCTCTGCGGGCCTTCGGGTCCGCAGCCCTCCTCGGGGAAACCGGAGGATTGACCATGCACGCGACACGCATCGCGTCTGCGGCCCTGCTGGGCGCCGCAGCGCTCGGGCTGACCGCCCCGCCCGCGGCGGCGGTCCCCGAAGTGAACACCACGCCGTACGACTTCAAGGTCACGCCGTCCACGGTCGCCGCGGGCGGCCGGGTGACGCTGACCGCCGGGGGCTGTCCCACCACCGCCACGGCGGCTTCGGGAGTCTTCGACACCGTCACGATCCCGTCCGGCGGCGCCGCGACGGCTGCCGTCGACCGCGACGCCCGGCCCGGAGCGGTCTATTCCGTGAGCTTCGCCTGCGGTTCCGAGACCGCGTCGGTGAATCTGACCATCGCGGGCGCCCGCCCGACGGCCAGCTCCACCTCGCTGGCGCCCACGCGCGGCGTCCGCGGCGGTCTGGGCGGCAGCGCCGGCGGGGTCGACGCCGGTGAAGTGGCCGCGGGCGCCGTGCTCGTCGCCGCCGCGGCGACCGCGGCCGTCTATGTCATCCGCCGCCGTTCGGGCGACCGTCAGCACTGACTTCCGTCACGCTCCGCCCGTGACGCCCGTCGTCCCGAGTCCAGGCCTGGACTCGGGACGACGGGCGTAGTGAGCCGCTGACCGGGAGGTTCGGCCGGTCAGGCCTTTCCGCTGTCCATACGGCGACGGCGCGCGATGAACACGGCGCCTCCGAGGGCTGCCGTGGCCACCAGCCCGCTGCCGAGGGCCATCTCCGTGGAGCTCGGACCGAACGAGCCGCCCAGACCGCCCGAGGTGCCGCGGCCGGCGAGCACGGTGAACCTCTCGGTGGCGACCCTCGAGCTGTCGTTGCACCTGACGGCCAGGTTGTAGCGGCCCGGCGTCGCGTCGTTGTAGATGCGCGCCACCGCGGTCGAGCGGCCGTCGCGGTCGACCGACAGATGGGTCCTGGGAAACGCGTTCGACGTGACCGTGCCGCCATTCCTGCAGCCGTCGACTTTGATCGTCATCGTGGAGCCCTGATGGACCGAGGAGGGGTTGAGCCTGATGTTGGTCGGGCCGTTGTCGGCGACGGCCAGGGGGGCTGAGAGCCCGACGGCCGCGCAAGCGGCCGCAGCGACCGCGAGAGCGCGAGAACGCATCGTTGAACCTCCAGAGGAAGACGCACCGAAGCGGCGCTCCGGGGGAATTCGACGAGTACGCCTTCCATGACGAACACTCACGGGCTAGCGCACTCCGCGCATTTCGGCGCTGCTCCACCCCGGTGAGGCGACACGCCCGCAAGGGGCCGCCGACACGCCGACCGAGCTGACGGAGCCGCAGGTCACAGCCGAACCACCGGGCTGATCGGCTGATTACCCGGATGGGGCACCACGGTCGGCCCTCACCGCTCCACGCCCCGTCCGCAGCCCCGGGACCGCCCGGCGTGCCAGGACCGCCACCCGTTCGCCCCGCCCCGGTCGCCGTGGCCGCCGGGCGCGCTTAGCGTGCCAAGTGACCTGCGGAAGGAGAACGGCTCGATGGGCGATGACTACCGCGACCCGGAGACGAGGAGACGCTCGCCCTGGGGTGTGCTCGCTCTCGTCATGCTCACCGGGATCGCACTGATGAAGAACGGCGTCGACGTGTCCCTCGGTCCGCCCCAGCCCGCGGCGGCCGCCGCGCTCAGCACCGCCCGGGCCGGTGAGACGTTCATGCCGGTGCCTCTGGAGCCGCTGGAGTACGCCCCCGTCGCCCGGGTGAGCATTCCGTCCATCAAGGTGGACGCGCCGGTCGTCGACGTGGGCCTGGACGACGACGGCTGGGTCGCCGCCCCGCCCGCGGAGGACCCCAACCTCGCCGGCTGGTACCAGAACGGCATCGCCCCCGGGCAGCGCGGCACCGCCGTCGTGGTGGGCCATGTCGACAACAGGTCCGGCCCCGCGGTCTTCTACGGTCTCGGCTCCGTGAAGAAGGGCGGGCATGTCGAGGTGGCGCGCTTTGACGGCAAGGTCGTGGTCTTCGAGGTGTACGGCGTCGAGGTGTTCTCCAAGAACGACTTCCCCGGGCCGCGGGTGTACGCGGACACGGGGCATGCGGAGTTGCGGGTGATCACGTGTGGGGGCGGCTATTCGAGGGCCGGGGGGTACGACGGGAACGTGGTCGTGTTCGCTCGGATGGTCAAGGTCCGGTGACCTGCCCCCGGGGGCCTGTTCCCCGCCCCGCCCCCTCTGCCGAAACCCAGGTCCGCGGGCCGGGCCCCGCGCCTCGAACGCCGGCGGGGCTCGAACAGGGCGGAGCCCCCGGCGGGGAGGGGTCAGCGTCGCGGGACCGTGATGCGGTAGCCCTGGTCCAGCAGCCACGGCAGATAGCTGCGCAACGCGGCCACGCTCTGCGACCGGTCCCCGCCCGCGTCGTGTGAGAGGACCACGACGCCCGGCCCCGCCCCCTCCCTCACCCTGCGCACGATCGTTCCGGTGCCGGGCTCGGTCCAGTCGAGGGTGTCGACGGTCCAGGCGAGCGGCTCCATGCCGAGTTCCGCGCCGATCTCGAAGGAGTGCTTGTTCCAGGCGCCGAAGGGCGCCCGGTACCACAGCGGGGCACTGCCCAGTTCCCGGTCGACCACCTCGCTGGTGCGGCCCATCTCGTCGCGGATGCGGGACGGCGGGAGGGAGGGGATCAGAGGGTGCGACCAGGTGTGGTTGCCCACGACATGGCCGTCGTCCGCCATCTCGCGCAGCAGACCGCGGTGGGCGTCCGCCATCTCGCCGCAGATGAAGAACATCGCGGGCACGTCGTACTTGCGCAGCGTCTTGAGGATGCCGGGGGTGTAGCGGGGGTCGGGCCCGTCGTCGAAGGTGAGCACCATGGCCCGGCCCGCGCCGGACAGTTTGAGGAAGGGACGGGACCGCACCGGGGGCAGCACGCGGCGGACGGCCGACGGGGCGTAGGAGGTCATGGGCCGCAACCGGTAGGCCGTGGCGTTGACCGGTGACCCGGCGAGCGGCACGGCCTCGGGTCCGGCGGCGCCGTCGGCGGCTGCGCTCGCCGACGCCGAGGGGGCGGCGGCAGACGCCGAGGGCGCACCGGCAGGCGCCGCGCCGGTGGCTTGCGCCGTGCCCGCCGCGGAGGGGCGCGGGGAACGTCCGACGCCCTCGACGGCGAGCAGTCCGACCGTGGCGGTCGCGCCCAGGGCGGCGGCGGCGCGGAGCAGCGAGCGACGCCCCGCGGACGGCTGATCCTTTTTCATGACCAACTGCTCGCACGGTCGGCGGGTGACGCGCCAGCGAAACGCCGCAGATTACGGCGAAAGTACCCGATGGGAGCATTCCCTCGGCGCACGGCATGCCGCGCGCGCCCTCGCAGGGGTCGCTGCGGACGGGTCAGCGTCCCATCACGAGCCCGTCGTCGGCGGCGCCGCGGCTGAGGACGGCTTCGCTGATGGCGTTCTGTTCACGCTCGTAGTCGGTGTTCTCGCCGTAGCGGTGCAGTTCGTCGGGGAGGTTGACGACGCGGCCGCGTTCGATGTCCATCCACTGGGGGATGTACTCCGCCTTGGTCACGGTCCAGCGTCCGCCCTTCTCGGCCGGCGGGGCGAAGGTGAAGCGGGCGAGGGAGCCCTGGTTGCCGCGCGGGTCGAAGGAGCCGGAGTAGTTCGTCATGGGCCCGGCGATCTGGTCGCCCATGCCGTAGACGATCCAGGTGCCGTTGACCTTCTCGTAGGCCTGCGGGACATGGGCGTGGGTGCCGATGATGAGGTCGACGTCGGGGCGGCCCTCGGTGGCCGAGGCGGTGAGCTGCTCCCCGAGGGAGAGCTGGTCGTCGTCGGGGGCGGTCTGCCACTCGGTGCCCCAGTGCAGGCTGACGACCACGACGTCGGCGCCTGCCCTGCGGGCGGCGCGGGCGTCGGCGACGATCTTCTCCTCGTCGATCAGGTCGACCGCCCAGGGCTGCCCCTCGGGCATCGGGATGTCGTTGGTGCCGTAGGTGTAGGCCAGTTGGGCCACCTTGGCGCTGCCCGCCTTGAGCCAGGCGGGCCGGCGGTCCTCGTCCTGGGTGCGGGCCGATCCGGCGTGTTCGACGCCCGCCGCGTCCAGGGCGTCGAGCGTGCGGCGCACTCCGTCGGGGCCGTCGTCGAGGCTGTGGTTGGAGGCCGTGGAGCAGGAGTCGTAGCCGACCGCGGCGAGGGCCTGGGCGATCTCGGGCGGGGAGCGGAACAGGGGGTGGCCGCTGTAGTCGCCGTTCTCCCCGTACACGGTCTCCATATGGCAGATCGCCAGGTCGGCCCGGGAGACGGCGGGCATGACTCCGGCGAGCATGGGGCGGAAGTCATGGCCGTCGCCGTCGGCGTCGGCGGCCGCCTGGCGGATGACCGAGTCATGCGGGAGGACGTCGCCGCTGGCGACGAGGGTGAAGCCGCGCTGCTTCGCCTGCGCGGCGCCGCCCGCGGCGGAGGGGCCGGTGCCCTGCGGCTGCGCGGGCTCGCCGGCGCCGGGGGCGGCGCAGGCAGTGGCGGCGCCGAGGAGCAGGGCGGCGAGGGCGGCCGCGGTGTGTCGAGTGTGTCGCCAGGCCATCGAACGGACTCCTGAGCATGGTATGCGGCCGTATATCAGCACGAGTCAACATTAATCGGATGAGCAGATGTCCTGACAGTCATCTCGTGACGCCCGGGAGTCAAGGAACCGGGCCGGGCGGGTCGCCGGGACGGCCGAGGACCCGGTCCCGGCAGCAAGGCCCCGGGCTCCCCCGTCCGGCGGCTTCCGGCCGCCCGCTCACCGCACCGCTCGCCGACGGGAGCGACCGCTCGCCGAGGACCGCTGTGCGCCGTCTGTCGCAGCAGGTCCGCATGCGCTGCCATCACCTCGTGGAGGCGAACCACGACACGAACTCTGCGTCTAAGGGGTGTTGACCATGACTACCGCCGGGACGGCGACGACCGCCGGCGCCAAGACGGCGGACCGCAGTGCGACGGCCGGTGAGCGGGCGCTGACCGACGAGCGGGCGCTGGCGCGGCTCCAGCGCGAGCACGGCCCGGCCCTGCTGAGCTTTCTGCGGGGCCTCACCTACGGGGACCGGCAGCGGGCGGAGGACCTGGTGCAGGAGACCCTGGTGCGGGCCTGGCAGCATCCGGAGGCCTTCGAGCGCCCGTACGAGTCGATGCGGCCCTGGCTGTTCACCGTGGGCAGGCGGCTGGCGATCGACGCCCGCCGGTCCCGTCTGGCCCGCCCGGCGGAGATCGGCGACGGCGTGCTCGCCACCACTCCCGACCCCTGCGACCGCACGGAGACAGCCGTGGCCTCGCTCGACGTACGGGCGGCCGTGGACACCCTGAGCCCGGAGCACCGGGCGGTGCTGGAACGGCTGTACTTCTCTGGGCTGACCGTGAACGAGGCCGCCGAGGAACTCGGCATCCCGCCGGGCACCGTCAAGTCCCGCTCGTACTACGGTCTGCGCGCCCTCGCCCGCTGTCTCCCCGGCTACAGCGGATCCGCCGGACGATGAGCGCGCACGGTCCGACGCCGTCCCGACTCCCCGTCTCCCCGTCTCCCCGTCCCGTGCGTCACCGCGGCCCCGGCAGTGGACCCGGATCACTGCGATCACGACGCAGGAGCGACCGTATGCGAAACCTCACGCTCAAGTTGAGTAAAGACGGGTACCCAGCCGTGTCCTTCGGTGGAGGCTCGTCGTCGAGCCGTCCGAAGACGTCCGGGGAGAAGGTGGGAACGTTGCGGCCCGAGAGCACGAACGGCACCAGCGGAGGCCGGCTGACCGTCCCTATGGCGTGGCTGTGCGCCGAGTACATCGCCGATGAAATGCTCCGCACGGGCGAGCTCGTGGAGAGCGGGTCCCTGGAGTACCGGGCGGGACGTCAGACGCTGGCGCTCACCGTGTACCTGTGCAATGCCACGGAGGGGCTCGCGGGCGCCACCGCCGTCGCCCGGATCGACGAGTGGCTGGCCCTCACCTCGTACGGCCATCCCTGGCAGGAGTGGGTGGACGACAGACTCGCGGCCCGCGAGGCGAGGCAGCTGCGGGAGCCGGGCGGGGGCGCCGATCCCGACCTGGCGCTGGCGAGTGCCGCGTGGAAGTGGCTGCGGACGACGGAGCTGCTCGCCACGGACCTCGGCGACGGCGACCGTCCCTGGCCGTCCCACGGGCTGGGGCATCCCCTCGGCATGACCGGCCCCTTCGAGGCCGGTGTGGACGAGAGCGCGCGTATATGGACGCCTGCCTGGCGGCTGGGCCTGCCGCTGAGCCATCTGGCCATCCATCTGTTCTGACACGGTCCGGTGTCGTGACGTGACCGGCGGCCCGATGGGCCGGCGACCCGGCGTGGCCGACGCCGTCATACGGCGCGGCCGGACTCACGGGCGGTGGCGACCCGCCCCGGCGTGCACGCCCGGCTGGTACTTGGGGATCCGGATGGTGATCTTCATCCCTGCGCCGACGCCCGTCTCTATGACCAGCCCGTGCTCGTCCCCGTACACCTGACGCAGCCGCTCGTCGACATTGCAGAGCCCGACGCCAAAGGCGCCCGGCCGCTCCCCCGCCAGAATGCCGCGCAGCACCGCCGGGTCCATGCCCACGCCGTCGTCCTCGATGACCACCACCGCCTCGGCCCCCGCGTCCTGCGCCGCGATCGTGATGCGGCACGGCCGGCCCGAGTCCTCGAGCCCGTGTTTGACGGCGTTCTCCACCAGCGGCTGCAGACACAGAAACGGCAGCGCCACCGGCAGCACCTCCGGGGCGACCTGCAGCGTCACCTTGAGCCGGTCCCCGAAGCGCGCGCCCGCGAGCGCCAGATACTGCTCGATCGACCGCAGTTCGTCGGCGAGGTCGGTGAACTCGCCGTGCCTGCGGAAGGAGTAGCGGGTGAAGTCGGCGAACTCCAGCAGCAGCTCGCGCGCCCGCTCGGGGTCGGTCCGCACGAAGGACGCGATCGCGGCGAGCGAGTTGAAGATGAAGTGCGGTGAGATCTGGGCGCGCAGGGCGCGGATCTCCGCCTCGATCAACCGTGTCCGCGACCGGTCCAGTTCGGCCAGCTCCAGCTGTACGGAGACCCAGCGCGCCACCTCGGTAGCCGCGCGCACCAGCACGGCGGACTCCCGGGAGCCATAGGCGACCAGCGCCCCCAGCACCCCGTCCTCACCGGTCAGCGGCGCGATCACCGCCCAGCGCAGCGGACAGCGCACGTCGTCGCAACCGGTGTGCACGCTCTGGCTGCGCCCCGAGTCGAGGATGTCCGCGACCTTGGCCATCACCCGTGTCCTGTGGTGGTCCGCGCCGGCACCGTCCCAGGCGAGCACCGCCTCGCGGTCGGTCAGACACAGCGCCTCGGTGCCGAGCAGTGAGCGCAGCCGCCGCGCCGCCTTGCGGGCGGTGTCTTCGGTGAGTCCGGCACGCAGCGGGGGCGCGGCGAGCGAGGCGGTGTGCAGGGTGTGGAAGGTGGCCCGCTCGACGGGCGTGCCCAGGTCGAGGTCGGGCCGCTCGCCGCGGCGTGCGACGAGGCGGCCGACGGCCAGACCCGACACGAAGAGCAGCGCTCCTGCGGCGGACAGGACGACGGCTTGTGCGGCGGTCATGCCCCGGCTCCTTCCGTACGGTCGCCCTCCGGGGTCCCGGCCTGGCCGCCGCGGTCCCCGCCGGATCCCGCCGGGCGGCCCCAGTCGCGGGGCTCGCCGTCCGGGAGGTCCCGGTCCGCGAGGTCCTCCGGAAGGTGGAGGCGGGTGAGGAAGGCGGCCGCGCCGGAGGGGACACGGCGCGCTGTCGCCAGGGACACCAGCAGCATCGTCAGAAAGCCCAGTGGCACCGACCAGACGGCGGGCCAGGCCATCAGGGTGTGGCGCCAGCCGGCGGGCGCGAAGCCCGCGCGGGTGGCCAGCACCGCAGCCAGCGCGGATCCGCCGCCGACGACGAGCCCGGCGGCCGCGCCGGGCGGGGTGAGCCCGCGCCACCAGATGCCCAGCACCAGCAGCGGACAGAACGAGGACGCCGACACCGCGAAGGCGAGGCCCACCGCGTCGGCGACCGGCACGTTCTCCGACACCACGCTCAGGGCGAACGGCGCGGCCATGGCCAGCACGGCGGCGAGACGGAAGTGGTGTACCCCGCGCGACGGCAGGACGTCCTGGCTGATGACTCCGGCGACCGACATCGTCAGGCCTGACGCGGTCGACAGGAAGGCCGCGAAGGCGCCGCCCGCCAGCAGCGCGCCGAGCAGCTCTCCCGCGAGCCCGCCGAGGAGCCGGTCCGGCAGGACGAGCACGGCGGCGTCCGCATCGCCGGTGAGGGCCAGTTCGGGGGCGTAGATCCGGCCGAGCGCCCCGTAGACGGGCGGCAGCAGATAGAACACGCCGATCAGGGCCAGCACGACGAGGGTGGTGCGCCGGGCGGCGCGCCCGTCGGGGCTGGTGTAGAAGCGGACGGCGACATGCGGCAGGCCCATCGTGCCGAGGAACGTGGCGAGGATGAGCCCGTACGTGGCATACAGCCGGTGGCCGTCGCTGCCCGCGGACAGCGGCTGGGACCAGCCGGACGGACCGGCCTCGGCATGGGCGCGCTCAGGAGCCCGCGCCCCTTCGGGAAAGGCCAGTGCCGTACCCGACGCGACCGTGTGGGCGCCCTCGTCGAGGGTGAGGCGCCTCTCCTGGTAGGCCGTGCCGTCGACCGTTCCGGACACGGTGAGGGTGAGCGGTGCGTCGATCTCGATGCGGACGGTGTCGTCGACGCGCACGACGGTGTGCTCGCGGAAGGCCGACGGGGCGTCGAAGCGGGCGCGCGGTGCGTCGTCGCCCAGCCACGCGGCGACCAGGAAGAGCGCCGGAACGGTCAGGGCGGTGAGCTTCAGCCAGTACTGGAAGGCCTGGACGAAGGTGATGCTGCGCATGCCGCCGGCGGCCACCGCCCCGGTGACCACGACGGCGACGACGAGGGAGCCGACCCAGTCGGGCGCTCCGGTGAGGATCTCCAGGGTGAGCCCCGCGCCCTGGAGCTGCGGCAGCAGATAGAGCCAGCCGATGCCGACGACGAACAGGACGGCGAGCCGGCGGGCCGCGGCGGACTGAAGCCGGGCCTCGGCGAAGTCGGAGAGCGTGTACGCGCCCGAGCGGCGCAGCGGTGCGGCGACGAGCACGAGGAGGACGAGATAGCCGGCGGTGTAGCCGACGGGGTACCAGAGCATGTCCGGGCCCTGGAGCAGGATCAGCCCCGCGATGCCGAGGAAGGAGGCGGCGGAGAGGTACTCGCCGCTGATGGCGGCGGCGTTGAGGCGGGGGCCGACGGTGCGGGAGGCGACGTAGAAGTCGGAGGTGGTGCGGGATATGCGCAGGCCCAGGGCGCCGACGAGCACGGTGGCGAGCACTACGGCGGCGACGGCGGCCACCGCGTAGGTCTGGTTCACGCCGGGCCCCCCGGCGGCCGGGTGCGGGGCACGGTCAGCGGCCCTCGACGAGTGTGGTGAAATCGCGCTCGTTGCGCTCGGCGCGGCGTACGTACCAGCGGGCGATCAGCCAGATGACCGGGTAGACGCCGGCTCCGAGCGCCGCCCAGACGGCCGGCTCGGCGGGGAAGGGGCGGCCGCCGAACGCGGCGGGCAGGGCGAAGAGGAGCGGCAGCGAGCCGACCAGCAGGGCGAGCGCGCCGAGGGCGTACAGGGCCGCCCTGAGCTGACTGCGCATCAGGGAACGGACATAGGTGGCCCCCACCGTGGTGTGCTCGCTGATCTCCGACCGCGCCGGCGCATAGCCGGGCGCCGGACGCCGCACGGCGCGCGGCACCCCGGTGACCACCTCGCGGCGGGGTTGTTGCTCTGCAGACATCGTCCGTCCGCTCCAGCGTGTCGGCGAACTCTCGGGAGCTGTGGAGTCTACGCAGGAGCGATTGCGGTCGACAGGTGTCGTGCGGACACCGGCCGCGGTCAGCCGCGGGCGTGCCGCATCAGCAGTTCCCGCAGCTGGCGCGCGTGGCGGCGGCTGACGGCGAGTTCGGCGCCCTGGACGCGGACCGTGGTCGTCCCGGCGTCAAGGCGCAGCTCCTCGATCCGGGACAGGGCCACGAGGTGGCTGCGGTGGATGCGGACGAATCCCCGGGAGGCCCAGCGCTCCTCCAGCGTGGACAGGGGGATGCGCACCAGATGGCTGGCCCCGCCGCGGGTGTGGAGCCGGGCGTAGTCGCCCTGGGCCTCGACATAGGAGATGTCGTCCACCGGTATGAAACGGGTGACGCCGCCGAGTTCCACGGGGATCTGCTCCCCGCCGCTGACAGCGGGGGCGGGGTGGACGGCAGGCCGCAGGGGGGCGGCCTCGGGCGGACCCGGCGCCGCCGCGAGGTCCGAGACACGCCGCACCGCCTCGGCGAGGCGTTCCCTGCGCACCGGTTTGAGGACGTAGTCGACTGCCTTCAGGTCGAACGCCTGGACGGCGAAGCCCTCGTGCGCGGTGACGAAGACGATCAGCGGGGGGCGGGCGAAGCCGGTGAGGAGCCGGGCCACGTCGAGTCCGGTGAGCCCGGCCATGTGGATGTCGAGGAAGACGACGTCGACGGCGTCCTCGCCGTCCGGCCCGGCCTGGAGGGCACGGGTGATGCGGCGCAGGGCCTCGGTGGCGTCCGTGGCCCCTTCGGCGCTGGTGATGCGGGTGTCGGAGCGGAGCAGGTACAGCAGCTCTTCGAGAGCAGGTCTCTCGTCGTCGACGGCCAGTGCGCGCAGCATGCTGCGGAGTGTAGGCGGGCCGTTGGAACCCCGGCCACGGAGCGGTTGAACTGGGCGGGGATGCGCTGCGTATACCAGGACGACACAGCTGGACAGGAGAGGAATCGAGGACCGCCCATGAGTGCGCAGCAGCGGCACCGGGACGCGGCCGCCTATGCGCTGGGCGTGCTGGAGCCCGCGGACGCGTTCCGCTTTGAGGAGCATCTGGCCCGATGTGTGATGTGCGCGGTGTGGCTGTCGGACTTCGCGCCGACGACGGCGGCGCTCGCGGAGCTGGCAGGGCCGTGCCCCGTGTGGGGCTGCCGGCCCGGCGGGCGGATGCTGGATCGGCTGACGCGCGAGGTGGCGGGGCGCGCGCGGCGGGCCCGCCGGCGGCGTCTGGCACTGGTCGCGGCGGCCGCGGCGCTGGTCGTCGCACTGCCGGCGGGTGTGGTGGCGTACCGCGGCGGAGCGGCGGGAGAGGCTGACGCGGCCGGGCGGACGACCGTCGTCAGGGACGCCGCGTCGGGGGTGACCGCCGAGGCGACGACACGGGACCAGGAGTGGGGTACGGCGGTCGCGCTGCGGCTGTCGGGGCTGGCGGGGCTGGCGGATCGCAAGGCGTTCCGCCTGGTGGCGGTGGGCAAGGACGGGGCGGACCATCCCGTGCTCGGGTGGTCGCAGCCGTCCGGCTCCGGGCCGCGGGGCGGCGCCGAGGAGCCGGTCACGCTGGAGGGCGGCACGGATCTGCCGAGCGGGGAGATCGCACGGTGGGAGGTGTGGGACGAGGGCGGGGAGCGAGTGCTGTCGCTGGGCGGCGACGACAGGCCCGAGGGCCGCAGGCCGTCAGGCCCCTGAGACCGCCTCAGGTCATTTGAGCAGCCTGGAGAGTCTGCGGTCTGCCAGCGGCCTGCCGCCGGTCTGGCAGGTGGGGCAGTACTGGAGCGAGGAGTCGCTGAAGGAGACCTCGCGGATCGTGTCGCCGCAGACGGGGCACGGCCGGCCGGTGCGGCCGTGGACGCGCAGACCGCTCTTCTTCTCGGCCTTGAGGCGGCCCGCGGCGAGTCCCCGGGAGCGCTCCACGGCCTCCCGGAGGGTGGAGCGCAGGGCGGCGTACAGCGTGGACGTCTCCTGCTCGGTGAGGTTCTGCACGGGTTTGAAGGGGGAGAGCTTCGCGGCGTGCAGGATCTCGTCGCTGTAGGCGTTGCCGATGCCGGCGATCAGGCTCTGGTCGCGCAGCGCGCCTTTGACCTGCCGGCGTTCGCCCGTCAGCAGGGCGGCGAAGGCCGCCCGGTCGAAGTCGGCGGCGAGCGGGTCGGGGCCGAGGCGGGCGATGCCCGGGACGTCGGACGGGTCGCGGACGAGGTGCACGGCGAGCCTTTTGGCGGTGCCCGCCTCCGTGAGGTCGAACCCCGCGCCGGAGGCGAGGGCCGCCCGCAGCGCCAGAGGGCCCCTTCCCGGCCGCGGGGGCACGGCCGGGAGCTCGTCCTTCCACTGCAGCCAGCCGGCGCGGGCGAGATGCACGACGAGGTGGAGCGTGCGCTCCGTTCCGCCGGCGGCACTGTCCGCCGTGATGTCCAGCCACTTTCCGTGGCGGGCCGCGGCGGTGGCCCGCGCGCCTTCGAGGGCGGACAGCGGCGGGTCGTAGGTCTTGAGGACGCTGATCGCCACAGGGGTCACGCGGGCGAAGTCCTCGCCCACGAGGCGCTCGTCGAGGAACTCCCGCAGGGCCTCCACTTCGGGCAGCTCGGGCATGTCTCCAGGGTGCCGCAGGCCTGCGCGCGGCGCAGTTCGCGGGTCGGTCAGTCCACCGCCGCCGCCAGGGCGGACAGCTCTTCGTGGAGTGCGTGGGCGAGGCGGTCGAGGTCGGGGACGGCCCGGGCGTCGGCGACGAGGCCGACGTGGGCGCGGTCGGCATAGGGGGTCAGGGCGACGGCCAGAGACTGGCCGCGGGGCAGGGGCGCCAGGGGGAACAGCGCACGCAGCGGGCAGCCGCCGAGGCGGAGGGCCGAGCGGGGCAGCGGGACATTGGTCACCAGCAGGTCGAACAGCAGCCGCGCTGCGCTGCCGGCCAACGGGGCGGCGAACCGGTGGGCGATCGGGGGCAGTTGGTCGGCGAGGACGGCCAGCGCGCCCGCGCCCCGCAGCGGGCCCGCGGCCTTGTTGCGGTCCATCGCCTCCCGCACGGCGCGCAGCCGCGCACGCGGGTCGTCCTCGCCGACCGGCAGGGTCAGCAGATATCCGGAGAGCAGATTGCCGGTGCCGGACGGACTGCCGGGCCGGCGCCGGGAGACCGGCACCAGGGCGCGGGGGTCGGCCGCCGGGGGCTCCTCGCCCCGCTCCCGCATCCAGCGGCGCAGCGCTCCCGCCACCGTCGCGAGCAGAACGTCGTTGGCGGTGCCGCCGACCGCTCTGCGCACCCTCCGGACCTCGTCGAGTCCGAGGACGGCGGTGCCCAGCCGGCGTCGGCCGCTGGCGACTGCGGTGAGGGCCGGGTGGGCCCCGGGGTCGAGCCGGCTGGCCCGTACGACGGACGCCCCGACGCCGACGGCGCGGCCCAGTTCCTCGATGCGGCCGCGCGCCAGCCCCGCGGCCTCCCGGGGTCCGGCGAGCCAGGGCCGGGGCAGAACGGTGCGGGCGGGTCCGCGGGGCGGTTGCGCGGCGCCCCGGAGGTCCGCGATCTCGTCGAAGATCCCGGCGCCGATGGCGACGGCCCTCATGCCGTCGGCCAGGGCGTGGTGGAGCTTGACGAGCACCGCGAAGCGGAGTGTGCCGCCGTCCGCGCCGCCGTCCTGCTCCGACGCGCCGGTGAGCAGGTACATCTCCCAGGGCGGCAGCCCCCGCGCGAGGGGGCGCTCCATCAGCTCCCCGGCCGCGGCGACGGCCCGGCGCTCGAAATCGCCGCCGGGGAGCGTCAGCCGGCGGACGTGGCGGCGGACGTCGAAGTCCTCCGCGGCCGTCCACGCCGCGCCGCCGACGGGGAGCAGGACGTCGCGCACCCGCATGCGCAGCCGCGGGATCGCGGCGACCCGCTCGGCGAGCAGGCCGAGGATCGGCTCGCTCTGCCCGGACCGCTCGCCCTGGCCGGGCACGGGGCCGGGGCCGAAGAAGGCGAGCGCGCCGAGATGCATGGGGTGGGCTGGGGTTTCGAGATGCCAGAACGCCAGGTCGACAGGTGCCAGTAGCTCGCTGCTCAAGGGGTCCTCATGTCCTCGAAGGCCGGGAACCGAAAGTCAACATCTCCCGATCAGTTACGGTCAAGTATGATCGATTCACACTGAGTTAACAGTGCGTGTCGTGCGTCCGCCGGAACTGCCCGTGCGGCCCGTGCCGACCCCCCGTCGACCCGCCCGCCTGTCCGCGGAGCTACCCGCCGGGCCCGCCGGGGAACGCGGCCGGCACCCGCTCCGGGATGATGAACTCGCACCACACGCACTTGCCGCTGCCCCGGGACTCCACCCCCCACGCCTCCGCAAGCCGGTCCACCAGCATCAGCCCGCGCCCGGAGACGCCGGACTCGCCCGCGTCCCGGCGTCGCGGCAGGGCGCTGGAGCGGTCCTCGACCTCCACCCTCAGCCGGCGCTCCATGGCGGACAGCACCCGGATCGTCACGATCGCCCCGCCGTCGGTGTGCATCAGCGCATTGGTGACCAGCTCGTCGGCGGCCAGCTCGATCTCGTCCGACCGCTCCCGCGCCCCCCATGCCCGCACGGCCGCCCTGATCATGTGCCGGGCGGAGCGCAGCGCCTCGGGGTCGTTCTGCGCGACGTGCTGCTGCAGCCGCCCGCCGGTCTGCGGGCCGACCGCGCCCTTGCGGCGCAACAGCAGCAGGGCCACGTCGTCCTCGCCGCCCCGTTCGTCGACCACCTCGCACAGCCGGTCCGCGAGCAGCTGCAGATCGCGCGGACCGCTGTCCACGAGCGAGGTCAGCAGTTGCATCCCGTCGTCGAAGTCCGCGCCGGGCATCTCCACCAGCCCGTCGGTGTAGAGCAGCAGGATCTGGCCGGGGTCCAGCTCCACGGTGGTCACCGGGTACTCCAGCCGGCCGAACTCCGCCGAGAGGCCGAGCGGCAGCCCGCCCTCCACCGGCAGTCGCCGGGACGCGCCGTCGCTCTGCCGGATCAGCGGGTCGACATGTCCGGCGCGCACCACCTGCACGACGCCCGTGGACAGGTCGGCCTCCGCATAGGTGCAGGTCGCGAAGCGGTCGGTGTCCAGCTCATGGAGGAAGACGGACGCCCGGGCCATCACGGTGGCCGGGGTGTGCCCCTCGGCCGCGTAGGCGCGCAGCACGATCCGGAGCTGTCCCATGACCGCGGCGGCGTGGGTGTCATGGCCCTGTACGTCCCCGATGACCGCGCCGACCCGGCCGCCGGGCAGGCTGATGACGTCGTACCAGTCGCCGCCGATGTCCTGGCCGAGGCGGGCGGAGCGGTAGCGCACGGCGATCTGCGCGCCCGGCACTTCCGGGATGCGCCGAGGCAGCATCGCCTGCTGCAGACCCTCCGCGAGGTCGTGCTCCTGCTCGTAGAGCATGGCCCGCTGCAGGCTCTGCGCGATGCTGCTGCCGAGCGCCACCAGCACATTGCGCTCCTCGGCGCTGAATCCGTACCGGTCGCGGTAGAGCAGGCCCAGTGCGCCGATCGGGCGGGCCTGGGCGATCAGCGGCAGATAGGCGGCCGCGTTGATGCCCAGGTGGGCGATGTGCGGCCAGAGCAGCGGATAGGACTCGGCGAAGTCCTCCTTGGACTCGATGAAGCGGGGGGCGAGGGTGCGTACCACCTCGCTCATCGGATAGCCCTCGTCGATGCGGGTGTAGCGGGTGCCGGGGACGAAGGAGCCCTCGGGGCCTTCGGCCACCAGATGGATGCGGCCCGACTCCAGCAGGCCCATCACCAGGCTGGTCGCGCCGAAGTGCTCCAGTCCGTGCGAGTCGTTCAGGATGTCGATCACGTCCTGGACGGTTCTGGCGTGGGCGAGCGCGGCGGTGGTGGACTCCACCACGCTGGTCTGGCGGCGGCGTTCGACGTCGACTTCGCGGCGGGCCAGGGAGTCGGCCAGCTCCTGGGTGGCGTCGCGGACGATGCCGATGATCCGCAGCGGCCGCCCGCCCTCGTCGCGGCGCACGGTGCCCTGGGTGTGCGTCCAGCGCAGGCTCCCGTCACGGCAGCGGATGCGGAAGTAGGCGCCGTAGTGGTCCTCGCCGTTCTTGAGGGCCTGCGCCACGACGGCGTCGAGGCGGACGCGCTCGTCCGCGGGCACCCGGGAGGCGAGGCTCTCCGGGTGGCCGGCGTATTCGTCGGGGCGCAGATCGAACACCTCGAGGGCGGACCGGTCCAGGTGGAGCAGTCCGCTGGCCAGGTCCCAGTCGAAGCTGCCCATGCGGTTGAGGGTGAGGCTCAGATCCGGATGGGCCGGCCAGTCGTCGGGGAGCGACAGGGCACCCGCTGCCCGCTCAACCATGGAGCCACTCTGCCATCATTCGCCGGTTTCTTCGACTGTTCCGCTGGTCCGCTCACCGCTGCCCGCCGGGCCGCTCAGCCGGGGAAGAGGTCCGGCTGGGCCGCCGCGTCGGCGGCGATCGGTTCGTCGGGGCCGGTCCTGGTGACGTCGTTCTCAGGCGGCACGGGCGCGTCCGAGGGCGGCTCGACCGGAGGCGGAGCGACCGGAGGCGGAGCGACGGGGTCGGACGGCGCGGGAGGAGGGCTGCCGGGGGCGGCCTGCCCGGGCGCGTCGGGGACGGCCGGGCCGCCGTCCGGTGCGGACGAAGTCCCGGCCTGCGGCCCGTCGAAGACGTCGTCGGGGTCGACGGGCGGCAGCACGTCGGGCTCCCGGTCCTCCTCGCCGTCGGTTCCGGTCCTGCGTTCGATCCAGGTGCCGTTGTCCACGTCGACGATGATCAGGCTGCTGACGATCTGTGCGGAGGGCTTGACCACGACGCTCTTCTCCGGCCGGAAGCCGGGCCATGGGCGCCCGCTGTACACGACGGCGCCGTCGACCGCGACGGGCGCCTTGAGCGGATTGCCGCAGGCGCAGCGCACACGCGGCGCGCCGTACTCGTCCGCCAGCACCGCGGTGCCGGTCTGCAGGACGGACTGGAAGGCGACGGCGGCGCCGGAGCGGTAGCCGTGGTTGGTGACACGCGTGTCGGCACGCAGCACGACGGGCGTCAGCCCGCGCAGGAAGGACGGGACGGCCTCCTGGGTGATGGCGGCCGCCCGGGCGAAGGCGCGTGTCTTGGACTGGTCGGCGCCCAGCAGGCTGACCAGTCGTTCCGTGTCGCAGCTCGGCTCGTTGCGGACGCCGCCGTAGAGGCCGGCCATGGAGCCGGAGACGGTGCGCAACGACTGGACGGTGGGGCCGGGGCTGGGCGAAGGCGTCGCAGTGTCCGTGGGCGACGCCGTCGGCCGAGCGGTCCCGTCGGGGCGCGGGCTGGGCATCACCAGGGACGCCGAGGTGGTGAAGGGATCGGGGCCGGGTGAGGCGACCGGCTGCAGAAGGATCTTCTCAGGGCCCGCCGCCTCACTGTCGCCGCCGCATCCGGAGGCGAACAGTCCGATGGACAGCGCGATCGCGACGACGGTCGCGGCATATCCGCGGCGCGTGGATGAGCGCACAGATGCTCCCGACTCTCCTGCCCGACATGTCGCTATACGTTTTGCCGGAATTCAGCGGCGGTCGCGACTTGAACATGTTCAAATAACCTTCTACTGTCATCCGCGAAGGAATTGAACATGTTCAAAGCCGGGGTGGGATATCGATGTCCGTGCTGGTCAACCTGATCGTGATGCTCGGCATGCTGTTCGTCGTGCCCGCCGGGCTGCGTCTGATCGACGCCGAGGGGCTCGCGCCCATTCGGCGGACATGGCTGCTGTTCGCGGCGCCCGGGGCGGTCGCGCTGTGGCTGCCGCGCTCGCCCGCGGCCGTGGCGCTGGCCTCGGTCTACGCGATCGGCACCCTGCTGCCGGCCGCGGCCGCCGTCCGCAGGCTGTCATGCACCCGCTCCCCGTCGGCGGCCGAGGCGGCGGTGCTCGCCGCACTGGCCGCCCCCTCGGTGGCGGGAGCGGCGCTGGTGGCGGAGCGCTCGGGCCATGAGCTGTTCGGCTTCAGCCTGGAGATCCTGGCCCTGACGGTGCCGCACTTCCACTACGCGGGTTTCGCGGCGGCCCTCGTGGCCGGGCTCGTGTGCCGCACCGCCGAGGGTCCGGCCGCCCGCTTCGCGGCGCTCAGCGTGCCGCTGGGCACGCTGCTCGTGCTGGCCGGCTACTTCATCGACGACTGGGCCGAGCTGGCCGGAGCGCTCGTCCTGACCGCGGGCATGTGGACCGTGGCACTGTTGACCTGGCGCGACATCCGGACCGGCGGACGGGACCGGGTCACCCGCGCCCTGTTGGCCGTCTCGGCGGCGGTCCTGGCGGCCACCATGCTGCTCGCGCTGAGCTGGGCGGCGGGCGAGGCCACCGGCCTCCCCCGCCCGAGCCTGACCTGGATGGCCGCCACCCACGGCCTGGGCAACGCCCTCGGCTTCGCGCTCTGCTCGATCCTCGCCTGGCGACGCCTCAAGGAGACCAAGGAGACCCCCGCATGAGCCGCGCCCGCCGCCCCGGCCGCGACCGCCGTACGCCGGGACGCGACGCCCGCACGGACCGGGACGCCCGCGTGCTCGGCTACGCCGAGGTCGGCGCCACCCGCCATGAGCCGCTGCCCTCCGGCTACCGCCACCTCCGCCACACCGAGCCGATCGGACGAGGCCGCCCCTGCTTCGAGGCCGCGGGCGCCGCGGTCACCACATGGGGGATGCACCGCGGGTCGGGCGCCCGGGTGGACAGCGACGCGGTCCGGGCGGAGCCCGGCGTACGGCTGGAGGTGTCGGCCGGCCTCGGCCCGCTGCGGCTGGGCGCGCCGTGCGAGGTGGTGTGGACGGCGTACGGGCCGGACCGGACGGGCTTCGCCTACGGAACGCTGACCGGGCACCCGGAGCGCGGCGAGGAGTCGTTCGTCGTCGACCTCCGCGAGGACGGGACGGTGTGGTTCACGGTCACCGCCTTCAGCAGGCCCGCCGCCTGGTACACGCGGCTCGCCGGCCCGCTCGTCCCCGTGCTTCAGCGGAAGTACGCCCGCCGGCTCGGCCGCACCCTGCGGAACATCGCCGCGGATTGATACTGGGAGTGATGGAATGGTTCACGGATGGTGACTACTGGCTGAGCCGGCTTGTCTTCCAGCGGGCTCTCGCCGGTGTGTACCTGATCGCGTTCCTCACCGCGGCGCTCCAGTTCCGGGCGCTGATCGGCGAGCGTGGCATGCTGCCCGTCCCCGACTACCTGCGGCAGGCGTCGCCCCGGCAGACGCCGAGCCTGTTCCACCTCCACTACTCGGACCGCTTCTTCGCCGCGGTCGCCTGGGCCGGCTGCGCGCTCGCCGCGGCCCTCGCGGCCGGGGCGGCCGACCAGGTGCCGCTGTGGGCGGCGATGGCCTGCTGGGCGGTGCTGTGGGCGCTGTATCTGTCCATCGTCAACGTGGGGCAGACCTGGTACGGCTTCGGATGGGAGTCGCTGCTGCTGGAGACGGGGTTCCTGGCCGTCTTCCTCGGGAACGAGCGGACCGCGCCGCCGGTGCTGGTGCTCTGGATGCTGCGGTGGGTGCTGTTCCGGGTGGAGTTCGGCGCGGGACTGATCAAGATCCGCGGGGATCGGTGCTGGCGGGATCTGACCTGCCTCCAGTACCACCATGAGACCCAGCCGATGCCGGGGCCGCTGAGCTGGTTCTTCCACCGGATGCCGCGCCCCCTGCACCGCGTCGAGGCCGCCGCCAACCATGTGACGCAGCTGCTGGTGCCGGTGCTGCTGTTCACCCCCCAGCCCGTGGCGTCGGCGGCGGCCGGGCTGATGGTGCTCACCCAGCTGTGGCTGGTGCTGTCCGGCAACTTCTCCTGGCTGAACTGGCTGACGATCGCCCTCGCGCTCTCCGCGGTGGACTTCTCGGCCGTGGCGGCGCCCCCGTCGCTGCCCCGGCCGCCGCTCTGGTACGAGGCCGTCGTGATCGCGGTCGCCGCCGGGGTGCTGCTCCTCAGCTACCGGCCGGCGCGCAATCTGCTCTCCCGCCGCCAGGCGATGAACCGCTCCTTCGATCCCTTCCATCTGGTCAACGCCTACGGCGCGTTCGGCTCGGTGGGCCGGGTCCGCTTCGAGGTGGTCGTCGAGGGCACGGACGAGCAGGCGCCGCACGAGGGCACGGTGTGGCGCGAGTACGGCTTCAAGGGCAAGCCCACCGACGTCCGCAGACTGCCGCGCCAGTACGCCCCGTACCATCTGCGGCTGGACTGGATGATGTGGTTCGCCGCCCTGTCCCCCGCCTACGCCCGCTCCTGGTTCGGCCCCTTCGTCGCACGTCTCCTGGACGGCGACCGCGACACCCTGCGCCTGCTCGCCCGCAACCCCTTCCCCGACGCTCCGCCGGTGTACGTCAGGGCCCGGCTCTTCCACTACCGCTTCACGACCTGGCGCGAACTGCGCGCCACCGGCGCCTGGTGGCACCGCACTTATGTGCGCGACTTCCTCCGCCCGACGCGGCTGCGCTGAGCCCGCGCCACAGCCGGGACGCCGGCGGAGGGCCCCGTACGGCGACGAACCGCCGTCAGCGCCTTGCGCCCGACCGGTTCACCCGGACGGCCGTACCCCCTGGCTCCGGGGCCAGGGGGTACGGGAACGAAGCACCGCGCTTCAGTCGACGCCGGGCAGGATGTGGGGCTCAGCGAGGTCGTCTTCGTAACCGGCCAGCCGGATGGGGGCCGAGCGGGCCCATACATCGAGGCTGTTGAGCTCTTCCGGCTGATTGGCTTGCTCGTCGGCGCCTTCCGGTGGGCGCTTGTCATGCTTCGTCACTTCTGTCGTCACCGCGCACTCCTCTGTGTCGCGTAAAGGGGACAGGGGCAGTTCGGTCGCGGTGGCGCCGTCGCTGGCGGGACCGCAGCCTCTTTCAGGCCTGTCCCAGGACGACCGAGGGGGCTTCGTGGATCCCTTGGAGGCCGTCCGTTCACCCAAGACTAACCAAATGAGCGCGCCCCCGCTCGATGGGGCCTGTAAATCTGCTCAATTCCGGCCAGTTGTCCCATGCTCTGTTTAACACGAGGACGCTGGGTGGTGCGTGACTGGTGCGTCAGACGAGTTACCAGTTGGCGGGGGCGTAGTCCTTGAGGAAGCAGCCGTACAGATCCTCGCCCGACTCGCCCCGTACGATCGGGTCGTAGACGCGGGCCGCCCCGTCGACCAGATCGAGCGGAGCGTGGAAACCCGCGTCCGCCAGGCGCATCTTGTCCGGGTGCGGACGCTCGTCGGTGATCCACCCGGTGTCGACCGCGGTCATCAGGATGCCGTCGGTCTCGAACATCTCCTGGGCGCTGGTGCGGGTGAGCATGTTCAGCGCGGCTTTGGCCATGTTCGTGTGCGGGTGTCCCGCTCCCTTGTAGCCGCGGCCGAAGACGCCCTCCATCGCGGAGACGTTGACGACGTAGGCGCGCCGGGCGGAGGAGGCGGCGAGCGCCGGACGGAGCCTGCTGATCAGGATGAACGGCGCGGTGGAGTTGCAGAGCTGGACCTCGAGCAGTTCGACGGGGTCCACCTCGGAGACCGTCTGGACCCAGCTGTTGGTGTCATGCAGATCGGGGACCAGCCCGCCGGCGTCGATGGCGGTGCCCGCCTCGATCCTGGCAAGGGATGCGGAGCCGGTGACCAGCGCCAGTTCGGCGACGTCCTGGGCGGTCAGCTTCTCGCCGCCCCCGACGGGCAGCGCCGCCTGCGCGCCGCTGCCGAAGGCGCCGATCACCTCGGAGGCCGGCAGCTCGCCCGCGGGCAGCGGGGCGGCCTCGGCGGCGAGCAGCTCGCTGTAGGCCTGCTGGGAGCGGCGCACCGTCTGCGCGGCGTTGTTGATCAGGACGTCCAGCGGCCCCTCGGCGGCCACCGAGTCGGCCAGGGCGACGACCTGGGCCGGATCCCGCAGATCAATGCCGACGATCTTGAGACGGTGGATCCACTCGTCGCTGTCCGGCATCGCCTTGAAGCGGCGGATCGCGTCCTTGGGGAAGCGGGTGGTGACGGTGGTGTGCGCGCCGTCGCGCAGCAGCCGCAGCGCGATATACATGCCGATCTTGGCGCGGCCGCCGGTGAGCAGGGCCCGCCGACCGGTCAGATCGGCGCGGGCGTCGCGGCGGACGCGGTTCTCGGCGGCGCACTTCTGGCACAGCTGGTGGTAGAAGGCGTCGACCTCGGTGTAGCGGGTCTTGCAGATGTAGCAGGAACGGGGGCGCTGGAGTATGCCCGCGATCTCCCCGACGACCGAGGAGGTGGGCAGCAGCCCCTGGGTCTCGTCGTCGATGCGGTCGGCGGAGCCGGTGGCGGTGGCCTCGGTGACCGCCCGGTCATGGGCGGTCTTGGCCGCCCGGCGCTCCTGGCGGCGGCGCTGCTTCACGGTGCGGTAGACGCCCGCGGTGGCCCGGCGTACGGCGACCGCGTCGGGGTGGTCGATCTCCAGCTCGTCCAGCTCGTCGAGCACGCCCAGACAGACGGCGAGCCGCTCGGGGTCGATGCCCGGGCCGTACGCCGGTGCCGGGCTTTCGTTGGTCGCCGTCATCGCGGATGCCGATTCCTCTGTCACTCGTACGCCGTAGTTCCAAGAGTGAAACTTTACTGAGTGCTCAAGTATTCGGCCAAATGCCCCCACGAGCCGCCCGAGCCCTTGACACCGCCACCACCGCCGCCGCACAGACCCGGAGCGAACTCTGCCGACTGGCGCAAGGGACCCGGCTTCACCTAGTGGACTAGACCTCCGGGCGGGCGTGATCTGCAGGGCGCACCGGATCTCGGTCCGGCATGCCCTTGCAGGGAGGAACGTTCAACCCGATGACAGCCCGTTTCGGGGACGGGTCGGCGGAGATGGCCGCCCTTGCCGCACACACGTTCGCAGCAGGTGTCCCCGGCCTCCGGAACCTTGCCGTCCTCGGGCGTGCGGCGAGCGAGCCTCGGGCGTGCGCCGGATACTGGTGGGACAACGCCGTTCGCGTCGGACGGGTCGGGCACCGCGCCATGGCCCGGCCCCCGCCCCCGCCGGGAGGGGGACTGCGGACATACCCCCGTACTACGTCGGGAGTATGTTCAAGTGCCTGCTCAAGGACGACGACGTGAGCGCCCACAGGGGACATCGTGGTGCCCATGAGTACCCTTGCGCCGGCCGTTCTGCTGTCCCTGCTCTCCGCGCTCGCCTACGCGGGCGGGGCGATCCTCCAGGAACGCGTGGCGGCAACCAGCCCCGCGCACCCCTACGCCCCGCTGCACCAGGCGCGCTGGTGGGCGGCCGTGGCGCTCAACGGGCTCGGCGCGGTGCTGCATGTGCTGGCTCTGGCGTACGGGCCGCTGAGCGCGGTGCAGCCGCTGGGAGCGCTGACGATCGTCTTCGCGCTGCCGATGGCGGCGCTGTTCGTACGGCGCAGAGCCCCCGCCGCCGCCTGGCGCGGAGCGCTTGTGGCGACGGCGGGGCTCGCCGGGCTGCTGGCCCTGACGGGTCCCGCCGACTCGCGTTCGCTGGACGGCGCGGAGCGCGGGCTGCTGGCGGCCGCGACGCTGGGCGGGGTGACGCTGCTGTTCCTGCTGGCCCAGGGCGTGCACCGCGGCGCGATGCGCAGCGTGCTGCTCGCGGGCGCGGCAGGCGCGGCCTTCGGCATCGCGTCCGTGTTCACCAAGACGGTGTCGGTGGACTGGTCGTGGAGCGCGCCGCTGGCGCAGTGGCCGAGCCTGCTGGTCGTGGCGGTGCTGGCCGTGGGAGGTCTGCTGCTGTCGCAGGCGTCCTACCGCGGGGCGGGACTCGCCGCCCCGCTGGCCACGGTGACCGTGGTCAACCCGGTGGCGGCCACCGCGGTCGGGGTGACGCTGTTCGGCGAGACGTTTCGGTTCGGGGCGCTCGGCACGGTGCTGGCCCTGGCGTCCGGGGCGGTCGCGGCCGCCGGTCTGATCATGCTGACCCGGCAGCGGCTGCGCCCCGCGGCGGTGCCGGCTCAGCCGTCGGAAGAGCGGGCCGCACAGCCGTCCGGGCCACTGCGCTCAGACGGCGACGCCGCCCGACCTGAGGTAGGCAAGGGGATCGATGTCCGTGCCGTACCCGGGAGCCGTGCGCACCTCGAAGTGGAGGTGCGGTCCCGTGCTGTTGCCGGTGGACCCTGAGCGCGCGATCCGCTGGCCGCCGTTGACCTGCTGTCCGGGGCGGACGCTCAGCGCGGACAGATGCGCGTACTGGCTGTACCTGCCGTCCGTGTGCCGGATGACGACCTGGTAGCCGTACGGCCCCTCCCAGCCCGCGGAGACCACATGGCCCGGGGCGACGGCCTTCACGGCCGTGCCGGTGGGCACCGGGAAGTCCACGCCGGTGTGGTAGCCGCGCGCCCAGGCGGCGCCGGCCTTGCGGTAGGGGGTGCCGGGGCCCGCCTCGACGGGGGCGGACAGGCCGCCGCTTTGTGCGGGCGGGTCCTCGCGCGCCGGCTTCGAAGCCTGCTCGGACTCCGGCGCGGGTGTGGCCCCGGGCGCTGCCTTGGGCGGAGCTTTCGGCTGTGTACGGGGCTGTGCTTCGGGCTTGGTGCGCTTCCGGGGCCGCTGCTTCTCTGCGGACTTCGGCTGCCCCTGCGCCGGGGGCCGGTCGGCGTCGCTCCCGCCGCCGGGCAGTGTCAGCCGCTGGCCGGGGAAGATCAGGTCGGGGTCGTCGCCGACGACCGAGCGGTTGTCGCGGTACAGCCGCGGCCAGCCGCCGCTGACCCGCCGGGCCTCGGCGATCTTGGAGAGGGAGTCGCCCCGGGCGACCGTATAGCCCTCGCGCTGTGTCGGCACGGACGTGGGCGAGGCGGCCGACGCGGCCCGCTCGCGCTTCTCGGCTTCGGCCTCCGCCCGGTCGCCGCGCTCCTGGGGGGAGATGTCGGGTGCGTCGCCGCCGCGGGTCAGCCCCGCACGCACCGAGCAGGTCGGCCAGGCGCGCGGCCCCTGGCCCTTGAGGACCCGCTCGGCCACTGCGATCTGCTGGTCCTTGGTGGCGAGGTCGGCGCGCGGCGCGTACTGCCGTCCGCCGAACTCCTCCCAGGTGGACTGGGTGAACTGCAGTCCCCCGTAGTAGCCGTTGCCGGTGTTGATCGACCAGTCGTCGCTGGATTCGCAGGCGGCGACCTCCTCCCAGACGTCCACGGAGGCGGAATGCGCGGCGCCCGCACCGATCAGGGGGAGGGCCATGCCCGCACCGCCTGCCGTGACGGTGAGGGACGCGCGGTTGAAACGGCTCGGCTGGACTCGGCGGTGCCGACCGGTAGCGGCCATGGCAGGGCTCCCCCACTGGCGTTGGTCATCTCGCAATCGGCCAACCTAGGTGCCCCACGGGGATCGTGACAAGGGTTCAGTCACGGCGCACGAGCCCATGCTCTGCGCCCCCGTCCGGGCCCTCGGTGGCGTTTCCTCCGCCCTGACCTCCCCCGCGCCCCGGGGCGTGGGCCCCCATTCCAAGACCTGGGGGCTTTCGCCCCAGACCCCGTGCGGGGGCTCCGCCCCGGGACCCCCGCGCCTCAATCGCCGACGGGGCTGAACTGGGCGCAGCCCAATCGAGCCCTTCCGGCGTTCGAGGGCACGGCCGAAGGCCGTACCGGGGATGCGGAGCCCCCAGGGCATAAGAGGGAGGGCAGGAGAGAGAACAACCGGCGGGAGACGCCCACGGGATGCGCAGGGGGCCGGGGGCGACACAGGGCGGGCCGATCCGCGCCGGGCGGCCTCGGGCGGCGGCGGGCGGCCTTCGAGCGGCCTTCGAAGGGGTGCCGGACGGTCCGGGAACCGGCCGGACGGCCCCCGGCAGCGCGCACCCAGGGGCGGCCGGGCCCGACGGCCGACACCGTCATGACTTCAGGCCGTCAGGCCGTCTGGCCGTCACGGCTCCAGGCCGTCAGGCCGTCAGGCCGTCAGGCCCTCAGGCCGTCAGGCCGTCACGGCTTCAGGCGGCACGACCTCGGTCCCCTCCTGCGCGCAGACCGCCGCGGCCGTCCGCGCGGCGAAGGACAGCATCTCCTCCACCCGACCGGCGGTGAGCCTCACGATCCCCTTCGGCCGCAGTCCGGCGAGCCTGCTCAGCACGGCCGCGGTGAAGGCGTCGCCCGCGCCGATGGTGTTCACCACGTCGACGGGCACGGCGGGCGCCCGGACCTCGGATCCGTCCGGCAGGTACGCGGCACTGCCCTCTGCGCCGCGGGTGAGCACCGCCAGACGGCCGTGCGCCGCGAGCCGACGGCAGCTCTCCCGCGGATCGCGGTGCGGCCAGAGCTGGGCGAGATCCTCGTCGCTCGCCTTGACGACATGGGCGAGTGCACACAGTTCGCGCAGCAGCCGCGGGCCGCGCAGCGGGTCGAGGGTGCGGTCGGCGCGCACATTGGGGTCGACGACCAGCAGGCTGTCCCCGGCGGCCGCCGCGCGGGCCGTCTCGGCGACCGCGCGGGCCGCCGGCTCGACGACGGCGGCCAGCCCGCCCGCGTACACGGTGCCAAAGCGCGCGACGTCGGCGGTCCGCTCCGCCAGGTGGAAGGCCGCGGTGGCCTGGAGGTGGAAACGGTAGCCGTTGCCGTGCGCGGCCGGGTCGGCGACCGCGAGCGGGGTGGGCAGTGCGGAGCGGCCGCACAAGCTCAGGTCGACTCCGGCCGCGGTCAGCCGCCGCTGAAGCAGGCCGGCGAGCGCATCGCCGCCCAGCGTCCCGGCGAAGGCCACGGGCGTGCCCAGACGGGCGAGCCCCGCCGCCACATTGGCAGGGGCTCCGCCCGGTTCCGCCGACAGGACGCCGGGCGCGCCGGGCGCCGGAATCAGGTCGACCAGCGCCTCGCCGAGAACCAGTACGGCCTCGCGGCCGCCGCTCACGGCTGTACCACGATTTTGCGCCCCTGGCCCGCCTTGAAGCGCTCCATGGCCTCGGGGTACTGCTCCAGCGGCAGCCGGTCGCTGATGAAGACGGCCGGGTCGAGCACCCCTGCGGCGAAGAGCGCGGCGGCCCGTTCGAAGCTGTGCAGAACGGCCATGGAGCCGGTGATGGTGATCTCCTGGTTGTAGATGCGGTACGGCTCGATGACGGCGGTGGTCGCGTAGTCGGAGACCCCGAACTGCAGGAAGGTGCCTCCCTTGGCGACCCGGCCCAGGCCGTCCTGGATGGCGGCGGCGTTGCCGGTGGCGTCGACGACGACGTCCCAGCCGCGCGGGCCGCGGTCCAGTTCCTCGGCGGCAGCCGCCGAGCGGGAGCAGCCGAGCAGACCCGCGGTGGCCAGCCGGTCGGGGTTGACGTCGAGGACGTCCACGCTCGCCGCGCCGGTGCGCTTGGCCAGCTCCAGCATCATCAGGCCCATGGTGCCGGAGCCGTAGATCAGCACCTCCGCGCCGAGGGTGCCGGAGAGCACGTCGTATCCGCGCACCGCGCAGGACAGCGGCTCGATCAGCGCCGCGTCGGCGACGTCGACGTGGTCGGGCAGCCTGACGCAGTTCGCGACGGGCGCGACGGCGTACTCGGCCGCGCCTCCGGCGACGGAGACGCCGATGGCGGCCCAGCGGTCGCAGAGGTTGCCCCGGCCCGCGCGGCAGTAGCGGCACTCGTGGCAGTGCAGGGAGGGGTCGACGGCGACCTTGTCTCCGACGGACACCTCGGTGACGTCCGCGCCGGCCGCGACGACCTCTCCGGCGAACTCATGGCCCGGCACGATCGGCAGCGTGGGCGCGAACTCGCCCTGCAGGATGTGCAGATCGGTGCCGCACAGCCCGCACGAGGCCACCCGGACCACCACGTCGCGCGGCCCGGGGGACGGGTCGGGCACCGTGCTGACCGAGATCTTGCCGGGGGCTTCGACGATCGCTGCCCTCATTTCACAGCTCCAAGGGAGAGGCCCTGGACGAGCTTGTCCTGGGCGGCGTAGCCGGCGGCGAGCACCGGCAGGGACACGACGACGGACGCGGCGCACAGCTGGGCGAGGAACAGGCCCTGGCTGGTGACGAATCCGGTCAGATAGACGGGGGCGGTCTGGGCGGCGACGCCGGTGAGCACCCGGGCGAAGAGAAGTTCGTTCCAGCTGAAGATGAAGCAGATCAGCGCGGTGGCCGCGATGCCGGGGGCGGCGACCGGGGCCACCACCCGGGCCAGCACGGTCGGCAGCCGCGCCCCGTCGACCTGCGCGGCCTCGATGATGGAGACCGGCACATCCGCCAGGAAGGACTGCATCATCCACACCGCGATCGGCAGGTTCATCGAGGTGTAGAGGATGACGAGCAGCCAGATGTTGTCCAGCAGTCCGGCGTTCTTGGCGAAGAGATAGATCGGCAGCAGCCCGGCGACGACCGGCAGCATCTTCGTCGACAGGAAGAAGAACATCACGTCCCGCCACTTGCGCACGGGCCGGATGGACAGCGCGTACGCGGCCGGGAGCGCCAGCAGCAGCACCAGGACGGTGGACAGGGCGGATGCGCTGAGCGAGTTGAGCAGCGACGGCCAGGGCGTGGAGCCGCCGTCCGCGCCGAAGAACGCCCGGTAGCCGTCGAGGGTGAGGGAGGCGGTCAGGGCGGGCGGGTTGGCGGCGGCGTCGGTCTCGGAGTGCAGCGAGGTCAGCGCCATCCACAGGGCGGGAAGGCAGAAGCCGATCCCGGCGGCCCAGGCGAGCACGCCGAGCGCGGCGGAGCGCCGGCGTGCCCGCCGGGCGGCGGGCGCGGCGGCCCGGCCCGGAGGCGAGAGGGACACGGCGGTCATGAGCGGGAGACCTCCTCGCTGAACAGGGACGACACGACGCGCAGCGCGAAGGTGGCGATGACGATCGTGCCGAGCACCACCACGACCCCGGCCGCCGAGGCGAGCCCGTACTCATGGGCCTGGTAGAAGGTCTGGTAGATGCTGTAGGGCAGGTTGGCGGTGCCCAGCCCGCCGGAGGTGAGGGTGAACACGGCGTCGAAGTTCTGGACGATGTAGATCGAGCCCAGCAGGATGCCCAGTTCGAGGTAGCGGCGCAGATGCGGCAGCGTCAGATAGCGGAAGGTCTGCCAGCTGCTCGCGCCGTCGAGCCGAGCCGCCTCCATCACCTCCGCGGGCCTGCTCTGCAGCCCGGCCAGCAGGATGAGCATCATGAACGGCGTCCACTGCCACACCAGCGCCGCGACGACCGCGGTCAGCGGCATGTCGGAGATCCAGTCCGGCTGGGCGGGGCTGTCGCTGCCGAACAGGGAGGCGATCCAGCTCCAGGCGCCGTTGAGCAGCCCGTACTCGGGGTTGTAGAGGGCGTGCTTGAACAGCAGCGCCGCGGAGACGGGGACGATCAGGAACGGGGTGATCAGCAGGGTGCGGACGATGCCCCGCCCGGCGAAGGTGCGGTCGAGGAGCAGCGCCAGCAGCAGCCCGAGGACCACGCTGACGATCACCACGCTCGCGGTGAGCAGCACCGTGGTGAACACCGATTCGCGCAGCGACTCGTCGGTGAACACCTCGGCGTAGTTGGCGAAGCCCGCGAACGCCCGCTCGTCGGGGCTCAGGGAGTTCCAGTCGAAGAGCGAGATGACGAGGGTGGCGGCGAAGGGCAGCTGGGTGACGGCGATCAGGAAGACCAGCGCGGGCAGCAGCGGCGCGCGCGTGGCCCAGGCCCGGACTCCGCCGCGGCGCGGTCCCGGTCCCCCGCCGGGCCCGCCGCCCGAGGGCGGCGGACCGGCGGGCGGGGCGGCCGCCTTGGGGGCCGCGAGGGTGCTCATCGGTACTCCTCAGCGACCTTCTCGGCGAGCTTCTGGGACTTCTGAAGGGCCTCTGCGACGGACTGGCGTCCGGCGATCGCGGCGCTGATCTCCTGGGAGACCTTGGTGCCGAGGTCGGTGAACTCCGGTATCCCGACGAACTGGATGCCGGGTGCGGGGCGCGGCTGCACTCCGGGGCTCTTGGCGTTGGCGCTGGCGATGGCCTCCTCGGTGACGTCGGCGTGCGCCGAAGCGGCCTTGCGGTAGTCGGGGTTGGCGTAGGTGGAGCTCCGCTTGCCGGCGGGCACCTTACCCCAGCCGAGCTGCTCGCCCACCAGCTGCTCGTACCCCTTGCCCGAGGCCCAGGAGATGAACTTCCAGGCGTCGTCGGGATTCTTGGACGCCTTCTGGACGCCCCAGGCCCAGGTGTAGAGCCAGCCGGAGCTCTTCGTCTTCTCGACGGGCGCAGGCACATAGCCGATCTTGCCCTTGACCGGGGAGTCCGGGGCCTCCAGCGTTCCGGCGGCGGCGGTGGCGTCGTACCACATGGCGGTCTTGCCCTGGGTCATGTTGTTGAGGCACTCGGTGTAGCCGGACTGGGCCGCACCCGCCTGGCCGTGCTTGCGCACCAGGTCGACGTAGAACTCGGTGGCCTTGGTGAACTCCGGCGAGGTGAGCTGGGGCTTCCAGTCCTTGTCGAACCAGGTGCCGCCCATGGTGTTGACGACGGTGGTGAGCGGGGCGATGAGCTGGCCCCAGCCGGGCAGTCCGCGCAGGCAGATGCCCTTCATGTCGCTCTCGGCGCTGTCCGCCTTGGCGGCGAGGTCGGCGACCTCCTGCCAGGTGGGCTTGTCGGGCATGGTCAGCCCGTGCTTGTCGAAGACGTCCTTGCGGTACATCAGGAAGGACGACTCACCGTAGAACGGCTGGGCGTAGAGCTTGCCGTCGGCGGTGAGGGAGTCACGCAGCGGCGGCAGGATGTCGGACTGGTCGAACTCCTTGTCCGCCTCGACATGTTCGTCGAGGGCGTGGAGCCAGCCGTTCTTGGAGTAGAACGGCACCTCGTAGTTGCTGATGGTGGCGATGTCGTACTGGCCGGCCTGGTTGGCGAAGTCCTGGCTGATCTTGTCGCGGACGTCGTTCTCGGGGAGCACCGTGAAGTTGACCTTGATACCGGTCTTCTTGGTGAAGTGCTCGGCGGTGAGCTTCTGCAGGTCGGCCATCTGGGGGTTGTTGACCATCAGCACATTGAGGCCGTCGCCGTCCTCGCCTCCGGCTGCGCCGCCCGCGCCGGCGCAGCCGGCGAGGAGGGCGATGGCGGCGGCTGCGGCGACCGTCTGCACCGCTCTGGTGCGGCCCGTGTGTGTTCTTCTCCGTGCGGACATGAGATCTCCTGAATGTCTGGTAGCGGCTCGATCAGGAAGGCGGGGGGTGGCGTTTCGGGGAAGGGTCGGCCCCGCCCCCGGCGGCGCCGGGGGGTGTCGATGGGTGTGGTTGTCGCGCTGTGCCGCCGGTGCGGCGGCGGTGCGGTCAGACGCGGATGACCTGCGGGCCGAGCAGCGAGTAGCGCTGGGCCTCGGCCGCGGGCAGCGCCGCGTCGGTGACGATGGCTTCGAACTGGCCGACCTCTGCGAATCGGCAGAAGCTGACCGCGCCGAACTTGGCGTGGATGCCGGCGAACACGCGGCGTCGTGAGCTGCGCATGGCCTGGGACTTGACTGCGGCGACCGCCGGGTCGGGGGTGGTGAGCCCGTATTCGCGGGAGATGCCGTTCGCTCCGATGTACGCCAGGTCGATGACGAAGTCCGCGAGCATCCGGGTGGTCCAGGCGTCGACGGTGGCCAGGGTGCCGCCCCGTACGCGGCCGCCGAGCAGCAGTACGGTGATCTTCTCGGCGTCCGCGAGGACCGTCGCCACCGTGAGGGACGCGGTGACCACGGTCAGCGGCCGGTCCCGGGGCAGTGCTTCGGCGACGAGCTGCGGGGTGAAGCCCTCGTCGACGAAGACGGTCTCCGCGTCGCCGAGCAGTTCGGCGGCGGCCGCGGCGACCCGGGACTTCTGCGGCACATGGCGCAGGGTGCGGCTGGCGAGCGTGGTCTCAAAGCCCGCGCTCTCGACCGGATAGGCCCCGCCGTGCGTCCGGCGGACCAGGCCGTGCTCCTCCAGTGCGTGCAGATCGCGCCTGATGGTCTCCTTGGCCACCTGGAAACGCTCGGCGAGGGCGTTGACCTCGACCGCGCCGTCGGCGCGGGCGGCTTCGAGAATCCCCCGTCGGCGTTCCTCGGTGTCCATGGCATTCATCCCTGCGTGTGTGCTGATGCGCTGTTCTGCGCCCGGGTCCTTTGAGTCCGTTCGGGCCCGTGCGTCGTTTGTACAAGCACGCACGGGCGCTTCACCAGGTTCTTCGTGGCCTCTGCTGTGCCCGTTTATGCCCGTTTCTCTACCACGGGCGTCCGGAACGTTGCGGGTCGCCGTGCTCGGCGCGGATCGGACACCGCCCGATTGCCGCTCAGCAGCGCCCGAATCGTGCCCGCGGGCGGGCTTGTGTGCCGGTCGTTGAGCGCCGGGCGGGGCGTGTGCGTAAGACTCCACACGTACACCGGGCAACAGCACCGGCACGACAGGCACGCCAGCACTCCACAGGGTGGACGGGAGCACACAGCATGAGCGGACATGCCCAGATCGGCGTCACGGGGCTCGCGGTCATGGGCCGCAACCTGGCCCGCAACTTCGCACGCAACGGCTTCACGGTGGCCGTGCACAACCGCACGGCCGCCCGGACGCGGGCGCTTGTCGACGAGTTCGGCGACGAGGGGAGCTTTGTTCCGGCCGAGTCGGCCCGGGAGTTCGTCGCGGCCCTGGAGCGCCCCCGACGTCTGGTGATCATGGTCAAGGCGGGCGAGCCCACGGACGCGGTGATCCAGGAGTTCGCTCCTCTCCTGGAGGAAGGCGATGTGATCATCGACGGCGGCAACGCGCACGTCGCGGACACCCGACGCCGGGAGAGGGAGCTGCGGGAGCGCGGCATCCACTTCGTGGGCGTGGGCATCTCCGGCGGCGAGGAGGGGGCGCTGCACGGGCCGAGCATCATGCCCGGCGGCTCGGCCGAGTCGTACAAGTCCCTGGGGCCGCTGCTGGAGAGGATCGCCGCCAAGGCCCCGGACGGCACGCCCTGCGTCACCCATGTAGGCCCCGACGGGGCGGGCCACTTCGTGAAGATGGTGCACAACGGCATCGAGTACGCCGACATGCAGCTGATCGCCGAGGCCTATCACCTGCTGCGCGCGGTCGCCGGGTACTCCCCCGCCCGGATCGCCGACACCTTCCGCACCTGGAACGAGGGGCGTCTGGACTCGTATCTGATCGAGATCACGGCCGAGGTGCTGGCGCATGCGGACCCGGTGACGGGCCGGCCGTTCGTGGACGTGGTCGCCGACCGCGCGGAGCAGAAGGGCACCGGCCGCTGGACGGTGCAGATCGCCCTCGACCTGGGTGTGCCGGTCTCCGGCATCGCGGAGGCGGTCTTCGCCCGCTCGCTGTCCGGACACGCGGAGCTGCGCGAGGCGTCCCGGTCGCTGCCGGGGCCCGTGCCGCAGCCGCTGGACGAGGAGGCGGCGGCGCGGTTCGCCGAGCGGGTCGAGCAGGCCCTGTACGCGTCCAAGATCGTGTCGTACACGCAGGGCTTCCACCAGATCCAGGCGGGCAGCGAGCACCACGAGTGGGGAGTCGACCCGGGCGCGGTGGCGTCGATCTGGCGTGCGGGCTGCATCATCAGGGCGGCGTTCCTGGACCGCATCCGGACCGCGTACGAGACGCGGCCCGAGCTGCCGAGCCTGCTGTCGGACAAGCGGTTCGCGGAGGAGATCGGCGCGGCGCAGGACGACTGGCGCGAGGTGGTGGCGACGGCGGCCCGACAGGGCGTGCCGACGCCGGGGTTCTCGGCCGCTCTGGCGTACTACGACGCCCTGCGCGCCGACCGGCTGCCCGCGGCGCTCACCCAGGGGCAGCGGGACTTCTTCGGAGCCCACACCTACCGGCGGACCGACCGGGAGGGGTCGTTCCACACGCTCTGGGGCGGTGACCGCTCGGAGGTTTCCGCGGGCTGAGCCGTACGGGCCGCTTCCCGGCGCGGGAGCCGCCGGACAGGGCGCCGGTCGCCCGGACCCGGTCCGCCGGCGGCGCACCGCCCCGCCGGCGGGCCGGCACGATCAGCCGACGGGCCCCGGCTCGGGCTCCGGCTCCGGCACGGGGTCGGGGCCCGGTGGCTTCGGGACGGGGTCGGGTCCGGGGCTGGGCATGGGCTCCGGCGTCGGAACGGGCCCGGGCCCCGGCCCCGGCGACGGCGGCACCGGGCCCGGCGTCGGCTCGGGCACCGGCCTCGGGCGGGGCGGGGGCGGCGATACGAGGTCGGGATACGGATGGGGCATGCCTGGCCTCCAGAGATCGGACGTCATGCGTTCCCACTGTCTCCCCGTCGCGTGCCCACGCCCGCCCGGTTCACTCGCGGCGGGGCGCCGCTTCAGCCGACGGCGTGGGGGCTGCGCTCCGTACGGCTGCCGGGCACGGGCGCCGAGGCGTCGGAACCCAGCGCCACGATCCGGTTGTCCGCGTCGACGTGCACGACCCTCGGCTGGAGCGTCCGCGCCTCGGCGTCGTCCACCTGCGCATAGCTGATCAGAATCACCAGATCGCCGGGGTGCACCAGATGGGCGGCCGCGCCGTTGATCCCGATGACCCCCGAGCCGCGCTCGCCTTCGATGACATACGTCTCCAGCCGGGCGCCGTTGGTGATGTCGACGATGTGGACGAGCTCTCCGGGCAGCAGATCGGCCGCCTCCATCAGCTCGGCGTCCACGGTGACGGAGCCGACGTAGTGCAGATCGGCCTGGGTCACGGTGGCCCGATGGATCTTGGACTTGAACATGGTACGAAACACGGAGAAACTCCCAGTCTGTCTGCTCCCTGCCTGCTCCGCAGGTCAAGGGCGGTATCTGGAGCCTACAGCGACTCCCATATTCGGTCAGCTGCCCCCGGGTGTTGCAGAACTCACGCTGACCGGTTGCTGACTTTCCTGACGACCAATCATGCCGAGATCGAACTGACCCATGCCCTCCGTTCCGATCACAGAAGGGCGTCAAGCGCCGCAGCACGGGCCACTGCTCGGTGTGCAGCCGGTGGTGCAGGAAAGCCACCAGGTCCTCACTCAGTCCTTCGGCGAGGACGGTCCGGCAGAGCGTCATGCGGGACTTCGTACGGTCCAGGCTGTAGCTCGTCCGCCCCGACCAGACGATGTGAAGCGGCAGGTCCACGTTGCCCTCGACAGGGCCGTCCAGTTCCTGCAAGCGCTCGGGCAGTCGGCTGCGGCAGCGGTCCCGCAGCACCTCGGCGCGAGGGGGCGGCGACCGTCGTGTCCATGCATCCGGTATCGCTGCTGGGAGGCGGCGGCATGGCGGATACGGGGCCCCTGTCGTACGTACGGGTCGGGCAGCCGCCCGTGGACTCCGCGGGCCTGCGGGTCGCAGGTCGCGCGGATCTGCGCAGGGCGTCCGAGCGGGCCGCTGCGGCGGCTTGCCGCCCACACCTTCCCCACGGACGGGCAGATCGATTTAGATTAGGCTTACCTAATCACTTCGACCCCGGGGGGAAGCCGTGGGACACGGCTGGCAAGGCGCCGTCCTCAAGCTCATGCGAGGCAAGGACTTCACGTTCACCGTCCGATCGAACGAGCGGATCTCGGAGCGGCTGCACCGCCTCTGCTTCGACGACGGCGGAATGCTCCAGGAGACGGGGGTGCATCCGACGATGTGGGTGCGCCTGTGGTTCGACAACGGCGGCCGACCGCATCAGCGCGCCTACACGCTTGTGGATCCGGACCCCGTCACCGGCGCGTTCAGCATGGACTTCGTTCTGCACCCCGGTTGCGCCAGCGACTGGGCGCGCGCCGCGAGGCCGGGCGACACGATCGAGGCGACGGTGCAGGGCTCACAGTTCAGCGTGCCGGACCCGGCGCCGTCCCGGCTCCTCGTCGTCGGCGACGCCGCCTCCCGCCCGGCCATCGACTCGCTGCTCGACGCGATGCCGCTGACGCCGGCCGTGATCTGGTACGAGACGTCCCATCCCCGCGACGACGAGCACGCGCCGCGAGGCGGAGCCGCTTCCCGCGAACTGATCCCGGTGCCGCGGCGGGACGGGGGCGGCAGTCTCGTCGAAGCGGTCCACGAGGCCCTTCCGCAGCAGTTGGACGACGCGGCCTATGTCTGGATCGCCTGCGACACGGCCACCACCCGGGGTCTCGCCGCCTTCGCACGCAAACAGCTCGGCGTGCCGAGGGAGCGTCTGCACGCCCTCGGCTACTGGCGGGCGGCCTGAACCGGCCTCACAAGCAAAGTTAGGTTAGGCTTAGCTAAGTTTCATGGTGGCAGGCGGCGGCGTGGTCTTCCCCAGGGACGCCCTGCTGCGCGACCTGCTGCTGCGCAGGGCGCCCGTGACGCATGACGCCTATCTCCCTCCCTGCACACCCTCACCAATCAGGAAAGACGGAACGAACATGACCGTACGGGTCGCGGTGGCCGGAGCCAGCGGCTACGCCGGCGGCGAGCTGCTGCGTCTGCTGACGTCCCATCCCGGCGTGGGGATCGGCGCCGTGACGGCGCACAGCAGCGCGGGCCGCCCGCTCGGTGAAACGCAGCCGCAGCTGGCCGCACTCGCCGACCGGACGCTGGAGCGGACCTCGGCCGAGGTGCTGGGCGGGCACGACGTGGTCTTCCTCGCCCTCCCCCACGGCGAGTCGGCGCCGCTCGCCCGCGCGCTCGCTGACGATGCCCTCGTCGTGGACTGCGGGGCGGACTTCCGGCTGCGCGACGCCGCCGACTGGGTGCGCTTCTACGGCACGGAGCACGCGGGGACCTGGCCCTACGGCCTGCCGGAACTGCCCGGCGCGCGAGACGAGTTGCGCGGTGCGCGCCGGATCGCCGTACCGGGGTGCTACCCGACGGCGGTCACCCTGGCGCTCTTCCCCGCCTACACGGCCCGGCTGGCCGAGCCGGACGCCGTGGTCACCGCCGCCAGCGGAACGTCCGGGGCCGGCCGGGCGGTCAAGCCTCATCTGCTCGGCTCCGAGGTGATGGGGTCCATGACGCCCTACGGCGTCGGCGGCGGCCACCGGCACACTCCGGAGCTGACGCAGAACCTGTCGCGGGCCGCGGGCGAGCGCGTGACCGTGTCGTTCACTCCGACGCTGGCGCCCATGCCGCGCGGCATCCTCGCCACCTGCTCCGCCCGGCTGCGTCCCGGGGTCGCCGAGGACGGCGCCCTCGACGAGGTGCGGGCGGCCTTCGAAGCCGCGTACGCCGGTGAACCGTTCATCCGGTTGCTGCCACCGGGCCACTGGCCGTCCACCGGATCGGTCATCGGCTCGAACACCGTCCAGGTGCAGGTGGCCGTGGATCCGGCCGCCCGCCGGCTGATCTGTGTCAGTGCGATCGACAACCTGGTGAAGGGCACCGCCGGCGGCGCGGTGCAGTGCATGAACGTCGCCCTGGACCTGCCCGAGCACCTGGGCCTGCCCGTGAATGGAGTGGCTCCGTGACCGTGACCGCTGCCCAGGGGTTCCTTGCCGGCGGTGTGGCCGCCGGCATCAAGGAATCCGGGGCTCCCGACCTGGCCCTGGTGGTGAACCGGGGACCGTCCCGGGCCGCCGCCGGGGTGTTCACCTCGAACCGGGTGCAGGCCGCGCCGGTGCGCTGGTCCCGCCGTGTGCTGGCGGACGGCCGGCTGACCGCGGTCGTCCTCAACTCCGGCGGCGCCAACGCCTGTACGGGTCCGGCGGGCGCCCGGGACGCACGGCTGACGGCCGAACGCGCGGCCGCGGCGATCGGGGCCGACGCCGGCGATGTGGCCGTGTGCTCGACGGGCCTCATCGGCGTGCCCCTGCCGATGGACCGGGTCGTCTCGGGCATCGACGCCGCCGCCGGGCGGCTGTCGGCCGACGGCGGCGAGAACGCGGCCGTGGCGATCAAAACGACGGACACGGTCCACAAGACCGCGGCGACGACCCGGTCCGGATGGACCGTGGGAGGGATGGCCAAGGGCGCGGGCATGCTCGCTCCGGGACTGGCCACCATGCTGGCGGTGCTCACCACGGACGCCGAGGTGAGCGGCCCGGCCCTCGACGCGGCGCTGCGCGCGGCCGTGCGCACCACATTCGACCGGGTGGACTCCGACGGCTGTATGTCCACCAACGACACGGTGCTGCTGCTCGCGTCCGGGGCCTCCGGAGTGACCCCGGGCGAAGGGGAGTTCGCCGAGGCCGTCCATGCCGTCTGCCGCGACCTGGCACGGCAGCTCGTCTCCGACGCCGAGGGCGCTTCCAAGGAGATCGAGGTGGCGGTCGTCGGGGCGGCGTCCGAGGAGGACGCCGTCACGGTGGCCCGCTCGGTGGCCCGGAACAACCTCCTCAAGTGCGCGCTGCACGGCGAGGACCCGAACTGGGGCCGGGTGCTTTCGGCGATCGGCACGACGGACGCCGTATTCGATCCGGATCTGCTGGACGTGGCGATCAACGGCGTCTGGGTCTGCCGCGACGGAGCGGCCGGGGAACCACGCGACACGGTGGACATGTCGGGGCGCAGGATCGCCGTCGCCGTGGACCTCCGTGCCGGCGACGCCTCGGCGGCCGTCTGGACCAACGACCTCACGGCCGAGTACGTCCACGAGAACAGCGTCTACAGCTCATGAGTGAAAGCAGGTCGGGGATGACGACCGCCGCCGATCAGCGTGCGGCCGGGGCCGGTCTGCCGGCCGACGCCCTTCCGTGGCTGGAGGAGCTCCAGGGCCGCACCGTCGTCGTCAAGTTCGGCGGGAACGCCATGGTTGACCCCGCGCTGCACCGGACCTTCGCCCAGGACGTGGTGGAGCTGTGGCACGCCGGGCTGCATCCCGTCGTGGTGCACGGGGGCGGCCCGCAGATCAGCGCCATGCTCGACCGGCTCGATCTGGAGGTCCGCTTCGAGGCGGGCCTCAGGGTGACGACGCCGGAGGCGATGGACGTGGTCCGCATGGTGCTGACGGGCCGGGTCCAGCGTGATCTGGTCGGCGCGATCAATGCGCACGGGCCGTTCGCGGTGGGGATGTCGGGCGAGGACGGCCATACGATGACCGCGGTGCGGCGTCCGGCGTGGGTGGACGGCCGGCCGGTGGACATCGGCCAGGTCGGCGACGTCGTCGCCGTGGAGCCGGGGACGGTTCGGGGGCTGCTGGAGCAGGGACGGATCCCGGTGGTGTCTCCCGTCGCCCGCGGCGCGGACGGCCAGATCTACAACGTCAACGCGGATCTCGCCGCCTCCGCACTGGCCGTGGCCCTCGGGGCGGAGCGCCTGGTGATGCTGACCGATGTGGCGGGGCTGTACGCGGACTGGCCGCACAGCACCGAGGTGATCGAGCGGCTGACGGCCGGTGAGCTGGACGTGCTGCTGCCGGGTCTGGCGAGCGGGATGCTGCCGAAGATGGAGGGCTGTCTGCGGGCGGTCCGCTCGGGTGTGGCCCGGGCGCATGTGCTCGACGGCCGTGTGCCGCACGCGGTGCTGAGCGGTGTGTTCGCCCAGAAGAGCCCCGGCACGACCGTCGTTCCCGATCCGGCCCCGGTGGATGAGGAGATGAACGCATGACGGCCGATGCCGCCGCCTCGCTGACCGACCGCTGGAGAGCGGTGATGATGGACGCCTACGGCACTCCCCCGCTGGCCCTGGTGCGCGGTGCGGGCAGCACCGTCTGGGATGCGTCGGGGCGGGCGTACACGGACTTCACCGGCGGGATCGCGGTCAACACGCTCGGGCATGCGCACCCCGCCGTGGCGGACGCGGTCGCCGCCCAGATCGCCCGGCTGGGGCATGTGTCCAATCTGTTCGTCTCCGAGCCGGCCGTCGCGCTGGCGGAGCGGCTGGTGGGCCTGCTAGGGCGGCCCGGCAGGGTGTTCTTCGCCAACTCGGGCGCGGAGGCGGTCGAGGCCGCCTTCAAGATCGCCCGGCGGACGGGGCGGACCCATGTCGTCGCGGCCGAGAACGGCTTCCACGGGCGCACCATGGGCGCTCTGGCCCTGACGGGGCAGCCCGCGAAACGTGATCCCTTCCTGCCGCTGCCCGGTGACGTCACCCATGTGCCGTTCGGGGACGAGGGCGCTCTGCGGGCGGCGGTCACCGAGGACACCGCGGCCGTCGTCCTGGAGCCGGTCCAGGGCGAGGCGGGGGCGGTGCCCGCGCCGGATGGCTATCTGCGGGCCGCGCGGGAGATCACGCGTCGCACGGGGACCCTGCTGGTGCTGGACGAGGTGCAGACCGGCGTCGGCCGGACCGGCCGCTGGTTCGCCCACCAGTCGGTCCCCGGCCTGGAACCCGACGTGATCACGCTCGCCAAGGGGCTGGGCGGCGGGCTGCCGATCGGCGCCGCGGTGGCGTTCGGCGAAGCGGCCGGGCTGCTGGGCCCGGGGCACCACGGCTCGACCTTCGGGGGCAACCCCGTGGCCTGCGCGGCGGGGCTCGCCGTACTGGAGACGATCGAGGCGGAGGGGCTGCTGGCGCAGGTCGTGCGCAAGGGCGCGGCGCTGCGCCGCGGCATCGAGGAGCTGAGGCACCCCCGTGTGCACGGAGTGCGGGGCGCCGGGCTGCTGCTGGGCGTGGTGCTCGCCGAACCGGTTGCGGCGCAGGTGCAGCGGGCGGCTCAGGACGCGGGCTTCCTGGTGAACGCCGCGGGTGCGTCGACCGTGCGGCTGGCTCCGGCCCTGACGGTGCCCGAGGAGGACATCGCGGCGCTGGTGAAGGAGTTGCCCGGCATCCTGGACGGCTGACGTCGGCGCACGGAAGACGGCATGCGGAAGTCGGCGTGCACGGAGACCGGAAGTCGACGTACGGAAGTCGACGTGAACGGAGACATGGTGGGGCTTGAGCCGAAAGCTCGGGCCCCTTCGTCCGTTCAGAGGACCCTGGCGAGCACCTGGGCGTTGCGCCGCGGGTCCAGCGACCTCGCCCAGGCCGCGGGGGCCAGGTCGGCGGGAACCGGGGTGAACCCGTGCCGCAGGAAGAGCCGACCGCTGCCGGTCGTCGCGGTGAACAGCGCGTCCAGTGACCGCGAAAGGCCCTCAGCCAGCGCGGCGGCCAGGAGCCGGGCGCCCACACCGCTGCCCTGCCTGCGGTGTGCCACGCAGAAGTTGTACACGACTCCGGCACTCCGGCCGTCGTGCGCTGCCGCCCCCTGGACGCGCAGGGCGAGGCAGCCGTCCAGGGCGCCGTCCGGCCCCTCGGCCACGAGGAAGTCGGTCGCGTGCTGCGCGTAGAGGTGGAAAGGGCGTGGCCGCAGTGCGCCGGAGCGGACGAACGGCTGTGAGAGAGCGGCGAGTTCGGCGGCGTCCCGGGGATGTGCGGAGCGGACCGAGAATGCGGCGGCAGAAACGGCAGGGGACGGGCAGTGCGGGTGGGGCGCGCGGGGCGGCATGGTGGCAGGACGCGGCATGGCCATGTTCAAGGCGTTCCTTCCTCGGTTCCACCGTGCGGGAGGGCCCTTTCGGCCTGCTTCGTTCACCCCGGCGAAACAGTCAAGCTTAGGTTAGCCTTACCTAAGCGTCTGGCCAAGTCGTATCGGCGCGCCCCGCGGACACGCTCACAGCCTGTGCCCCTCCGTCGCCTCGCGCCCGTCCACGAACGTCGCGACGACCTCGATGTCCCCGATCTCGGACGGTTCGACGCGGCGCGGGTCGTCGCCCAGTACGACGAGATCGGCGCGCTTGCCCGGCGTGAGCGTGCCCGCGCTGTCGTCCTGCCGCGAGGCGTACGCTCCGGCGACCGTGTAGGCGCGCAGGGCCTCGTCGACGGCGACGGCTTCGTCGGGCCCGATGCGCTGTCCCGAGACGGAGGCGCGTTCGACCATGAACTGGACGGCGCGCAGCGGCGATCCGTCCGCAACGGGCCGGTCGGAACTGCCGACGAGCGTGACCCCGTGGTCGAGGAAGGACCGCCCCCGGTACATCCAGGGCGCCCGCTCCTCACCCATGATCGTCGCGTAGTCGTCGCCGAAGTAGCGCAGGAAGTTCGGCTGGACGACGGCGCTGACGCCGAGCCGGGCGAAGCGCGGGAGCTGGTCGGGGCGGATCAGGCCGGCGTGCTCGATGCGGTGGCGCGCGTCCGGGCGGGGGCGCAGCCGCTGGGCGCGCTCCAGTGCGTCCAGCGCGAGGTCGGCGGCCCGGTCCCCGATGGCGTGGACGGCAAGCTGCCACCCGGCGAGATGCCCGTCCACGATCAGGTCGGCGAGATGCGCGGGGTCGGCCTGCAGCTGACCGGTGTGCGTCATGCCCTCGTACGGCTCGGTGAGCGCGGCCGTCCGCGCCATCATCCCGCCGTCCGTGTATATCTTGAGCGCTCCCACGGAGAGCCAGTCGTCACCGAAGCCGGTGCGCAGGCCGAGGTCGAGGGCGCGCGGGATGCCGTCCTCCCGGTGGACCTCCAGCGGCCGCAGGGTGTCCGCAGCCGCCATGAGCTGGACGCGCAAGGGCAGCCGGCCCTGGTCGCGCAACAGTTGGTACGCGCCCAGCTCGACGGGGCTGTGCCCCAGCAGGCCGCCGCCGACGCCCGCCTCCGCGCAGGCGGTCACGCCCTCCGCGAGGCAGACCCGGCCGGCGCGCTCGACGGCGTCGGCGATCTCGGTCTGCGCATAGGGCAGACGAAGCCGCCGTGCCGCGGTCATGGCGCTCTCCGCCAGGAAGCCGCCCTGGTGCGGGACATCGCCGGGCAGCATCTCCAGCACGGCGCTGTTCACGACGCAGGCGTGCCCGGAGTCGTGCATCAGGAACACCTTGCGCCCGCGGCTGACCCGGTCCAGCTCCGCCGCGGTCAGATGACGGCCGAGAGCACGCTGGTCGTATCCGGCGACATCGACCCAGGCGCCGTCCCCGCGCGTACGCTCCACGGCCTGCTCCACGACCGCGAGGACGTCGTCGGCCCGCTCGCAGGGGGCGACGCTGGGCGTGCCGGCCTTCAGCCCGGTCCACGCCAGATGGACATGGCTGTCGATGAACCCGGGCAGCACGGTCGCTCCCTGGAGGTCCACGACCTCACGAGCCGGCAGAGAGGTCGCGGCCTCGTCCAGGCCCACGATCCGGCCCCGCCAGATGCCCAGGTCATGGGCGACGGGATGGTCCGGGTCCATGGTGATGAAGTGAGCGTTCGTCAGCCTCGTGCAGAGCATGGGCGGTTCCGTCCCCTGGGTCGGACATACAGGTCAGGTGCAGGTCGGGTCCGGTCAGGTCAGGTCAGGTCAGGTCAGCAGGCGTACGGGGGATCAGCAGGCGGGCCGGAGAGGTCAGGAACTCTCGGAGACCGCGACGCCGACGGCGGACGGGGCCCGCTGCTCCCCTGCCGCGTCGGCCGGCTCATGGCGCCGGGGCGCGGCCGGCACCATCAGCGGTGTGCCGGTCTCCGGGTCGTCGATGATCCGGCACGGAAGCCCGAACACGTCCTGGACCAGCTCCTGGGTCATCACGGTCGCCGGAGGCCCCTCGGCGGCGACCGTGCCGCCCGGCTTCATCACGATCAGATGAGTGGCGTAGCGGCACGCCTGGTTGAGGTCGTGCAGGACCGCGACGATGGTGTGCCTGCGGCGCGCGTGCAGTTCCGCGCACAGGTCGAGCACCTCCACCTGGTGGGCGATGTCCAGGAAGGTGGTCGGTTCGTCCAGGAGCAGGACGGGTGTCTGCTGGGCGAGCACCATGGACAGCCAGACGCGCTGCCGCTGGCCGCCGGAGAGGTCGTCCACGGGCCGGTCGGCGAGGTCCAGCACCCCGGTCTGCCGCATCGCCTCGGTGACGGCCGCCTCGTCCTCGGCGGACCACTGCTTCAACAGCCGCTGGTGCGGATAGCGGCCGCGGGCCACGAGGTCGCCGACGGTGATGCCGCCGGGCGCGGTCGACGACTGGGGCAGCAGTCCGAGGCGGCGGGCGACTTCGCGGGAGCGGTAGGACGCGATGGCCGCGCCGTCCAGAAAGACCTGTCCCCGGCGCGGTTTGAGCATCCGCGCCAGGGCCTTGAGCAGGGTGGACTTGCCGCAGGCGTTCGGCCCGACAATGACCGTGAAGGAGTTGTCCGGGATGTCGACGCCGAGGCCGGCGGCCACGGTGCGCTGATCGTAGGAGAGTGTCAGGTCCTCGGCCCGCAGCCGGGGCTGCGGGCGGCTCGCCCCGGCCGCCCCGGCCTGCTCGGGAGCGCCGTTCACGCGCGGCGTCGTTCCAGTCATGCGCGGCTCTTTCGCGACTCGGTGACCAGCAGCCAGATCAGATACAGCCCGCCGATGGTGCCGGTCGCGGTGCCCACCGGAAGGAGTGCGGGAGAGAAGACGCGCTGTGCGGCGAGGTCGCTCGCGGTCAGCAGCAGCGCGCCCATGAGCGCCGACGAGGCCAGCGCCGGGCCGGAGGCGCGGGTGAGCCTGCGGGCCAGTTGGGGCGCGGCGAGGGCGATGAAGGCGATGGGTCCGGTCACCGCGGTGGCGAACGACGCGAGGGCGACGCTGATGAGCAGCAGCGCCGTACGCGTCCCGGTCACCCGGACGCCGAGGGCGACGGCCGTGGCGTCGCCCATCTCCACCATGGACAGACGGCGGGAGAGGACGAAGGCCGGCGGGAGCAGCACGGCCACGGCGACGAGGATGGCGTTCGCGTGCTGCCAACCCCGGTTGCCCAGGCTGCCGATCAGCCACGCCTGAGCCTCCAGCGCCTCCTGAAAAGTGGCCCTGGTGATCAGATACGAGTTGACGGCCAGCAGCAGCGCGCTGACGCCGATGCCGATGACGACCAGCCGGAAGCCCTGCAGCCCGCGGCCCAGCATCAGCAGAAAGACGACGAGGGCGGTGGCCAGGCCGCCGATCAGCGCGCCCAACGCGATCTGCGTCATGCTGCCGTGCAGCACGATGATGACCACCAGCGCGCCGACGGCCGAACCGTTGGTGAAGCCGATGATGTCCGGGCTGCCGAGGGCGTTGGCGGTGAGGCTCTGCAGAATGGCCCCGCTGACCGCCAGCGCCGCGCCCACACACAGCGCCGTCAGCAGGCGGGGCATGCGCAGGGTGTTGACGATGAAGTCCGCGGCGCCCGAGTCGTTGCCCGTCACGGCCCTGAGGACCTCGCCGACGGACAGTTCGTAGTCGCCGGTGGTGAGCGTGATCCCCATGACGACGACAAGGGCGGCGAGCAACACGGCGGTCAGGGCCAGGGCGCGTCCGGGAACCCGGATCGACAGCCCGCCGCGTCCGGTGCGGAGGACCATCCCGGTGACAACACGGGAGCGGCACACCGGCGAAACCGCGGACATCGTCCCCACCTGCCGCCCGGCTGCCTCGCGCGCGTCGCTCACAGCATCGTCTTGTTCGCTTCTCCGCCCGCTCGGCGAAACCGCGGACACCATCCCCGCCTGCCGCCCGGCTGCCTCGCGCGCGTCGCTCACAGCATCATCTTGTTCGCTTCTCCGCCCGCTCGGCGAAACCGCGGACATCGTCCCCACCTGCCGCCCGGCTGCCTCGCGCGCGTCGCTCACAGCATCGTCTTGTTCGCTTCTCCGCCCGCTCGGCGAAACCGCGGACACCATCCCCGCCTGCCGCCCGGCTGCCTCGCGCGCGTCGCTCACAGCATCATCTTGTTCGCTTCTCCGCCCGCTCGGCGAAACCGCGGACATCGTCCCCACCTGCCGCCCGGCTGCCTCGCGCGCGTCGCTCACAGCATCGTCTTGTTCGCTTCTCCGCCCGCTCGGCGAAACCGCGGACATCGTCCCCACCTGCCGCCCGGCTGCCTCGCGCGCGTCGCTCACAGCATCATCTTGTTCGCTTCTCCGCCCGCTCGGCGAAACCGCGGACATCGTCCCCACCTGCCGCCCGGCTGCCTCGCGCGCGTCGCTCACAGCATCGTCTTGTTCGCTTCTCCGCCCGCTCGGCGAAACCGCGGACATCGTCCCCACCTGCCGCCCGGCTGCCTCGCGCGCGTCGCTCACAGCATCATCTTGTTCGCTTCTCCGCCCGCTCGGCGAAACCGCGGACATCGTCCCCACCTGCCGCCCGGCTGCCTCGCGCGCGTCGCTCACAGCATCGTCTTGTTCGCTTCTCCGCCCGCTCGGCGAAACCGCGGACATCGTCCCCACCTGCCGCCCGGCTGCCTCGCGCGCGTCGCTCACAGCATGACCAGCTTCCGGCGGCGGCACAGCGCGATGAACAGCGGGGCGCCCAGGAACGCGGTGACGATGCCGACCTGGATCTCGCCCGGCGCGCCGAGCACCCTGCCCAGGACGTCGGCGCCCAGCAGCAGGACCGGCGCGAGCAGCATCGAGTACGCCAGCACCCAGCGCTGGTCGGGGCCGGCGACGAACCGGGCGACATGCGGAACGGCGAGTCCGACGAAGCCGATCGGCCCGGCCGCGGCGGTGGCCGAGCCGCACAGCAGCATGACGGCGACCGCGCCCAGCACCCGGGTCCGGCCGACGTTCAGACCCAGGGCGCGGCCCACCTGATCGCCCATCGCCAGGGCGTTGAGCGAGGGGGCGAGCCCGAGGGCGATCAGCAGCCCCACTGCGGTGAACGGCAGGATGACGTACACGACGTCGAAGTACCGGCCCGCCAGCGACCCCACCGTCCAGAAGCGGAACTTGTCGAACGCCTGCGGGAAGAGCAGCAGGACCGTCGAGTTGAAGGCGTACAGCACGGCGGTCACCGCGGCGCCCGCCACGACCAGCCGCTCGGGCGTGGCCAGTTTGCGCCCCGAGGATCCCAGCAGGTACACCGCTGCCGAGGCCACGGCCGCCCCGAGGAACGCGAACCAGACATAGCCGAGGAGCGCGCCCACACCGAGGAAGGCGATGGCCACCACCACGCCGGCGGAGGCCCCCAGGCTGATGCCGAGCAGACCCGGGTCGGCGAGCGGATTGCGCGTCAGGGCCTGCATCAACGCACCGGACAGGCCGAGGGCCATGCCGACGAGCAGCCCGAGGAGGGTCCTGGGGATGCGGTAGTCGTGGATGATGACCGAGGTCTCCGACCCGTCCGGGTTCCACAGCGCGCTCCAGGTCGCGGTGAACGGGATGCCCCTGGTGCCCACCCAGACGCTGAGCAGCCCCACCAGGACGAGCGCGCCGAGGGCCGCGAGCAGGCCCGCACCCCTGAGCGCCGCGGCCGTCCGGCCGGCCTTCGGGAGGACGGCGGGGGCGGCGGGCCGCTGTCCGGACACCGCCCGGGCTTCCACCGACAACGACAACTCCCCCCGGCAGCAGCTCGGACGCACCGCTAGAAATCTGACGCACGGACAACAGATCGATACTTAGGTGAGCCTAACCGAACGCGTAGCGAGGGTCAACGCGCAGGTCGGCGCTGCCGCATCCCCCGCGACCACGCGGAACGCGCCCGGCGACCCGCCCCGGCCGCAGACAGGAACCCGGGGCTTGGTTAGAGTAGCCTTACCTAACTATCCGGTCATGTTCATGGAGGAGCCTATGCCAGCCGGCGGGCCTACGGGGGGACATGTCCTCCGCAAGGCGATCAGAGGAGAGCGCCGCCGGGTGACCGCGGCGTCCCTGCTCGGCATGACCCACCAGGCGTGCGAGGCCTTGGTGCCCGTGGTCATCGGCGTCATCATCGACGAGGCGGTGGCCACCGGCTCCTCCGGCACCCTGCTGCGCTGGCTGACCGTGCTCGCGGTGCTGTTCCTGGTGCTGTCCACGTGCTACCGCACCAGCGCCCGGATCACCGAGGGCGCCGGCGAACACGCCGCGCACAAACTGCGGCTGGAGCTCACGGCACGGGTGCTCGACCCCCGCGGCGGCGCCGACGACGGCCGACTGCCCGGCGCGCTCTCCAGCATCGCCACCAACGACGCACGGCGCGTGGGCTCCGTCGCCACCGTCATGTCGTACGGGCTCTCCGCGATCGCCGCACTGGCCGTCAGCGCGGTGGCCCTGCTGCGGATCTCCGTGCCACTCGGCCTGCTCGTGCTGCTCGGCATCCCGCCGCTGCTGTGGCTCGGGCACCGCATCAGCCGGCCGCTGGAACGGCGCAGCGAGACCGAGCAGGAGCGCGCGGCCCACGCCTCCGGCGTCGCCGCCGACCTGGTCTCCGGGCTGCGGGTGCTCAAGGGCATGGGCGCCGAGTCCGCCGCCGTGGCCCGCTACCGCGCCACCAGCCGCGAGTCCCTCGCCGCGGCGCTGCGGGCCGCGCGCAGCCGGGCCGGCCACGAGGGCGCCGTCCTCACCCTGACCGGGGTCTTCATCGCGGGCATCGGACTGGTGGGCGCGTACCTGGCGATGCGGGGCGACATCAGCATCGGCGAGCTGGTCGCCGCGGTGAGCCTGGCGCAGTTCCTCCTCGGCCCCTTCCAGCTGCTCACGTATGTGAACGCGGAGTTCGCCCAGGGCCGCGCGTCGGCCCGCAGGATCGCCGAGGTGCTGGCCGCGCCCGCCGCCGTCGCGGGCGGCGACGCCGCACCGGCCGACGGCGCGTCAGGGCACATCCGGCTGCGGGGAGTCTCGCTGGGCGCGCTCCGCTCGGTGGACCTGGACATCCGCCCCGGCAGCGTCACCGGAATCGTCGCCCGGGACCCGGCCGCCGCGGGCGATCTGCTGCGCTGTCTGTCCCGGGAGGCCGACCCGGCCGGCGGGGTGATCGAGCTGGACGGCATGCCGCTGACCGGGCTCCACCCCGACGAACTGCGCCGCCATGTGCTGGTCGCCCACCACAACGCCGAACTGTTCGAGAGCAGCCTGCTGGACAACGTACGCGCCGGAGCGGCTGGGGACGGGCCGGGAGTCGACGCATCCGCCGTCGACGGCGCGCTGCACGCCTCGGCCGCCGACGAAGTCGCCCGGCTGCTGCCCGACGGGGAGGACACGGTGCTCGCCGAACGCGGCCGCTCCCTCTCCGGCGGCCAGCGCCAGCGCGTGGCCCTGGCCCGTGCGCTGGCCGCGGACCGGCGCGTCCTGGTGCTGCACGACCCCACCACCGCTGTGGACACCGTCACCGAGTCCCGGATCGCCGCACGGCTGCGCGACGCCCGCCGGGGCCGCACCACCGTTCTGGTCACCACCAGCCCGGCCCTCCTCGCGACGGCCGACTGGGTCGTGGTCCTCGACCAGGGCGTCGCCGCGGCCGAGGGGCGGCACGACGAACTCACCGCCGACGAGACCTACCGGGCGGTGGTCCTGGCATGACGTCCGGCACCCCACAGACAGAAGAGACGATGAGCGGAACCAGCCCCCAGCGCGCAGTCCTGCCCACAGCCACCGGCGCCGAGAGCATGGCGGCCCTCCGCACGATGCTGCGCGGCCACGGCCGGCTCGCGGGCGCCGCGATCGCCGTGCTGGTCGCCGGCACCGGGATCGGTCTGCTGACCGCGCCCCTCCTCGGGTACATCGTCGACCTGGTGGCACAGCAGCGGGGCGCGCAGTCGCTGACGGTCCCGCTGGTGCTGCTCATCGCGGTCGCGCTGGCGCGCGGCGTCGCCACGGCGATCGGCAGCTCCCTCGTCGCACGCCTGGGCGAGACCGTCCTCACCTCCCTGCGCGAGCAGTTCATCGAGCGGGCGCTGCGGATGCCGCTGGAACGTGTCGAGGCGGCCGGCTCCGGGGACCTGGTCTCCCGGGTCACCAGCGACGTCACCATGATCGCCAAGTCGGTGCGACAGGCGCTGCCGGAGTTCTCCCGCTCCGCCCTCACCATCGTGCTGACCCTCGTCGGGCTCGCCGTGCTCGACTGGCGCTTCCTCCTCGCAGCGGTGCTGGCGATGCCGGTGCAGGTGTTCTCGGTGCGCTGGTACATGCGCCGCGCCGCCCCCGTGTACGCGGAACACCGCCTCGCCACCGGCGCATTGCAGCACCAGCTGCTCGACAGCGTCGGCGGGGTGCGGACCGTGCGCGCCTTCCGGCTGGTCGGCGCGCACCACTCGCTGCTGGACCAGCGGTCCCGCGACGCCCGTGACATCGCCCTGCGCGGCATCCACATCGTGACCGGCTTCTTCTCCCGGCTGAATCTCGCGGAGTTCGTCGGCCTGGCCGCGATGCTCGCCACCGGCTTCGTGCTCGTCGACAGCGGATCGGTCAGCATCGGCACGGCCACCGCCGCGGCGCTGTACTTCCACAGCCTCTTCAACCCCGTGAACGCGGCGCTCTTCCTGCTCGACGACGCACAGTCGGCGGGCGCCAGCTTCGCCCGCCTCGTCGGGGTGTCCAAGCTCCCGGCCGAGCAGACGCCGGAGGAGGCGCCCTCCCCCGTCGACGGCTCCGTCAAGGTGTCGGCGCTCAGCCACGCCTACACCGCCGGCCGTCCCGTGCTGACCGACGTCTGCCTGGACGTGCGCAGCGGCGAGCGGGTGGCGCTGGTGGGCGCGAGCGGGGCGGGCAAGACCACCCTGGCCAAGGTCGTCGCCGGAGTCCACGAGCCGCAGAACGGATCGGTCGCCCTGGGCGGAGTCGACACCCGGGACCTGGGGCCCGCGGGTGTGCGCGGCGCGGTGACCCTGATCAGCCAGGAAGTGCATGTGTTCGCCGGCCCGCTGGCCGAGGACCTCCGGCTGGCCAGGCCGGACGCCACCGACGGGGAACTGCGCGCGGCGCTGGACCGCGTCGGGGCGCTGGAGTGGGCCGACGCGCTTCCCGACGGCCTCGCCACGGTGGTCGGCGAGGGCGGGCACACCCTGACCGTGACGCAGGCCCAGCACCTGGCACTGGCCCGGCTGGTGCTGGCCGATCCGCCCATAGCGATCCTCGACGAGGCCACCGCCGACGCGGGAAGCGCGGGCGCGCGCGTGCTGGAGACGGCGGCGGTGCGGGCACTCGAGGGCCGTACGGGGCTGATGGTGGCCCACCGGCTTCCGCAGGCCGCCACCGCGGACCGCATCGTGGTCCTCGACCAGGGCCGGATCGTGGAGACGGGCACGCACGAGGAACTGGTCGCGGCGGGGGGCCGTTACGCCACGCTGTGGGCGGCGTGGGCCGACAGCCGGCGGGAGCCTGCCGGGGTGGTGTGACCGCGGTCTGCGGTACTGCTGAAAGGGCCCGCCCCTCGCGCCACCGCGAGGGGCGGGCCTGACTGGGGCTCCGCCCCAGACCCCGGTGCGGGGGCTCCGCGCCACCCCCGCGCCTCAAGCTCCGGCGAGGCTGGGGCTCTGGCCCCCGCGCCTCAAGCGCCGACGGGGCTGTTTCTGTCCTCAATCGCCGGACGGGCTGGGAAATCCAGCCCGTCCGGCGATTGAGGACACGGCCTTCGGGCCGTACGGGGGGTCCGGGGGCGGAGCCCCAAGTCACGGGTAGGGGCGGGGCAGGGGAAGGACCCGCCGCACACGGCCCAGAGCCGCCGCCCCGCAATACGACGCCGCCCGCGGAGAGCTTCCTCTCCGCGGGCGGCGTCAGCGTCGGCGTCGGCGTCAGCGCCGGCGGTGCGGCGTCAGGCCTGCCGGGCCGCCAGGGTTGCCGGGCGCAGGTCCGTCCAGTGGGTCTCGACATAGGCGACGCACGCCTCGCGGGTGTCCTCGCCGAAGACGGTCCGCCAGCCGGCGGGAACCTGAGCGAAGGACGGCCACAGCGAGTGCTGGTTCTCGTCGTTGACGAGGACCAGGAAGCGGCCCTGCGGGTCTTCGAACGGGTTGGTGCTCATGCGTTGTCACTCCTTGTGGACGTTACGTTGAACAGCTCCGACAGCGGCTGTCCGGGATCGGCTGCCGCGGTGCGCAGCAGCGCCTGGAGTTCGTCGGCGAGCCGCTGCGCTTTGGCAGCTCCGAGGAGGCCGGTCGCGTGGATCAGCCCGCAGTGCACGGGGCCGTCCCCGCGCGGCTCGTAGAAGCTGAGCGTCAGTTCGGCCCGGGCCGAGCCGGTCGGCACGGCCTCGAGCGCGCCCATGCCGCCCTCGAGTTGCTCCAGATCGGCCTGTTCATGGTGGATCACCATGACCTGGGGGCCTTCGGGCGCGAGCCCGGCGGCCTTGACGACCTCTTCGAAGGGGACCTCCTGGCGGTCCAGGGCGCTCAGCGTGGTCTCCCGCACCCGGGACAGCAGCTCCGCGAACGTCGGGTCGCCCCCGGTGTCCGTGCGCAGCACGACCGTGTTGAAGAAGCAGCCGACCAGGTCGGCGAGCTGGTCGTCGCTGCGGCCGGCGACCATCGTGCCGATGGGCAGATCGGCGCCCGCGCCATGGGCGGTGAGCACCGCCGCGAGCGCCGAGTGCAGCACCATGAACATGCTGGTGCCGGTCGCCCGGGCCAGCTCGTCCACGGCCGCGTGGAGTTCCTCGTCCAGTGCGAAGCCCACATGGCCGGCGGCCCGCGAGGTCGTGCGCGGTCCGTCGGCGGGGAGGTCCAGCCGCTGCGGCGCGCCCCGGAGCGTCTCCTTCCAGTAGGCGAGCTGACGGCTTCCCCTGCTGTCCGGGTCGTCGAGGTCGCCCAGGACCTCGCGGGCCCACCGGGCATAGTCCCCGTACGTGACCGGCAGGGGCTCCCAGTCGGGCGCCCGGCCCTCGGCGCGGGCCGCGTACGCCGTGGTCAGATCGCGGAACAGCGGCACCACGGACCACTCGTCGACCGCGAGGTAGTGCAGGGTCAGCAGCAGCGCCTGGCTGCCGGCGGGGTCGGTGAGCAGATGCGCCCGCAGCGGGGCCTCCTGTTCCAGGGCGGGCGCCCGGGAGGCGAGTTCCCTCAGCCGCGCGTCCAGGTCGGCGCACCGCTCCACGGTCGGCTCCGGGGCCCGGGCCGGCTGCTGGAGCAGCAGGCCGTCGCGCTCGGCGAAGGCCGTGCGCAGCGGCTCGTGACGGGCCGCCAGATCGGCGAGCGCCGCCGCGACCGCGTCCGCGTCGAGGCCGCCCGCCGGGGCGCGCAGCATCAGCGCGTGGTCGAAGCCGGGACTGCGGCGGTACGACTCCCACTGCCAGCGCTGGACGGGGGCGGCCGCGGCAGGCTCCGCCCGGTCCCCGGCGGGACGCAGCGCCGGGCGGGCCGCCGCCGCGCCGTCCAGCTTGCCGGCCAGGCCGGCGACGGTCAGCGCGTCGAAGACGTCCCGGATGCTCAACTCGGCCCCGAACTCGGCGCGGATGCGGCCGAGCAGCCGCATCGAGGCCATGGAGTGGCCGCCGAGCGCGAAGAAGTTGTCGTGCACTCCGACGCCGTCCAGCTTGAGGATCTCGCAGAACAGATCGGCGAGGCGGGCCTGCGTCTCGGTGGCCGGGCGTGCGCCGCCGGTCATCGCGGACCAGTCCGGCGCGGGCAGCGCCTTGTGGTCCAGCTTGCCGTTGGGCGTCAGCGGCAGCGGTCCGTCCAGCGCGACGACGAGGGCGGGGACCATGTACTCGGGCAGCAGCCCGGCGACATGGGCGCGCAGCTCCTGCGGGTCCGGCTCCCCGGACTCGGGGACCGCGTAGGCCACGAGGCGGACGATGTCCCCGTCGCGGTCGGGCGCCACGGCGGCCTGGGCCACCGCGGGGTGGGCGGCGAGGGCTGCCTCGATCTCGCCCAGCTCGATGCGGAAGCCGCGGATCTTCACCTGGGTGTCGACCCGGCCGAGGAAGTCGAGGTTGCCGTCCGCCTGCCAGCGGGCGCGGTCACCGGTGCGGTACATGCGGCTGCCCGGCGCGCCGAACGGGTCGGCGGTGAACCGCTCGGAGGTGAGCGCCGCCTTGCCGAGGTAGCCGCGGGCCAGGCCGCGCCCGGCGATGTACAGCTCCCCCACGACGCCCGGCGGGACGGGCCGCAGCCGCTCGTCCAGGACGTAGGCGCGGGTGTTGGGGTCGGGGCGGCCGATGGGCACCCGGCCGGACGGGCGGCCTTGGTGCTCGCGGGAGCGCCACAGGGTGGAGTTGACCGTCGCCTCGGTGAGGCCGTAGGCGCAGATCAGACGGGCGGCGGCGCCGAACCGCTCGAAGAGGTCCGGCGGCACCGTCTCGGTGCCGACGAGGACGGTGGAGCCTTCGGGCAGTTCGCAGCCCGGCGGCAGCGCGGAGACCAGCGAGGGCGGCAGGATCATATGGGTGATCCGCTGCTCGGCGAGGAAGTCGGTGAGCGCCGGTCCGGCGACCCGGGCCTCGTCGGTGATGAGCACCAGCCGTCCGCCGTGGCACAGCGCCATCGCCAGTTCGAAGACGAAGACGTCGAAGCCGATCGATGCGAACTGCAGCACATGGCTGTCGCGTTCCAGGTCCATCCGGTCGACCGCGGTGGCGACCAGGCTGGCGATGCCCTCGTGGGGGACGACCACGCCCTTGGGGCGGCCGGTCGAACCGGACGTGTAGATGACGTACGCGGCCTGGTCCAGGCCCGCCGGGCCGCCGTCGGCGGCGGACTCCGGCAGACCGTCCAGCTCGGCCGCCACGGACGGCTCGTCGAGCAGCACCACGGGCACGCCCGCCACCGCGGGGATCTTTCCCGCCACCGGCTCGGTGCCGACGACGAGCGCCGCCCCCGAGTCCTCGACCAGATAGCTGAGGCGGTCTCCCGGGTGGACCAGGTCGAGCGGCAGGAACGCGGCGCCCAGCTTCAGTACGGCCACCACCGTGGCGACCATGTCCGCGGAGCGCGGCACGGCCACTCCGACGACGCTCTCCGCGCCGACGCCGCGCGCGGCGAGCAGATGGGCGATGCGGTTGGCGCGGGCGTCGAGCCGGGCGTACGTCACGGGCCGGGAGCGGTCGACGACGGCGACCGCGTCGGGTCGCTCGGCGACCTGACGCGCGAACATCGCGGGCAGGGAGTCCTCGGCGACTTCGCGGGGAGCGCCGTTGAAGCCCTCCAGGACCAACTGCCGTTCCTCGCCGGACAGGATCTCCGCCTGGGACACCGGCTGTCCGGGGGCTGCGGCGAACGCCTCGGCCAGCCTGCTGAGCCGCTCGCCGATGCGCTGGGCGGTCTCCCGGTCGAACAGCTCGGTGGCGAACTCCAGCCGACAGCTCAGCGCGCCCGACTCGCCTTCGGCGGCGAGCCGCTCGGTAAAGCTGAACACCAGGTCGAACTTGGCGGAGCCGATCCGGAAGGGCACGTACTCCGCCCGCAGCCCGGGCAGCCGAAGTTCGTCGCCGGTCCGGGCGTGGTAGCCGACCATCACCTGGAACAGCGGGTTCCGGGAGAGCGAACGCGTCGGGTTGAGCTTCTCCACCACCGACTCGAAGGGGACGTCGGCGTGGGAGAAGGCGGCCAGGTCCGTCTCCCGCACCCGGGCGAGCAGCTCGGTGAAGCTGGGGTCGCCGCTCAGGTCGGTGCGGAGCACGAGCGTGTTGACGAAGAAGCCGACCAGTTCGTCGAGGGCCTCGTCGCTCCGCCCGGCGATCGGCGCGCCGAGGGGGATGTCCGTGCCCGCGCCCATGCGGTGCAGCAGCGCGGCGACGGCGGCGTGGACCACCATGAACATGCTGGCGCCGGTCTCGCGGGAGAGTCGCCTCAGCCCCTCGTGGACCTCGGCGTCGAACGTGATGTCCAGCTCGGAGCCGGTGAACGCGGGGCGCGCCGGGCGCGGCCGGTCCGCGGGCAGCTCCAGCTCCTCCGGAGCCCCGTCCAGCGTCGAGTGCCAGTAGTCCAGTTGCCGGGCGGCGAGGCTGCCGTCGTCGGCGGGGTCGCCCAGGAGGCGCTGCTGCCACAGCGCGTAGTCGGCGTACTGGACGGGCAGCGGTTCCCAGCCGGGGGCCTCGCCGGTGTCCAGGCGGGCCGCGTAGGCGGCTTCCAGGTCCCGCAGGAACGGCCGGTCCGACCACTCGTCGGTGGTGATGTGGTGCAGCAGGATGACTGCGACATGGTCGTCGGGGGCCACCTCCACGACCGTGGCGCGCAGCGGCAGTTCCGCGGCGAGGTCGAACGGCCGGTTGACGGCGGCGTCGACGATGCCGGGCACCTCGTCCTCGGCGGCGCGCACATGCTCCACCGCGGGCCGCGCCTGCTCGGGGGGCAGCACCCGCTGGAACGCCTGGCCGTCGCGCTCGGCGAAGACCGTGCGCAGCGCCTCGTGGCGGGCGGTCACATCGGCGAGCGCCGCGGCCCACGCGTCCCGGTCGAGGGCTCCGCGGAGCCGCATCACCAGCGGGAAGTTGTACGCGGCCGAGGTGCACTCGATCTGCTGGATGACCCACAGCCGCTGCTGGGCGTGCGACAGGGGCAGCTCTGCGGGCCGCTCACCGGCCGACAGGGCCGGGCGGGCGGGGCCCTGAGAGCCTGCCACGCGCTCGGCCAGTTCGGCGGCGGTGGGCGCTTCGAACAGATCGCGGATCGCGAGTTCCGCGTCGAGCGCGGTGCGGGCCCGGCTGACCAGCCGGGTGGCCAGCAGCGAGTGGCCGCCCAGTTCGAAGAAGTCGGCGTCGACGCCGACGCTGCCCTCGGGCAGCCCGAGAACCTCCGCGTACAGCGCGCAGAGCGTCTCCTCCTGCGGGGTGCGAGGTGCCCGGCCGGCGCCCGTGCCGCCGAAGTCGGGCGCGGGCAGCGCCTTGACGTCGAGTTTGCCGTTGACGGTCAGCGGCAGGGTGTCCAGGGCGACCAGCGCGGAGGGGACCATGTAGTCGGGCAGGCCCGCCTTCAGATGGTCGCGCAGCCGCTGCGGGAGCTCCTCGTCCCGCTCCGAGCCGGCCGCTTCGGGCACGAAGTAGCCGACCAGGCGCTTGGCGCCGGCGGTCTCGTGGACCACGACGGCGGCGTGGGCGATCTCGGGATGCGCGGCGAGGGCCGTGGAGATCTCGCCCAGCTCGATGCGGTAGCCGCGGATCTTGACCTGGTCGTCGGTGCGGCCGAGGAAGTCCAGCAGCCCGTCCGGGCGCTGCCGTACCAGGTCGCCCGTGCGGTACATGCGCTCTCCGGGCTCGCCGTACGGGTCGGCGACGAACCGCTCGGCGGTCAGGCCGGGCCGGTCGTGGTAGCCGCGTGCCAGGCCGGTGCCCGCGATGTAGAGCTCGCCGGGGCAGCCCGGCGGGACCGGGCGCAGCATCGCGTCCAGCACATGGGCGCGGGTGTTGCGGATGGGCAGGCCCACGGTGGGGGCGGCGCTGTCGGCGGTCGATCCGCCGAGGGTGTTGATCGTGTACTCGGTCGGCCCGTACAGGTTGTAGCCGTAGACGCCCTCGGTGCGGCGCAGCTTCGTCCAGACCGTGTCGGACACGGCCTCGCCGCCGAGCAGGACCAGCGCGGGGCGGTGCTTGGCCGCAGCGGCGACGTCGGCCGGGTCGGACTGGTCTGACTGGTCTGACTGGTCTGACTGGTCGAGCAGGCCCTGTTCGATGAGCAGTTGGGCGTAGGTGGGCGTCACATTGACCACGTCGACGCGGTTGCGGTCGCAGTAGGCGACCAGCGCCTCGGCGTCGCGGCGCAGCTCCTCGTCGCAGATGTGGACCTCATGGCCCTCGACGAGCCAGAGCAGTTCCTCCCAGGACATGTCGAAGGCGAAGGACACGGTGTGCGCGATGCGCAGCCGCCGTCCGCCGGCCGAGGCGATGGCCGGGTCGAAGATCTCCTTCTGGTGGTTGAGCTGCATGTTCGTCAGGCCCCGGTAGGGGGTGACGACGCCCTTGGGCCGGCCGGTCGACCCGGAGGTGTAGATGACGTACGCCGGGTGCTCCAGGCGGTCGGGCACCCCGCGGGCGAACGCGGGCCGCTCGGCGTCGTCTATCTCGTCTCCGGGCAGGGCGGCCAGTTCGGCGGCGACGGCCGCGTCGTCCAGGATCAGTTCGGGGGCGACCGCGCCTTCCGGGCCGTGCAGCGTGGGGGCCACGGCGGCGGTGGACACCAGGCACAGCGGTCCGGTGTCCTCGGCCATCAGCCTCAGCCGGTCGGCCGGGTGGTCCAGGTCGAGCGGCAGATACGCGGCGCCGGTGCGCAGTACGGCGAACAGGGCGGCGACCATGTCGATCGACCGGGGCAGGGCGAGGGCGACGACCTTCTCCGGGCCCGCGCCGCGGGCGAGCAGCAGCCGGGCGATCCGGTTGATGTGCGCGTCCAGTTCGGCGTAGGTCAGCACACGGTCGCCGAAGACCAGCGCCACAGCGTCGGGGGTGCGGGCGACCTGTGCGGTGAGCATGTCCGCGATGGTCTCGTCCGGCACGGGCTCCCTGCCGGCCGCCCGGCTCGCGGCCAGCGCGGCGCGCTCCGGAGGCAGCAGCAGGTCCACTCCCGCGGTCCGGGCGGCCGCGGAGTCCGGCTCGGCCAGCGCCCCGGCGATCCTCTCCAGGACCGCGGTGAACCGGGCGAGGATCGTGGCGGCGTCCTCCTCGTCGAACAGGTCGGGCCGGGCGGCGAGGGTCACCCGCAGCCGGGTCTCCGGCGTGACGATGAGCGTGAGCGGGAAGTGGGTGCCGTCCACGTTGGACACGCCGGTGATGCCGTGCCGCTGCCGCAGCGCCGCAGCGCGCTCCTCGCCGTCGGCGGACCGCAGCACGAACAGGGTGTCGAACAGCCGGCGGTGGCCGGTCTCCTGCTGGAGGGCGCCGAGGCCCATGTACTCGTACGGCATGACCGCGGCCCGCTCGGACTGCATCCGCCGCAGCAGGTCGAGCAGCGGCTCGTCCGGGGCGAAGGAGACCCGGGCGGGGACGGTGTTGAGGAACATGCCGATGATGCCCGCGACGTCCGGCACTTCGGCGGGCCGTCCGGCGACCGCCGTGCCGAAGGCGACGTCGCCGCGCCCGGTCATGGCGGAGAGGACCAGGCCCCAGGCGGCGTTGAGGACCGTGTTCAGGGTGAGGCCGTGCCGCCGTGCCAGGGCGCGCAGCCGGTCGCTGGTCTCCAGGCTCAGCACCGAGTCGTGGTCGGCCGGGATCACGGGGCCCGCGTCGCGTCCGGACGGGGCGATCAGGGTCGGCTCGTCGAACCCGGCGAGCGCCTGCCGCCATGCGGCGGTCGCCCGTGCGGTGTCCTGCTGGTCGAGCCAGGCCAGATAGTCGCGGTACGAGCCGGGGGCGGGCAGGCCGGCGGTGTCGCCGCCCCGCTCGTACAGCGTGAACAGCTCCTCCAGGAACAGCCAGGCGGACCAGCCGTCCCACAGGATGAGGTGGTGGGTGACGACGAGCCGGTCCCGGCCGTCGCCGAGCCTGATCAGCTGCAGCCGGCACAGCGGCGGCGCGGTCAGGTCGAAGCGCCGCCTGCGGTCGGCCGACAGCAGCTCCTCCACGCGGGTCCGCCGCTCGTCGGCGGGCAGACCCGACAGGTCGGTCTCGACGAGGGGGATCTCGGCGCCGTCCGCGATGAACTGCACGGGGCGGGGCAGGCCGTCGCTGGTGAAGCCGGCCCGCAGACTGGCGTTGCGCTCCAGCAGCGCCCGGCAGGCGGCGCGCAGCCGGTCGGCGCCGAGGCGGTGGTCAAAGTCCAGGGTCTCCTGCGAGAGGTAGACGTCGAGGGCGTCGCCCGCGTCGTAGGTGGCGTGGAAGTACATGCCCTCCTGGAGCGGGGAGAGCGGCCAGATGTCGGCGACGGGCAGCCCGGCGGCGGCTTCGACCCGCGCGGTCCCCTCCGCGGAGAGCTCCAGTCCGCCCAGCGCGGCGGGGGCTTCGGGCTCCTGGGGTTTGCCGGCGGCGGTCAGCTGGTCCAGCAGGGCCTGCAGTGCGGGGTCGACCGCCGTGCCGGACTGCTGTGCCCGGGCCAGTACGGCGTGCAGGGCCGCGGCGGCCTGCCCGGCGTCGGCGGCGGAGACGGTCACGCCTCCGTCGGGGGCGATGCCGGCGGGGGCGGCGCCGTCGGCCGGCGCCCCGGAAGCCGTCGACTCGGCGGGCGCGGTCTCGCCGGCTTCCGCGCGGGCGGTCTGAGCGGCCGCGGCGGCGAGACCGGCCGGGGTGCGGCGCTCGAACACGTCGCGCGGGCTGAGGGCCATGTCCTGTTCCCGGGCGCGGGTGGCGACGGCGATCGAGGTGAGGCTGTCGCCGCCGAGGACGAAGAAGTCGTCGTCGACGCCGATTCCGGGCATGCCGAGGACATCGGCGAAGATCTCGCACAGGGCGCTCTCGCGCTCGTCGCGCGGGGCGCGGCCGGCTTCCCGGGGCGCGACCTCGGGTGACGGCAGGGCGTTCTGGTCGAGCTTTCCGCTGGGCGTCAGCGGCAGTTCGGCCAGGGTGACGACGGCGGACGGCGTCATGGCCGCGGGCAGCGCGTCCGCGAGCGCGTCGCGCAGGGCGGCGGCGTCCGGCGCGGCGTCGGCCGCGGGCACGGCGTAGCCCACGAGCGCCCCGTCGCGGACGGTCACGGCCGCTCGGGCCACGCCCGGCAGGGCGGCGAGCGCGGCCTCGATCTCGCCGAGTTCGATGCGGTTGCCGCGGATCTTGACCTGTCGGTCGGTGCGGCCGAGGTACTCCACCGCGCCGTCGGCGCGACGCCGGACGAGGTCGCCGGTGCGGTACATCCGGGCGCCGGGAGCGCCGAACGGGTCGGCGACGAACCGCTCGGCGGTCAGACCGGGCCGGTCGTGGTAGCCGCGGGCCAGCTGGACGCCGGCCAGGTACAGCTCGCCGGGGGCGCCGTCGGGCACGGGGCGCAGCAGCGGGTCCAGGATGTGCAGCCGGGTGTTCCACACGGGCCGGCCGATCGGGACGGCGAGTTCCGCACCGCCCCCGTAGGGGAAGTAGGTGACGTCCACGGCCGCCTCGGTGGGGCCGTAGAGGTTGTGCAGCGGCACCGGGGTGCGGCCGTCGCGGGAGGTCAGCTCGTGCCAGCGGCGCGCGTCCGGTCCGGTGAGGGCCTCGCCGCTGCAGAACACCCGGCGCAGGCTCACGGCCCAGTCGGCCGCGCCCGCGGCGGACTCCATCACCTGGACGAACGCGGCCAGCATCGACGGCACGAAGTGCATCGTGGTGATCCGCTCCCCGCGGATCAGCTCGGCGAGATAGGCGGGATCGCGGTGGCCGTCGGGGCGGGCCAGGACCACGGCCGCACCCCGGGTCAACGCCCAGAAGAACTCCCACACCGACACATCGAAGCTGGAGGGGGTCTTCTGCAGGACCCGGTCGTCGGCTTCGAGGCCGTACTCGCCCTGCATCCAGGCGAGCCGGTTGACGATGGCCCGGTGGGTGACGGCCACGCCCTTGGGCCGCCCGGTGGAGCCGGAGGTGTAGATCAGGTACGCGGGGTGGTCGGGCCCGGCCGGGCGGGCCGGTGCGCCGGGCGCGTCCCCGTCCCGGTCGGCGTCCCCGTCCCGGTCTGCCTGGGCGTGGTCCACCAGGATGTGTTCCAGCCCGGGCACGACGGGCAGCCGGCCGGCGGCCCCGGCGGTGGTGACGACGGTGCGCGCGCCGGAGTCGGCGAGCATGAACGCCACCCGGTCGGCCGGGTAGTCGAGGTCGACGGGCAGATAGGCGGCCCCTGCCTTGAGGACGCCCAGCAGGGCCGTCATCAGCTCGGCGGAGCGGGGCACGGCGACGGCGACATACTGCTCCGGTCCCGCGCCGCGCGCCCGCAGCCGCCGGGCCAGGGCCTCGGCGCGCCGGTCGAGCTCCGCGTAGCTGAGCGCATCGCCGTCGAAGACGACGGCCGGGGCGTGCGGGGTGCGCGCCGCCTGGGCCTCGATCAGCGAGACGAGGGTGGCCTCGGGGACGGGCGTGTCGGTTGCGTTCAGCGCGGCGAGGTGCTGCTCCTCGCGCGGGGAGAGCAGGCCGGTCGCGGCGACGGTGCGGCCGGGCGCGGTCACCAGGGTGCGCAGCAGCGCCGTGAACCGCTGGGCGAGGACGGCCGTGGAGACCGTGTCGAGGCGGGCGGCGTCGTGCTTGAACCGCAGCAGCAGCGATCCCCCAGACGGCGCGGACGGCGCGGACGGCTCGACGACTAGGGCCAGCGGGTAGTGCACGGCGTCGAGCACCTCGGCGCCGGTGATGTGCAGCGCGTCCGGCTCCGCGGCCGTGGCACGGTCCCCGGCAGGGTAGTTCTCGAACACCACGAGGGTGTCGAAGAGCTCTCCGCCGCCGGCGAGGCGCTGGATCTCGGCGAGGCCGAGGTGCTGGCAGTCCAGCAGCGCCGCCTGCTCGTCCTGGACGCGCCGCAGCAGATCGGTGAGGGTCTCGTCGGCGCGCGGGGTCACCCGGACGGGGACGGTGTTGATGAACAGGCCCACGGCCGCGTCCAGGCCCGGCACCTCGGTGGTCCGTCCGGAGACGGTGGTGCCGAAGACCACGTCCTGACTGCCGGTCAGCGCGCTGAGGAGGAGGCCCCACAGGCCGTTGACGACGGTGCTGAGGGTGAGGCCGTGGCGGCGGGCGTAGGCGGTGAGCTCCGCGACGAGGTCCTCGGGCAGCCTGCTGTCGACGTGCTCCGGCCGTGCCGGGGCGTTCTCAGCGTCGGCGTCGGTGTCGGGGACCGCGCCGGCGAGCGCGGGCAGCAGCCTCGTGGGGCCGTCCAGTCCGGCCAGCGCCTGCTGCCACGCCTCGCGTGCGGCGGTCGCGTCGCGGCCGGCCAGCCAGGAGAGGTACGGGCGCACGGCGGGCGGCTCGGGCAGCTGCTCGCCGCGGTAGGCGGCGGTCAGTTCGCGCAGCAGGACGGAGACGGACCAGCCGTCGGCGACGATGTGGTGCAGGGTGAGCAGCAGCCGTGAGCGCTGCCCGTCCCGGATGAGGACGGCGCGCAGCAGCGGCGGCCGGGCGAGGTCGAACGGCTCGTCGCGGTCGGCGCGCAGCAGCTCCTCGAGCGGCGTGGTCGAGGTGTCGGCCTGCCGCCAGGGCAGGGTGGCCCGGTCGGCGATGCGCTGGACGACCCGGCCGGAGGGCAGCTGGCGGAAGGAGGCGCGCAGCAGCGGGTGCCGGTCGAGGAGGAGTTGCAGCGCCTGTCGCAGCCGCTCGGGGTCGACTGGCCCGTCGAGGTCGAGGAGTTCCTGTACCAGGTAGAGGTCGGCGGCCTGTGCGTCGTACTCCGCGTGGAAGAAGAAACCTTCCTGGAGCGGGGAGACCGGCAGGGCGTCCTCGTCGAGGTCGGCGAGGGCCGCCGGGCCGCTCGCAGCGGCGGCCGCTTCCCCGGCGACGCGGGCGAGGGCCGCGACGGTCCGCTGCCGGAAGACGTCGCGCGGAGTGAGGGCGAGGCCCGCTGCACGGGCGCGGTTCACCAGCTGGATGGCGACGATGCTGTCGCCGCCCAGCTCGAAGAAGCTGTCGTGGACGCCCGCCGCGGGCAGGCCGAGGACGTCGGCGAAGAGTGCGGCGAGCGTGGCCTCGGCGGCGGTGGAGGGCGCGTCGGCGCCGCTGACGGCCGTCCAGTCCGGCTCGGGCAGGGCGCGGCCGTCCAGTTTGCCGTTGGGGGTCAGCGGCAATGGGCGGTCGAGGACGACGACGGCGGAGGGCGTCATGTAGTCGGGCAGGGTGTCGGCGACCCGGGCCCGCGCGGCGGCGACGGCGTCGTCGGCCTCGAGGGCGCCCTCGGCGTCGGCGGCCGGGGTGTCGGCGGCGTCGACGGCCTCGGCGGCCTCCGGGACGAGGTAGGCGACGAGCCTCTTGACGCCCCGGTGGTCGTCGCGGACGAGGACGGCCGCCTGGGCAATGCCGTGGCAGGCCATAAAGGCGCTCTCGACCTCGCCGGGCTCGATCCGGTGGCCGCGGATCTTGATCTGGCCGTCCGCGCGGCCGAGGAACTCCAGGTTGCCGTCGGCGCTCCAGCGGACGCGGTCGCCGGTGCGGTACATCCGCGTCCCGGGCGCTCCGTACGGGTCGGCCACGAACCGCTCGGCGGTCAGCGCCGTCCGTCCCAGATAGCCGCGCGCCAGGCCGCGGCCCGCGATGTACAGCTCGCCCTCGGCGCCGACGGGCGCCGGGCGGAGCGCCGAGTCGAGCACATAGGCGCGGGTGTTGGGGTCGGGCTCGCCGATGGGCGCGGGGCCGGGCCGGCCGGGCTCGGCGAGCCACAGGGTCGAGTTGACGCTCGCCTCGGTGAGACCGTAGGCGACGACGACCCGGAGCCGGTCGGACCAGCGGGCGATCAGCTCGCTCGGCACGGCCTCGGTGCCGACGACGAGGACGGCGCCCTCGGGCAGTTCGCACTCCTGGGGCAGCGCCGACACCAGCGACGGGGGCAGGATCATATGCGTCGCGCCGTGTTCGGCGATGTAGTCGGTCAGGGCCGGTCCAGCGACGCGGCGTTCGGCGGGCACCACGATGATCCGGGCGCCGGTGCACAGCGACATGACCAGGTCCCAGACCGTCACGTCGAAGCCGACGGAGGCGAACTGCAGCACGCGGCTTTCGGCGGTGACGCCGATGCGGTCGGCGGCGGTGGCGATCAGGCTGCCGATGCCGTCGTGGGGGACGACGACGCCCTTGGGGCGGCCCGTGGAGCCGGAGGTGTAGATGACGTACGCGGCCTGGTCGAGCGCGATCCGAACGCCGGGGGCGGCGGCGTCCAGGGCGGCGCAGGCGTCGGCCGTGGCCGGGTCGTCGAGCCGTACGAGCGTGATGCCGCCGGTCTGGGGGAGTTCGCCCGCGAGCGCGCCCACGGTCACGACGGTGCGGGCTCCGGCGTCGCTCAGCATGTAGGCGATGCGGTCGCGGGGGTGGTCGGCGTCCAGCGGCAGATAGGCCGCGCCGGCCTTCATCACCGCGAGCAGCGACACCACGAGTTCCGGGGAGCGCGGCAGGGCCACGCCGACGATGTCCTCGGGGCGTACGCCGCGGGAGACGAGGTGCCGGGCGAGCCGGTTCGCGGCGGCGTCGAGCTCCGCATACGTCATCTCGCGGTCCTCGTGCACAAGGGCGACGGCGTCGGGCGAGCGGCGCACCTGTGCTTCGAAGGCCGCGGGCCAGGTCAGTTCGGGCACCTCGCGGGGGGAGACGCCGAACGTGCCGAGGAGACGGGAGCGTTCGTCCGCGGAGGTCAGCTCGATGTGCCCGACGGGGCGGGCGAGGTCCTCGGACAGGGCGCGCAGCACGGCGAGGAGGCGGCGCTCGTGGTCGCGGAGGGTCTGCTCGTCGCAGACGTCGGCGTCGGCGTCGAGGCAGACGCGGATGCCGCTGCCGCCCCGGCTTTCGGCGAAGCTGACGGCGAGGTCGCTGACGGCGCCCAGCCACACCGGGTCGAGTTCGGCGTCGAGGTCCGCGAAGCGCAGGCTCTGGGGGCGGGGCAGGATGTTGACGGTGGGGCCGACGAGCTGCTGCACGCCGTCGGCGAGGCCGAGGTCCCTGGCCAGGTCCTCGGCGCGGCAGCGGCCGTGTGCGACGGCGTCGCCGACCGCGCGGCAGACGTCGGCTGCCAGCTCGGCGCCGGTGGCGCCGGGGCGGACGGTCAGCCGCAGCGGCACCACGTTGGAGACCATGCCGGGTATGTCGGCAGACACGGCGTCGTGGCGGGCCGCGAGCGGCAGGCCGATGACGAGGTCCTGCTCTCCGCTGACCCGGTGCAGATAGGCGGCCACGGCGGCGATCAGCAGCCGGGAGGACCGTACGCCCGCGCTCCGGGCGGCGGTCTCCAGCAGATTCAGGTCGGCGTCGGGCAGTTCGGCGGTGCGCCGCAGCCGGCGGGTCATCGGTGCGGGGGCGCGCTCGACGAGGCGTACGGGCTCGGGCAGGCCGGCCATGCGCTCGCGCCACCAGGCGCGGTCCTGCCGGTGCTGTTCGGAGTCGCGGTACTCCCGGTCGGCGGCGACCAGCCGGGCGAGCGACCAGTCACGGGGGGCGGGGGCGTCGTCGCCGGCGGTGTAGATCTCTCCGGCGCGGCGGGTGATGAGCGCGACGCCCATGCCGTCGACGAGGATGTGGTGGTAGCGCTGGCACCACCAGACCCGGTCGTCCGCGAGGCGCAGGACGGCCTGGGCGAAGAGCGGTCCGCGGGCGAGGTCGGCGGGCCGGTCCCGGTCGGCTTCCATCCATGCGGCGGCCGCTTCCTCGGGGTCGGCGGCGTCGCGGAGGTCGACGACGGGAACGTCGGGGAGGGCGGCGGCGGGAGTCTGGCGCGGACCGTCCTCGTCGGGGGCGACGGTGATGTGCAGGCACTCCGCTTCCGTGACGGTCTGCCGGACGGCGCCGACGAGGCGGTCGAGGTCGATGTCGCCACGCAGGTCCAGGGCAAACACGATGTTGTAGGCAGAGCTGTCCGGCTCGATCTGCTGGGCCAGCCAGATGCCGGACTGCCCGCCGGTGAGGGGCATCCCGGAAGCGGACGTCCGGTCCGACTCGACGTCAAACATCGTACGAAGTGGCCTTTCCCTGGTGGTGCGTGAGTGTTGGGGGTCCCGCCGGAGCGGCAGCGCCATGACCGGCGCGCCGGAGCCGACCGAGCCGGCCGGCGTGGTCGCGCCGGCCGGCTCGGGTGCGCGCGTCAGCGGCGCGCCGTCACTTGACGGCCGTCAGCAGCGGCTCGATCTCGTCGATCGCGTAGGGGATCGACAGAACGGTGTTAAACGAGAAGGCCGCGCCGATGTCCGGGTCCTGGTACGGGACGAACAGGTCGCGCTTCTCCTGGTGGACCTTCAGCTTGCTGTAGAGCGGTTCGGCCTTGATGCGGTCGTTGGCCTCGGTGCTGGAGGTGACCCAGACGAGCCGGTCGACGTCGAGGACGTTCAGCTTCTCGGCGCTCAGCTCGGCGACGTTCCAGCCGGGCTTGGCCATGGTGTCGATCTCGGGCTTGAGCTTGAAGCCGAGCTCGGAGAAGAAGATCGCCTTGGGGTCGGTCTTGGTGAAGGCGGAGTACTTGCCGGCCTCGAAGCTGTCGGCGACCGCGATGGTCTTGCCTGCCCACTCCGGGTGCTTGTCGCGGACGGCCTTGAAGCGGGCGTCGACGTCGGAGATGAGCTTCTCGGTCTCGCTCTCCTTGCCGAGCGACTTGCCGATCTGCTTGGTCATGACCTGCCAGGGCGCCCCGTAGTCCGGGAAGTCCTTGGGCTGGGCCACGACCTTGGTGAACTTGGAGAGGGTGTCGTACTGCTCCTTCTTCATGCCGGAGTACTGGGCGACGACCAGGTCCGGCTTGAGCGCCGCGATCTTCTCGATGTTGTACTCGTCGCGCTCGCCGACGATCTGCGGCTTGTCGGAGCCCCACTTGTCCTTGGCCCAGGGCCACTTGCCGTACGGGTCCTCCTTGAACCAGTCGACCGCGCCGACCGGCTTGATCCCCAGGGCCAGCACCGCGTCCTGGTCCGAGAGACCGAGGGTGACGACCTTCTTGGGCTCCTTGTCGATGGTCGTGCTGCCGTACTTGTGCTCGACCGTCACCGGGAAGGCGGAGGAGGACTCGGCGGCGTTCGACGTGTCGCTCGACGGCTTCGACTCGGTCTTCTCGGCGCCGCCCCCACAGGCGGTGAGCGCGAGGGCGGCGGCTGCGGCGACGGCCGCCCTGGGGACGTTTCTGACGAGCCGCGCCAGAGCGGGGCGTGGACCAGTGGTCACGGGTGTTCCTTTCACGGGGGTTTCACAGTGCGTGCCGCGCCCGCCGGATATGACGGCGCTACCGGCGTGCGGGCGGTGTGTGTGTGGGGGGGGGTGGCCGGCGAAGGCCTGCGGGGCCCTGAGGCCTCCGCGGTCTCAGCGGGCCGAGCCGATGCCGTCGGCGATCTGCCGGGTCTCGGCGGGGACGGGCGCGAGGCCCTGGCCAAGGACCGAGTCGAGGATCTCGCCGACCCGGATCGCGGTGTTGGACAGCAGGGACGACGTGATGCCGTGGGTGTGCTCGGTGCCGCCCTGGAGGTAGATGCCGCAGCGCAGTTCGGGCCGGGTGGCGATCCGGTAGTCCCGCTGGACGCTGATCCGGTCCTGCTCGTCGCGGTGGCACAGGTCGGCGACCGGGCCGAGGAGACCGGTGGGGTCGGCAGGGCTGTAGCCGGTGGCGTAGACGACCACGTCGGCGTCGAGGGTGGTGTCCTCGCCGGTGACGAGGGAGGTGACGGTGGCGCGGACCTTGTCGCCGGAGTCGTCGACGCCGGTGAGCCGTGAGACGTTGAGGAAGCGCAGGCGCTCGGCGCCGAGGACCTTCTCCTGGTACGCCTGGCGGTACAGATCGTCGATCAGGTCGATGTCCACCACGGAGTAGTTGGTGTTGCCGTGGTAGTCCATCAGCTTGCGCTTCACGTCGTCGGGGGCCGTGAAGTACTCGTCGACGGCCTGGGGGTCGAAGATGCGGTTGGCGAAGCCGGAGTCGTCGGCGGGGCTGTAGCCGTAGCGGGAGAAGACGGCGCAGACCTCGGCCCGGGGGAAACGGCGGTGCAGATAGGCCACGTTCTCGGCGGCGCTCTGGCCGGCGCCGACGACGACGAAGCGCTCGGGCTCGGCGCCTTCGAGGCCGTCGACCTTGGCCAGCAGCTCGGAGGTGTGCCAGACGCGGTCCGAACGCTCGACGCCCTCGGGCATCACCGGCCGCAGGCCGGTGCCGATGACCAGGTTGCGCGCCCGGTGGACCACGAGCTCCGCGCCGGAACGGGCGGTGACTTCCAGGTACTCGACCACGCCGTCGCGTTCGACGGGCTCGACGGCGATGACCTCGTGGCCGTAGGAGACCATGTCGTCGACCTTCGCCGCGGCCCACTCGAGGTAGTCGTGGAACTCCACGCGCAGCGGGAAGAGGTTCTTGTGGTTGACGAAGTCGATCAGGCGGCCCTTGTCCTGCAGGTAGCACAGGAAGCTGTACTCGCTGGCCGGGTTCCGCAGCGTCACCAGGTCCTTGAGGAAGGAGACCTGCATGGTCGCGTCGTCGATCAGCATGCCGCGGTGCCAGCCGAAGCTCTGCTGCCGCTCGAAGAAGTGGGCGGTGACCGCTTCCTGCCTGCCGACGCGTGCGTTGTGCTCGCTGAGCGCTATCGCCATGGCCACATTCGACGGGCCGAAGCCGATGCCTATGAGGTCATGGACCAGAGGTGCGTCGCCAGGAAGAACCTGAGACATGTCACTCCCATCGTGCGGGACAGCCGCCTGTGAGGCGTGGGTGAGAACAAGACGCCGGACACACCGGAGCGGCGGCCAAGCGGAACTTAGGTAAAGCTAACCTGATCTGGCCAACCTGTCGACGTGGGCAAAAGAGACATTTCACCCATCGCACCGTCAAACTGCCTGACAACACGGCCCATTTGCAGCCTTAGGTAAGGCTTGCTTTACTTGCCTGCGGTCAATCGCTCTTCAGAGGAGGAACCCGATGCGGGTCGTCATGTTCGGCTATCAGACCTGGGGCCACCGCACCCTGCAAGCGCTCCTGGACTCCGAGCACGACGTGGTGACGGTCGTGACCCACCCCAAGAGCGAGCACGCATACGAGAAGATCTGGAGCGACTCGGTCGCCGACCTGGCCGAGGAGCACGGCGTCCCCGTGGTCATCCGCAACCGGCCGGACGACGACGAACTGTTCGAGATCCTCAAGCGGGCCGACCCCGACATCATCGTGGCCAACAACTGGCGCACCTGGATCCCTCCGCGCATCTACGGCCTGCCGCGCCACGGCACACTCAATGTGCACGACTCCCTGCTGCCCAAGTACGCCGGCTTCTCCCCGCTGATCTGGGCGCTCATCAACGGCGAGCCCGAAGTCGGCGTCACCGCGCACATGATGGACGAGGAACTCGACGCGGGCGACATCGTCATGCAGCGCGCCGTCGCCGTCGAAGGGACGGACACGGCCACCGACCTGTTCCACAAGACCGTCGACCTGATCGCGCCGGTCACGATCGGAGCGCTCGATCTGATCGCCTCCGGACAGGCGGAGTTCACCAAGCAGGACCGCTCGCGGGCCACCTTCTTCCACAAGCGGTCCGAGGAGGACATCCGCATCAACTGGGACTGGCCGGCCGAGGACCTGGAGCGGCTGGTCCGCGCGCAGTCCGCCCCCTATCCGAGCGCCTACGCCTTCCACAGGGGCAAGCGCCTGGAGGTGCTCTCCGCCGTGGTGTCGCAGGGCCGCTACGGCGGCACGCCGGGCCGCATCTTCTACCGCGAGGGCGACGGCGTGGTGATCGTCGCAGGCGCCGACGCCCGCACCGGCCGCAACCACGGCCTGGCCGTCACCCGCGTACGGACCGAGGACGGCCGGGAGATGCCCGCGGCCGAGTACTTCACCTCCATGGGCGGCTACCTCACCAGCCGCCCCTGACCATCGCCTGCTGCCCGCCGGCGTTCTCGCCTGGCAGCCTCGCCGCGCTGCGCCGGCTGTTCCCCGACACAGCGGTCGCCGCCGACGAGGACGCGGCCGCCTTGGGGCTCGACGCGCGCAGCCCCCTTGCACCCCGATGCCCCGGACGGTCCCGGGGCATCGGCGTTTCCGGGCCCGGGCCCGGACCTGCCCATCAGCGCCGATCGTGCACATCTGAGCATTCCACGCACATCTTTTAACAAATTCCTCATTTACCACCCTTCAGGCCTTGACTCTGATAAATGCGGATCTTTAATGGAGGAGTGAGCATATGAGAAAGGAATGCTCATATGAGCAGAATTCGCCTTATGCCTTATGCCTGATGCGGAGCGTGCGGCGGATCATCCTGAAGGGCCGAGAAAATGACCACGGCGATCGAATGCGCTGTCATCCCCGGCGCCGTTGCAGCACCACGCTCCTCTGCCGCGCTCCAGCTGCGGGCCGTCGAGCCCTCCGCCCGGCGGGCACGGGCCTTCACCCGCACGTGGCTGCGCCGGTGGGGCGAGGACGACCTCGTCGACCCGGCGCTGCTCGTCGTCTGCGAACTGGCGACGAACGCGATCCGACACGGCGCGCGGGACTCCGCAGGACAGGGAGGCGCCCGGACGCCCGCCCCCCGGATCACCCTGGTGCTGACGCTCCGCCCCGACGCCCTGGACATCGAGGTGCGGGACGGCTCCGCGGTCCTGCCCCTCCCGCGCACCGCAGGCCGGGACGACGACTGCGGCCGCGGACTGATGATCATCGAGGCGCTGGCCGAGTCCTGGGCGTGCGGCCTGGCTTCCGACGGCGGCAAGTGGGTGCGAGCCAGCCTGTCCCGCTCCCCCGCCGGCCCCGCTCGGTGAGGTGTGGTCATGAGCGCTCAGGACAAGCCGAACCGCGGGGCCCGCGCCCACCACCCGGGCCCCGAGGAACTGGTGCAGACGGCCGCCATGGCACGGCGGTTCTATCTGGAGGGCAAGTCCAAGATCGAGATCGCGGAGGAGTTCGGCCTGAGCCGTTTCAAGGTGGCGAGGACCCTTGAAGCCGCGGTGCGCGACGGACTGGTGCGGCTGGAGGTCCGGCTGCCCGCCGAACTGGACGACGAGCTCTCCGACGCCCTGCGCACCCGCTACGGTCTCAGCCACAGCATCGTGTTCCGCTGCCGCCCCGAGGACGCCGACGACCCGGCCCAGGTGACTCGGCGCCTCGGCAGCGTCACGGCCGGGCTGCTGTCCGAGATCGTCATGGACGACGACGTCCTCGGGCTCATCTGGGGACCCGAGATCGAGGCGCTCGGCCCGGAGCTGACCACACTGGCCCGGTGCTCCGTCGTACAGCTCTGCGGGGTGACGCCGCTGCGACCGGTCGACGCGAACGCCGTGGAGGCGGTGCGCCGGGCCGCGTCGGTGGCGAGGGGCCCCGTCTACCCCGTCTACGCGCCCCTGCTGCTGCCCGACGCCGCGACCGCGGGGATGCTGCGCCGCCAGCCGGGCATCGTCGAGGCGGTCAGCCGTTTCGACCGGATCACCAAGGCCGTCATCACGGTCGGCGCCTGGGGGCCCGGGCTGTCCACCGTCTACGACGCGCTGAGCGCCGCGGAGCGCGAGGAGTACCGGCTCCGCGGGGCGTGCGCCGAGGTGTCGGGCCATCTGCTCGACGCGGAAGGGCGGGACGTCGCCCCGGAACTGACGGAGCGCATCCTCGCCATCAGCCTTGACGAGCTGCGCGAGACACCCGAGGTCATTCTGCTGGCCGACGGGGTCGTCAGGTCCGAGGCCACCGCCGCGGCCCTGCGGACCGGGCTGTTCAACGGCCTCGTCACGGACACGGGCGTCGCCGAGCGCCTGCTGGCCTGAGGACGGGTGAGTCACATGAGGACGGAACCCCGCACCGCGCGGCCGAGGCTCCCCGCCGTGCTCACCGCGTTCATCGCGAGCGCCGCCCTGCTGCTCTCCGGGTGCTTCGCCGGGGCCGGGGGCGGCGGCCTGGCGGACAGCGGCGGGAACGCGGTCAACGTGCTGATGGTGAACAACCCGCAGATGACCGATCTGCAGCGGCTGACGAAGAGCCACTTCACCCCGCAGACGGGCATCGAGGTCCATTTCACGGTCCTGCCGGAGAACGACGTACGCGACAAGATCAGCCAGGAGTTCGCCAACCAGGCCGGGGTCTACGACGTGGCGTCCATCAGCAACTTCGAGGCCCCCCTCTACGGAAAGTACGGCTGGCTGGCGCCCCTCGACGACACCGTCGCCAAGGATCCGTCCTTTGACCAGGCCGACATCCTCGAGCCGATCGAGGAAGGGCTGAGAGGGGACGACGGCAAGCTCTACGCCGAGCCGTTCTACGGCGAGTCGTCCTTTCTGATGTACCGCAAGGACGTCTTCGCCGCCAAAGGGCTGAGCGTGCCGGAACGGCCGACCTGGCAGCAGGTCGCGGCCCTCGCGGCAGAGGCGGACGGCGCCGAGCCCGGCATGAAGGGCATCTGCCTGCGCGGCCTGCCCGGCTGGGGCGAGGTCTTCGCACCGCTGACCACCGTGGTCAACACCTACGGCGGCACCTGGTTCACCAAGGACTGGCAGGCGCGGGTGAACGGCGACGGCTTCACCGAGGCGGCGACGATGTACGTGGACCTCGTCCGCGCGCACGGCGAGCCGGGAGCCGCACAGGCCGGGTTCGCCGAGTGCCTCAGCAGCTTCCAGCAGGGCAGGACGGCCATGTGGTACGACGCCACATCCGCCGCCGGGCTGCTGGAGGCCGAGGACTCGCCGGTGGCGGGCAAGGTCGGCTATGCGATGGCGCCGGTGCACCGGACCGAGGCGTCCGGCTGGCTGTACTCCTGGGCCTGGGGCATCCAGGCGGCCAGCGAGCGGCAGGAGGCCGCGGCCGCGTTCGTCTCCTGGGCCTCCGGCAGACAGTACGAGGAACTCGTCGGCGAGGAGCTGGGCTGGGCGAGAGTGCCCGCCGGCAAGCGCGCCTCGACGTACGCCAACCCCGAGTACCAGGCGGCGGCGTCCTCCTTCTACCGGATCGCCGAGCAGTCCATCGTCAGCGCCGACCCGCGCGATCCCGGGCTGCAGCCGCGCCCGACCGTCGGCATCCAGTTCGTGGACATCCCCGAGTTCCCCGACCTGGCGACCAGGGTCTCCCAGGAGATCGCCGCGGCCATCGCGGGCCGCACCACGGTGGCGGCGGCCCTGGACCGCGGCCAGGATCTTGCGGAGCGGGTCGCCGCCGAGTACCGAACCGACTGAGCCGGTCCGCGAGAAAGCGCAGCGATGAGCACTGCCCCCACACCCAGACCGAAACCCTCCGAGGACGCCGACCGGGCCCGGCGAGCCCGGCAGCGGCGGGACGCCTGGGCACGGCGCGGCCCCCTGCTGCCCGCCGTGCTGTTCCTTGTGGTCTTCACCCAGCTGCCGTTCGCCGCCACCCTGGTGATCTCCTTCTGGGAGTGGAACGCGCTGCGGCCCGGGCAGGGCGGATTCACCGGGTTCGACAACTACCGGGAGGTGTTCGGCGACCCGGACCTGCGCGCGTCGGTGCTCACCACCATCTGGCTCACGGCCGGAGCGGTCCTGGTCAGCCTGGTGCTCGGACTGGTCGCGGCGCTGCTGCTCGACCGCAGGTTCCCGGGCCGTGCGCTGGTGCGGACCTTCTTCATCACGCCCTTTCTGATCGTGCCGGTCGCGGCCGCGCTGCTGTGGAAGCACGCGCTCTACAACCCCGAGTACGGGCTCCTCAACGGCACGCTGACCTGGGTGTGGTCCCTGTTCGGCTCCGCAGACCCGCCGCAGCCGGACTGGATCACCCGATGGCCGCTGGCCTCCGTGACGGTCTGCCTGATCTGGCAGTGGACGCCGTTCATGATGCTGATCCTGCTCGCCGGCCTGCAGAGCCGCGACACCGAGGTGGCGGAGGCCGCACGGGTGGACGGCGCGAACGCCTGGCAGATCTTCCGCCATCTGACCCTGCCGCATCTGCGGCCCTATCTGGAGCTGGCCGCACTGCTGGGCTCGATCTACATCGTGCAGAACTTCGACGCGGTCTTCACCATCACCTCCGGCGGCCTGGGCACCGCCAATCTGCCGTACACCATCTACCGGACCTTCTACCAGGGCCATGACTACGGCCTGGCGTCCGCGGCCGGAGTCGTGGTCGTCCTCGGCGCCGTCGTCATCGCGACGCTCGCGCTGCGCCTGGTCTCCACACTCCTGCGAGAGGAGCAGCGATGAAGAGCAGCGCTACGGGCCGGGCCCGCGGCACGGCCGGCGGCCCCGGCTTCCTGCGACGGCACACGAACGCCCTCTGGGGACTGGCCGCCTGGGCGATGGGGCTGTTCTTCCTGCTTCCGGCCGCCTGGATGGTCCTGACCTCCTTCCACAGCGAGACCGACGCCGCGACAAATCCCCCTTCGGTCGCCGCGGAGCTGACGGTCGACGGCTACCGGGAGTTCTTCGGCGCCTCCACGGGAGCCAGCCCCTGGCCGACGCTGGCCAACTCCGCGATCGCGGCCGTCGCGTCGACCGGGCTTGTGCTCGCACTGGCGATCCCGGCCGCCTACGCGCTGGCGGTCAGGCCGGTGCGCCGCTCGTCCGACGTGCTGTTCTTCTTCCTGTCCACCAAGATGCTCCCGGCTGTCGCGGGCCTGCTGCCCGTCTATCTGGCGGCCAGGTACTTCGGGCTGCTGGACAACATCTGGCTGCTGGCCGTCCTCTACACCGCGATGAACCTGCCGATCGCCGTGTGGATGATGCGGTCGTTCCTCGCGGATATCCCGGTGTCGATCCTGGAGGCGGCCGCGATCGACGGCGCGGGACTGCTCACCGTCTTCCGCTCCGTCATCATCCCGCTGGCCGCACCCGGCATCGCCGCCACATCGCTGATCTGCTTTATCTTCAGCTGGAACGAGATGCTGTTCGCCCGTGTGCTCACCGGTGTCCGGGCGGCCACCGCCCCGGTCTTCCTGACCGGATTCGTGACCAGCCAGGGGCTGTTCCTCGCTCAGCTGTGCGCGGCGGCCGTCGCCGTGTCGCTCCCGGTGCTCGCCGCCGGATTCGCCGCCCAGGACAGACTGGTCCAGGGCCTGTCCCTGGGAGCGGTCAAATGACGGCCGACCCGCTGACGGCGGAACCGGCCGCCCGGCCCGGCTGACTGCGGCTGCGCCCCGCGCCGCTCTCGTCGGCCGGTGCGGCCGGCTGTCTCAGGGCGGCGGCCGGGGCCGACCTCGCGACGGAGGTCGTCGGTGCGCACCGGCTGCCGGGCGCCTCGGGGCCTCCCCACGGCAGGAGGCTGCGCGTCAGCGCTGCGTCCGGCTGCTCGCCGATGCCCGTCAGCGCGGCGCGGGCGCGCAAGCGGTGCCGGCAGTGGGTGAGATGCCCCTCACGGACGGGGCCGGGTGGGACCGTCGGGGCCGGGCGCACTGTGCGATAGGTTTTGCACGCTCTTGACCTGCGTCATCTGGTTCCGACACGGAGACTGAACTCTGGTATGGAAGATATATCCGATATCGTCAGCGGACTTGGCCGCGCCGGCGCCTACGGGGCACTCGGCGTGGTGCTGCTGATCCTGGGCATGGCCCTCGTCGACGTGCTCACCCCCGGCAGGTTGACCCGGCTGATCTGGGAGCGCCGCAACCGCAACGCGGCGATCCTGCTGAGTTCGGCGCTGCTCGGCGTCGGGGGCATCGTGTTCATGTCCATCTGGACGACGTACGACGACTTCGGCAAGGGCCTTGTCTCGACCGCCGCGTTCGGGCTGCTCGGTCTTGCGATGATGGCGGTGGCCTTCTGGGTGGTGGATCTGCTGACGCCCGGCAAGCTGGGCGCGACGCTGGTCGACGAGGAACCGCACCCGGCGGTGTGGGTGACCGCCTCCTGCAATCTCGCGGTGTCCGCCGTCGTCGCCGCCTCCATCGCCTGACGTAATCACCGCCCGACCTTCGGCCCGGCGCCGTTATCGCGCCGGGCCCGCGGCGTTGGCCTGGCATATGACCCGTTCATCTTCGACTGAGGAGACCGGATGCCAGCGCTCACCCTCGCCCGTGTTCACCCGGGAACCGATCGGACCCCGGCATGAGGCGCAGGAAGGCCGCCCGCGCCCATCAGGCGGGCCCACAGGAAGTGTCCGAGTCGGAGCGGCTGCTGTTCGGCGGGCCGCTCCGCTACGAAGGAGGCTGGAACCACCACGACGGCTCGTTCCTCGAGCTGAGCCTGCGGGCGATGCTCGCACGGATGCCCCGGCTGATCGCCGCCACGGTCCGGCTGGCCCACCGCGCCGACGCCCGCGCCCTGCGCTGGGTGGCCGGCGCCGAGCTGGGCGGCGGCCTCGCCCAGGCCGTGGGGCTCGTCGCGGTCAATCAGGCGCTGGCCGGGCTGCTGGGCGGCGGGGCGACGGGTGAGCGGCTGGCGGCCGCCGTCCCCGCACTCTGCCTGGTCGCCGCAGCGGCGGCGATGGGCGCGCTGTTCAAGTCCGCCTCCACCGCGGGGACCGGCCGGCTGGAGCCCAAGGTGTTCCGCGTCGCCACCGAGAAGTACCTGGAGCGGGTGGCGCGAGTCGAGCTGGCGGCGGTGGAGGACGAGGAGTTCCACAAGCTGCTGGACTCCGCCCAGTGGGGCGCGGAGTCCGCCCGCCGGATGATCAGGTTCTGCACGTCGGTGATGACGGCGGCCATCTCGCTGATCGCCGCCGCGGGTGTGCTGACGGTGCTCCACCCCGCTCTGCTGCCGCTGCTGGCCGCCATGACGCTGCCGAGTGCGTGGAGTTCGCTGACCATCGCCCGCCGCCGCTATGTCTCGTTCCACACCTGGGTGCAGCATGCGCGGGCGGGGCAGCTGCTGGGCCGGCTGCTGATCGACACCCAGGCGGCCCCGGAGGTGCGGGTCCACAACATCGGCCCGTTTCTGCTGCGGCACTTCCGCACCATGGCCGAGACCGGAGAGCGGGAGCAGACCCGGCTCGCCCGGCTCGCCGCCCGCACGGGGCTCATCGCGTCCGGCTGGACCGGTCTCACCGCCGCGGCCACCTATCTGACCCTGGGTCTGCTGCTGTGGTCCGGCAGCATGGACCTGGCCGTCGCCGGCACGGCCGTGATCGCCGTGCGCACCGGCTCCGCCAGTCTCGAGGGACTGGTCATCCAGCTCAACCTGCTCTACGAGGAGAGCCTGTTCGTCGCCGACCTCGACCGGCTCTGCCGGGAGGCGGACCGCCGGCTCATCCCCGAGGCGGGGCGGCCGCTGCCGGAGAAGGTGCGCGCGATCCGCTTCGAGAACGTCTCGTTCGCCTACCCCGGCGCGGCGGGCGACGAGCCCGCGCTGAGCGGTGTGGACGTCACCATCCGCACGGGACGGATCGTCGCGCTCGTCGGCAACAACGGCAGCGGCAAGTCCACACTGGTGAAACTGCTCTGCGGGCTGTACGTGCCCGACTCGGGGCGTGTCCTGTGGGACGACGTCGACGCGGCCGAGGCCGACCGCACCGCCCTGTTCGACCGGGTCGCCGTCGTCGCGCAGGACTTCTTCCGCTGGCCCTTCACCGCCCGGGTCAACGTCGCCATCGGCCGTCCGGACGCCCCCAGCGACGAGGAACTCCTCGACGCCGCCGCCCGCTACGCAGGGGCGGACGAGACGGTCGCCGCGCTCCCCCTCGGCTGGGACACCCTGCTGGCCCGCGGCTACAAGGGCGGCCACCAGATCTCCGGCGGCCAGTGGCAGCGCCTCGGCATCGCCCGCGCCCGCCACCGCGACGCGCCCGTCCTGGTCGTGGACGAGCCGACCAGCGCGCTGGACGCGGAGGCGGAGCAGCGCGTGTTTGACCAGATCCGCGACCTCGCGGCCGAGGGCCAGACGGTCGTCCTCATCACCCATCGCCTGCACAGCGTCCGGCACGCCGACGACATCTATGTGCTGGAGCGCGGCCGTGTGATCGAGCAGGGCACCTTCGAGGAGCTGATGCGGCCTCATGGGCCGGGTGTCTTCCGCGGGATGTATCTGACGCAGTCCCGGCAGTACGGGCACGAGGGGAAGGCGGCGGTCCCGGCGCAGAAGAACGGACGCGGGGAGGTGGGTGGCGGAGCGTGACGCCTGCGGGACGGGGTGCGGCCGCCTCCCCGGACTCCGTCCGGGGGCATCCCCACAAAGGCACGCTCGGACGGGGAGGCACGCTCGGACGGGCTGGAATCGGGCTGCGCCCGATTCCGGCCTCGCCGGCCTCGGAGGCGCGGTGGTACGGGGCGAAGCCCCCGGGAACGGGGGGCTGGGGCGGAGACGCCGAACCTCAGGCGCCCGAGTCGCTCTTGATGATGCCGACCACCGCGCCGTACGGGTCGAGGAACATCGCCATCCGGCCGACGCCGGGCGCGTCCATCGGCGGGAAGAGGGTGGTCGCGCCCCGCTCAATGGCCCTGGCGTACACGACGTCACAGTCCGCCACCTCGAAGTAGGGGTGCCACTCGGGGCGGGAACCGGCGTCCAGATTCTCCTGGCCGAGCTGCATGATGCCGCTGTGCGAGGCGTCCTGACCGCCGCCGGGCGAAGAGGCGATGGTGTAGCCCGTGGGGCCGAAGTCCATGTCCTGGAGGTCCCAGGAGAAGACGGAGCGGTAGAAGTCCTTCGCGGCTGGGGCGTTGGTGGTGTACAGCTCCAGCCAGCACAGGGTGTTCACGTCGGTGACCGCCTCCAGGCCCGCGGTGTCGCGCGGCTGCCAGACGGCGAAGTCCGCGCCGGCCGGGTCCGTGTACGCGGCCATGCGGCCGGCCGTGAAGACATCGTCCGGCTGCACCCGCACCCGTCCGCCGGCCTGTTCGACCGCCTTGGTCGTGGCGTCGGCGTCGGCGGTCTGGAAGTACGGCGTCCAGGCGGAGCCCGCACCCTCCTCCGTGAGCGGGCCGACGGCGGCGACGGTCTTCCCGTCGAGCTTGAAGAATCCGTACCCTCCTGCCTCCGGGCCCGCGGATTCGAGCTCCCAGCCGAACAGGGCCTCGTAGAAGCCCGCGGCCGCCTCGACGTCCGGTGTGCCGAGGTCGATCCAGTTGGGTGCGCCCGCGACATAGGAAGTCGTCAGCATCGCAACCTGCCTTCCTCGCCTCCCCCCGACATACGGGGGTGACGACGTGGTTGATCGGTCGTGCTCAGAATGGCACCCGCCACTGACAGCGGCCGGGCCGACACCGCGGTCCCTCCCCCGGACAGGCCCCTCCCTCGAGCCGACCCTTCCGCCCCTGAGCAGTGACAAGGGTTTTCCCCGTATCGGCTTCCTCCGCGGTTTCCCTACTGTCTCCCGCACCGGCGGTTCCCCCTGCTGACTCCTGACTGTCAGGTGCATGTAACGCACGGGTTTCCGACCGGTGACGGCCCCGTACGGGGGGCCGTCGCGCCGGCGGCGGCGCACGGGCGTACCCGGCCCCAGGGGACTGCGGACTGCGACCCCCACGAAGCACCGCAGTCCCCGCGCCGCCCGCTTCGCGCTCCGACCCGTCAGCCGCTCCGGGAGTCGCCGGAGCCGCCCTGAAAGGGATCACCTTGAACGGTTCCAGGCGGAGACTCATATCCGTCGTGGCCGCTGCCGCCACGATCCTCGGCGTGACCGCCACCTCGTCCGCGGCCGTCGCCGCACAGGCGGGCCCCTCCGACCGGCCCGTCGCCCCCGCTGCCCAGTCCATGGCCCAGGACGCGCCCGACGCCGCGCCCGTGGAGAAGGTCATCGTGACCTACAAGTCACGGACCGCCGAGGCGACTTCGAACTCCGCGGCGAAGACCGACGCCGCCGAGAAGGGCAGGAAGACCGGCGAGAAGCTGTCCTTTGAACGCCGGCTGGCCGGCGGCGGCGCGCTGGTCGACCTCGGCGGCGGCGCCGACGCCAAGGACGTCACGGAGGTCATGGACGCCTTCCGCGACGACCCGGCCGTCGCGTCCGTCGAGCCCGACATCCGCGCCTTCCCCATGGCCGTGACCCCGAACGACACGGACTACGCCAAGCAGTGGGACTTCTTCGAGTCCACCGGCGGCATGAACGTGCCCGGCGCGTGGGACACCACCACGGGCAGCGGCGTCACCGTCGCCGTCATCGACACCGGTTACGCCGGGCACAGCGATCTCAGCGCGAACACCGTGTCCGGCTACGACTTCATCTCCGACTCCGCCGACGCTCGTGACGGCAACGGCAGGGACGGCGACCCGACGGACGAGGGCGACTGGAACGCCACCGACAACGAGTGCTACTTCGGCTCAAAGGCCGGCGACTCGTCCTGGCACGGCACGCATGTCGCGGGCACCGTCGCCGCGGCCGCGAACAACAACAAGGGCGTGGCCGGCGTCGCCTACGGGGCGAAGGTCCAGCATGTTCGGGTGCTCGGCAAGTGCGGCGGCGCATCCTCGGACATCGCCGACGCCATCACCTGGGCGTCGGGCGGCTCCGTGCCCGGCGTCCCGGCCAACCCCAACCCGTCCCAGGTGATCAACCTCAGCCTCGGCGGCGCCAGTTCGACCTGCCCGAGCGTCTACCGCAACGCCATCAACGGCGCGGTCTCGCGCGGTACGACCGTCGTCGTCGCGGCCGGCAACAGCAACGCCGACGTGTCCGGCTTCACGCCCGCCAACTGCGCGAACGTGATCAACGTGGCGGCCACCAGCCGTGAGGGCAACCGTTCCTTCTACTCGAACTACGGCAGCGGCATCGACATCTCCGCCCCGGGCGGCGAGACCCGGCGCGCCACCGACACCCCGGGCACCGTCACCACCCCCGAGAACGGCATCCTCTCGACGCTGAACTCCGGTGCGACCACCCGGTCCTCGGAGAACTACGAGCCGTACATGGGCACCTCCATGGCGGCCCCGCACATCGCCGGTCTCGCCGCGCTGCTGAAGTCGGCCGACTCCTCGCTGACCCCGGCCGAGATCGAGACCGCCATGAAGGACAACGCCCGTCCGGTGCCCGGCAGCTGCTCCGGCGGCTGCGGCGTGGGCATCGCCGACGCCGCGAAGACCGTCGAGGCTGTCACGGGCGGCACGCCCGGCGGCGGTGGGGGCGGCACCTTCAGCAACACCTCGAACGTCACCATCTCGGACAACTCCACCTCCGTGTCCTCGCTCTCGGTGACCGGGGTGACCGGCAACGCGCCGTCCGACCTGAAGGTCGGGGTGGACATCGTGCACACCTACCGCGGCGACCTGGTCATCGACCTCATCGCCCCCGACGGCAGCGCGTACCGGCTGAAGAACTCCAGCGGCAGCGACTCGGCCGACGATGTGCTCGGCACATACACGGTCGACGCCTCCTCGGAGCTCGCGGCCGGCGTCTGGCAGCTGCAGGTCCGCGATGTGTACCGGGGTGACACCGGCTACATCGACGCCTGGAGCCTCACCTTCTGACCGACCGGGAAACTTGACATCAGTGCTGGTCAGGGGCGTGTCAGCGGCTGTTCGCCGCGGGCGCGCCCCGTCCCGCTGCCGGGGGGCCCGAAGCCCCCTGCTGTCCACATGGCGGACAAGGGGCCTGGATTCCGCTGGCCGAGTTCGTATCCTCTGCTCAACTCGCGGGGGCAGGGGGTCCGCGCATGCCGGAGGGGGTGGGCAGGGTGAAGCCGACAGCGGGGCGCGCCACGCCCGTCGGGCGGGCCGACCTCCTCGACCGCCTCACGGGTGTGCTGCGCAGGCGGGGGCGCGCCCTGCTCACCGGGGCGGCAGGCGTCGGCAAGACCGAGGTCGCCCAGGCCGCCGCGGCGCGCGCCGGCGCGCTGGGCGACACCGTGCTGTGGCTGGCCCCGCAGCCGGCGGACCGCCGTATACCCGGCGCGGCCGCCGCCGCGCTCGTCGCCTCCGTGCCCTCCTTCGCGCTGGACGGGCTGCCGGAGCCGCAGCGGACCGCGGTCTCGGTGCTCTGCCGGGAGGCCGAGGCCCCCGAGACTGGCTGGGACCCGATCGCGCTGCGGCTGGGTGTCGCGCACATCCTGCGCACCCTCGCCGCTCACGGTCCCGTGCTGCTCGTCGTCGACGACGTCCAGCTCATCGACGCGGACAGCGCGGACCTGCTGCGCTTCGCGCTCCGTCTCGCCCCGCCGGAACTGCGTGTGCTCACCGTGGAGACCCCCGCGCCGTACGCCCCGGCGCCGCTCGCGGAGTCCGCCACGCCCCTGGCTCCGCCGGTCGGCGGCCGGCGACCGGACCCCCCGAGGACACACGGCGCCGAGGCCGCGCCGGGACGGGGCGGAGCGGCGGACGGCGGCGGCCGGCCGCCCGGGAACGCGAGCCGACAGGAGTCTCCCCGGCGCCGCGCCGAGGAAGAGGACCTGCCCGGTACGCATGTGGGGCGCGATGTCCCCCATGCGCCCGACGGCGGAGGCGACGGTCCGGCCGCGGGTTTGAGCCCGCTCCGCACAGGGGATGCGGCTGAGCCGACCGAAGGCCCGCCGCCCGGGCCGACGCCGGGCGGCGACCGCGCGTACCCGGCGTACGGCGCCCTCCCGGCGGGACCCCATACGACGCCAGCGGCCGTGGACTCCGGAGGGCTCCCCCTGTGGGTGCCGTCCGAGGCCGATGTGCTGCTGGTGCCGCCCCTGCACGCCGACGAGATCGCCGAACTCCTCGTCCACCACCGGCTGCCCTCCCGGATGGCGGGCCGCATCCACCGCGCCAGCGGCGGCAATCCGCGGCTCGCGCTGGCCGTCGGCCGGTCCCTCGCGGACGCCACGACACCCGTACACCACGCGGAGGCGCTGCCGTTGTCCGGGCGCGCCCGGGATCTGGCGCGCCGGATGCTGGCGGCCGCCTGCCCTTCCGTACGGGCCTCGCTGCTGCTCGCCGCGCTCGCGCTGCGGCCGACTGCATCGCTGATCCGGCGGGCCGGACGCCCGGACGCCGAGGCGGAGCTGGCCGCCGCGGAGCGGGCCGGTCTGGTCACGCTGGCGGAGGACGGAACGGTGGCGTTCACCGCCGGTCTGCTGCCCTCGACGCTCGTCCACGACACAAGCTGGACGGCGCGCAGCGAGGGCCATGCGGCGCTGGCCACCGTGGCGGACGACCCGGTGGAGGCCGTACGGCACCGGGCGCTGGCCGCCGACGCCCCCGACGAGCAGCTCGCCGCGGAGGTCGCCGAGGCCGCGCGGACGGCGCGCCGGCTCGGCAACAGCACGCTGGCCGCCGAACTGGCCCTCCTCGCCGCCGTGTCGACGCCGGGCCTGCCGGCCGGCCGGCGGCTGACCCGGCTGGCGGACGCCGCGCAGGAGGCCGCACGCGCCGCGCGCGCCGATCTGGCGCTGCGCGCGGCCGGCGATCTGCTGGCCCGCGACGCCGAGCCCGCAGACCGGGTGCGCGCACGGCTCGCCGTGCTGGACACGGCGGGGCAGGGGCTGACGGATCTCGACGAGCTCTATGTGCACGCGATGGAGGACTCCGAGGGCGATCCCGGGCTGCGTGCGGCGGTGCTGCTGCGGCTCGCGATCAAGTACGTGCTGGCGGACGGGGATCCGGTGCGTTCGCGGTCCGCCGCCGTGGAGTCCGCCCGGCTCGCGTCCTCCGCGGGCGACCGGCACACCGCCGCGCAGGCGCTGACGCAGCAGGCCCGGATGGACCGGGTGCTCGGCGCGCCGGAGGCCGAGGAGACGCTCACCGAGGCGCGTGCGCTGGAGATGGCGGACCGACCGCTCGGCATCCGCAACACGGCCCAGATCCTGACCATCCGTCATGCCCTGTTCGACGACCGTCTGGACGACGCCCGCGACCGGCTGCACGCGCTGCTGCCGCTGGTGGAGCGGCGCGGCCCGGTGGAGGACTCCATCGAGCTGTTCCGCACACTGGCCGAGGTGGAGTCGCGGCGCGGCCACTGCACGGCGGCGCTGTCCCACGCCGGGCGGTCGCTGGCGCTGACCCTGGAGGCCGGCCTGTCGCCGGGGCCCGCGTGGTTCGCACTGGCGGTGGCCGAGACCGCGGGCGGCAGCTTCGCCCGCGCCGCGAGCTACGCCCGGCGCAGCGCCCAGGCGTCGGAGGAGGAGGGCGACCATGTCTTTCTCTCCCGCAGTCTGTACGCGCTGGGCCGGGTGCAGTTGGCGGTGGGGGATGTGGCCGGCGCTTTGGAGACGCTGCGCCGGGTGCAGGAGGGAGAGAGCGCCCATGGGACCGCCGACCCGTCGATGCTGCGCTGGCACGAGGAGCTGGCGGAGGCGCTGCTGGCGAACGACGCCCTCCAGGAGGCCGAGGAACTGCTCGCGGACGTCGGCCCGGTGGCCGAACGGCTGGGCCGTAGGACGGTGCTGCTGGGCTTCGACCGGGTGTACGCGCTGTGTCTGGCGGCGGGCGGCAAGCCCCAGGAGGCAGCCGGGATGCTGGCGGGGACTGCGGAGAAGTTCGCCGCGCACGGCCTGCCGCTGGAGCAGGGGCGCTGTCTGATCGCGCTGGCCCGGGTGGAGCGGCGCCGGCGGCGGCGGTCGGCCGCGCAGCAGGCGCTGCAGTCGGCGGCCGGGGTCTTCGAGCGGGCGGGGGCCGCGCCCTGGCTGGAGCTGGCCGCGGAGGGCCCGTCGCGTCCTTCGCGGGCGGCCCGCGCCGAGGCCGCCGCGTCCGCGGACGGCAGCGCGCTGTCGCTGCTGACCGAGGCCGAGTTGCGGCTGGCGCAGCTGGTCGGCCAGGGGGCGAGCAACCAGGAGGCGGCGGCCCGGCTGTACCTGAGCGTGAAGACGGTGGAGGCCCGGCTCACCCGGATCTACCAGAAGCTGGACGTACGCTCCCGTGCACAGCTGGCTACGGCGCTGAGCGCCCGGCCCGGGGGGCGCGCGGCGCCGCGTGCCACGCCGGTCCCGGGCTAGTTGTTCTGCACCGGGGCCCCCGCGCTCCTCTTGCGCCCGACGCAGGGCTCGGGGGGCCGGCCGAGGGTCGGCGGCCGGTCCTGGGCGGGCGGCGGCCGGTCCTGGGCGGTCAGCGGCTGGCGTTCACTCCGGCGAGGACGGCGTTGGCCAGGCGGGTGACATAGGCGTCGTCGGTGGCCCCTCCCGCGGCGAACACACGGAAGTACAGGGGCGCGCCGAACAGATCGATGGCCAGGCTCAGATCGATGTCGGCGGGCAGTTCGCCGCGGTGCACGGCGCGGCGCAGCACGGTCGCCACCGCCACTCTGCGGGGCACGATGACCGACTCGTGCAGGCTCTTGCCCAGCCGGCCGTTGCGCGTCGACTCGGCGAGCAGGTCGGGGACGATTCGGGCGACGAGGGGATGCCGGAGTGCGTCCATGGCGTCCCTGATGAAGCGCTCGATGTCGCCGTGCAGCGATCCGGAGTCCTCCGTGGTGGGCAGGTGTTCCTCCGCCACCTCGGAGACCAGGTCGAGCACCATGGCCTCCTTCGAGGGCCAGCGGCGGTAGAGGGCCGCCTTGCCGACGCCGGCTCGGCGGGTCACCGCCTCCATGGACATGCGGGCGTAGCCGGACTCGGCGAGTTCCTCGAAGACGGCGTGTCTGATCGTCACGGTGACCGACTCCCGCAGGACCGCGGAGCCCGCGGGCCGCCGGCTGGGCGAGGTCTCGCTGCGCATGGCCATGATCCAGAGAGTAACACGGAACGGAACCGTTGCGTTTCGTTGTTCCCGGGTGTAGCTTTCCCGGCCAAGGAATGCGGAACGGTACCGTTCCGTTCTTGTCGGGGTCTGCCGAGGGGCCGGTGACACCATGAGGATCGAGCCCGCCGCCGCTCGTACGGACGCCGCGAAGGTGCCGCCGCACCGGGCCCGGGTCGTCCTGGTCGTCCTGGCGCTGTTCATCGTGATCAACGCCGCGGACAAGGCCGTGCTGGGGCTGACCGCCGATCCCATCAAGGACGATCTGGGGCTGAGCGCCACCGAGTTCGGCACCATCGCCAGCAGCTTCTACCTGCTGTTCAGCGTCTCGGCGGTGCTGGTCGGCCTCCTCGGCGACCGGATCCGCGCCCGTCCGCTGCTCGCGGCGCTCGCACTGGTGTGGGCCGCGGCCCAGCTGCCGATCCTGCTGCCGGCCGCCGGGTTCGGGGCTCTGGTGGCCACCCGGGTGGTGCTCGGCGCGGGCGAGGGTCCGGGCTATCCACTCGCCAACCACACCGCCTTCACCTGGTTCCCCGAGCGTGAGCGGGCACTCCCCTCGGCCGTGGTGATGGCCGGGGCCGCGGGCGGCACGGTCGTGGCCGCCCCCCTGGTGATCCTGGTGAGCAACACCCTTGGCTGGCGGGCCGCGTTCGGCCTGCTCGGCGCAGTCGGCGTCGTCTGGACGCTCCTCTGGCTGAGGGTCGGCGGCAGCGGGCCCTACACGGGCTCCCTCGACGTCGCCGGGCCCGCGCCCGCCGAAGACACCGCCGAAGACACCGCCGCCGGAACCGGCAGCGACGCCGTCGCGGGCGCCGGCCAGGCGACCGGCCGGGCGACCGACGTCGGACTCTGGCGGATCGTCACCACCGGAACCTGGCTGGGCGCCACCTTCTCCGGCTTCGCCGTGATGTGGACCCTGGCGCTCGGCTTCGCCTGGCTGCCGCTCTTCCTGGAGGAGCAGGCGGGCTTCAGCGACGCGGCCATCGGCGGAATCATCGGACTGCCCGCCCTGTCCATGGCCGTCCTGGTGCTGACCGCGGGCGCCGTCGCCCAGCGGCTGCTGCGGCGCGGCGCGACCGCACGGCTCGCCCAGGGCCTCGTCGGCGCGCTGCTGCCGCTCGCCGCAGGGCTGTGTCTGCTGCTCACCACCCGCGTCACAGCGGCCGCGCTGCTGCTGCCGCTGGTCGTCATCGCGTTCTCCGCGGGCAACGGGCAGACCCCGCTGACCCAGGCGGCCATCGCGGACGTCTGCCCGCCGGCGCGGAGCAGCGCCGCCTTGGGGCTCTCCTACGCCGCCGCCGCGCTCTCCAGCCTGCTCGCCCCCTATGTGACCGGACGGATCATCGACGCCGCGCCGCACGAAGCCGCCGGATACGCCCACGCCTTCGACGTCGCGGCCTGGCTGCTGATCGCGGGCGCGGTCGTCTCGGCGCTGCTGATCCGCCCGGACCGCGACGCCGCCGCTCTCCGGCGGGCGGCCGCCTCCCCGCTCTCCCCGCCACGAAGGAGTGAGTGCTGATGCTCTCCGACATCGCCGTCGTCCAGGGTGCCCGCACCCCCGTCGGCCGCTACAACGGCGCGCTGCGCTCGCTGCCCGCCCACCGGCTGGGCGCGCTCGCCGTCCAGGAGGCGCTCATCCGCGCCCGCGTCGATCCGCACAGCGTCGGCGAAGTCGTCATGGGGTGCGTGGGTCAGGTCGGCCCGGAGGCGTTCAACGCCCGGCGGGCGGCGCTGGCCGCCGGACTGCCGGTCCAGGTGCCCGCCTACAACGTCAACCGGCTGTGCGGCTCCGGGCTGCAGGCGGTGTGGTCGGCCGCACAGAGCCTGGCCCTGGGCGGGGCCGAGACCGCGGTGGCGGGCGGCAACGAGTCGATGACCCGTCAGCCGCTGCTCGACTACGGCGAGCGCGCGCCCGACGAGCTGAAGGGCGCCGCCCGGATCGACGGCACCGCATCGCTGACCTGGGACCCGTTCGGCTGCTATCCGATGGGGACGACGGGCCAGATCGTGGCGGACCGGTTCGGCGTCTCCCGGATCCGGCAGGACGCCTGGGCCGCCGAGAGCCAGCGGCGCGCCGCCGCGGCCATGGAGCAGGGCAGGTTCAGCGGCCAGATCGTGCCCGTGATCACTCCGGACGGCGCAGTGGAGCGCGACGAACACCCCCGCCCGGGAACGACCGTGGAGATCCTCGCCACGCTCAAGCCCGCCTTCGCCGCAGACGGCACGATCACCGCGGGAAACTCGTCGGGCGTCAACGACGGCGCGGCAGCCGTCGTGCTGCAGCGCGGTACGGCGATGAGCCCGGGCGTCACTCCCCTGTGCCGGCTGCGCGACGTGGCGGTGACCGCTCTGGAGCCGGAGATCATGGGGTTCGCGCCCGCCGGGGCGATCCGGAGCCTGCTGCGGCGCAGCGGACTGAGCCCCGACGACATCGATGTGATCGAACTCAACGAGGCGTTCGCGGCCCAGGTGCTGGCCGTCATGGACGACCTCGAACTCGACCCCGCCGTGGTCAATCCCAATGGCGGCGCCATCGCGCTGGGCCACCCCATCGGGGCGACCGGCGTGATCCTGCTGCTCAAGGCCGCGTATGAACTGCACCGCACCGGCGGCCGGTTCGGCGTGGTCGCCATGTGCATCGGCGGCGGCCAGGGCATCGCCGCCCTGATCGAGAACCCGGACGGCCGCTGATGACGCCCGACCACGCCTGGCATCCGACGCAGGAGCTGCTGGAGCACAGCAACGTCGCCGTGCTGTGCCGGAAACTCGGCGTCGACGGCTATCGCGAACTGCAGCGGCGCTCCGTCGCCGACCCGGACTGGTTCTGGACGCACGCCATGCGGGACATCGGCGTCGTCTGGGATGTCCCGCCGCTCCGGATCCGCGGCGAGGACCGCCGCATCGCGACCACCCGCTGGTTCCCGGGCGGCCGCACCAATCTGGTGGACTCCTGTCTGGAACGCCACATCAGCGAGGGCCGCGGCGACTCGATCGCCTTCCGCTGGGAGACCGAGGACGGGACCGGAGGGCTCCTCGACTACCGGCAGCTGGCCGAGCGCTGCGCCAGGATCGCCTCGGGGCTGCGGGCGCTGCACATCGGCGTGGGCGACCGGGTCGGCGCCTACCTGCCGCCGGGGCGCGAGGCGTTCGAACTGCTCTTCGCCTGCGCGCACATGGGCGCGGTGCTGGTGCCGATGTTCTCCGGTTTCGGCGTCGACGCGCTGGCAGAGCGGCTGGCCGACGCCCGGGCCAAGGTGCTCGTCACCGCCGACGCCACCGCGCGGCGCGGCGTACGGCACGACATGGCGGCGATCGCCCGCCGGGCCGCCGCCGAGGCGAACACGGTCAGGCATCTCGTCGTCGTCGGCCGCGACGGCGCGGAAAGCCTCCCGGAAAGCCCGGGTGGAGTCAGGCCGGTCTCCGGCCGGGCCGCACCCCGGCCGGAGACCGTGCGCTGGGAGGAGCTCACCGCGTCACCGCCGTGTCCCCGGGTGTCTCTCCCCGCCGCCGCGCCGTTTCTGCTGCTGCACACCTCCGGCACCACGGGCCGGCCCAAGGGAGCCGTGCACACCCACGGCGGGTTCCCGGTGCAGGTCGGCTCCGAGGTCCGCTACAACCTCGACGTCAGACCCGGCGACGTGGTGTTCTGGGTCACCGACCCGGGCTGGGTGATGTTCCCGCTCGTCGCCGTGGGCAGCACGCTGGCGTGCGCGAGCGTCCTCGCGTACGACGGCGCGATCGACCACCCTGAGCCCACCCGGCTGTGGCGGCTGCTGGAGGACCACGCCGTCACCGTCTTCGGCAGCTCCCCCAGCCTGTCGCGGTCCCTGATGGGCCGCCCGCTGCCGGACGCCGCCGCGCCGCGCCGCGTGCGCATCCTCGGCTCCACGGGCGAGCCGTGGACCGAGGACGCCTGGCACTGGTACTCCGCGGAGTTCGGCGGCAAACGGTGCCCCGTCATCAACATCAGCGGCGGCACCGAGGTCGGCGGTTCCCTGCTGGGCTCGGCGCCCACCCTGCCGCAGTCCCCGTGCAGCTTCTCCGGACCCTGCCTGGGCGTCGACGCCGCGATCGTGGACGCCGCAGGCGAGCCGGCCGCCGAAGGCGAGAAGGGCGAACTGGTCGTCAGGCAGTCCTGGCCCGGCATGACCCGGGGCCTGTGGCGTGCCCCGGGGCGGTTCGCCCACACCTACTTTCGGCGGCGGCCGGGCCTGTGGTCCCACGGGGACCTCGCCTCTGGCGTCGGCGACGAGTGGTTCGTACACGGCCGTATGGACGACGTCATCAAGGTCGCGGGCAAACGCCTGGGCCCCGCCGAGGTGGAGCAGGCGGTACTCGGCCACCCCCGCGTCGTGGAGGCGGCCGCGGTGGGCGTGCCGCACCCGGTCAAGGGCGAGTCGCTCTGGTGCTTCGTCGTGACCCGGGAAGGGCCCCTCGCCGAGGCGGAGTCGGCACGCATACGCGAACGGGTGGCGGCGGCCCTCGGCCCGGCCTTCCGGCCCAGCCGTGTGGTGGCCGTTCCGGGCCTGCCCAGGACACGCAACGGCAAGGTGATGCGCCGTCTGATCAGCGACCTGATCAGCGGCGACCCGCCCGGCGACCTGTCCGCGCTCGTCGATGCCCGCGTCATGGACGCGATCCTCGCCGCGGTGCGTTCGCAGCCCAGATGAACCGAGCCACACCAAGAGGGGAGCCCCATGCCCACCGTTGACATACTGCTGCCGGGCTACGCCATCGACACCGACCAGGGGTATCCGGCCTTCTGCGGAGTGTTCCTGATCCGAGGGCGCGCCGGCACGGGCGAGCGCCGGAACATCCTCGTCGACGCCGCCCATGTCGGGCGGCGGCCCTTCCTGTGGGAGGCGCTCGCCTCGCACGGGCTCGCCGCCCCGGACATCGACACCGTGGTGCTCACCCACGCCCACTGGGACCATGTGCAGAACATCGATCTTTTCCCGCATGCGACGCTGCTGATCCACGCGGCCGAACGCCGCTACGCCCACACGCCCCACGCCAACGACTGGGCCACGCCCTCCTGGACGGGGCTGCTCCTGGAGCAGCTGCCCATCCGCGAGGTGCGGGACGGCCACGAGGTGATACCCGGCGTGCACATCCTGGCCCTGCCCGGCCATTCACCGGGCAGCGTCGGCGTGGTCGTCGAGACCGACGCCGGCCGGAGCGTGATCACGGGCGATGCGCTGCACTTCGCCCAGGTCGCCAGGACCCGCCGCAACCCGCTGGTGTTCTGGGATGTGGAGCAGGCCGTACGCAGCATCGACCGGGTGGTGGACCTGGCCGACGTCATCTACCCGGGCCATGACCGGCCGTTCCGGCTGACCTCCCGCAGGGAGATCGAGTATGTGGAGCCGTTCTGCCTCACCGTGACCGGGCTGCGCCCCGACGCCCGGGGCCTGACCTTCGCCGACCGCTCGGAGCAGGGGACCGAGTGGATCATGCCGGGCATCGGGGGCCAGCCCGCGCTGTACGAGAAGAACGCCCAGGAGATCGCCCGCCGGATCAGCCGGGTCCCGCGGATCGCCCCGCCCGCCCCGGCATGAGCCGTACGAGCGCGGCGTTGAGCTCCCGGAAGAAGGGAGCCGGCGCCTCACGGGGGAAGAAGTGCCCGCCGGGGACGCGGGTGAGGCGGAAGGTGCGGGCGTACCGCTCCCAGGCGCGTACCGCCTCGGGGTCGACCAGCGTGTCGTCCGCGCCCGCGAAGGCGTGGACGTCGAGCGACGGCCGTGCGGGCACGACGAGCCCGGCCTTCCGATGGCTGGCGCAGATGCGCAGGTCGTCGCGGACGACGGGCAGCAGCGCGCTCAGCCACTCGTCCCTTCCCAGGAACTCGGGGCTCAGCCCCCCGACGTCGACGAGGAAGCGCGCGAGCTCCGCGTCCCCGTACCGGTCGGCGGGCGGCAGCGGCGGTGTGCGGTGCGGCGCCGCGTACGCGCCGACGAAGAGGGCCGACGGCGCGCGCCCGCCCGCGCGCTCCAGGGCCGCCGCGACCGCGAACGCCACCAGGGCGCCCATGCTGTGCCCGTAGAAGGCGTGCGGTTCCCGGAGCCAGGGCTCCAGCTCGCGGACCAGCGCCTCGGCGAGCCGCCCGACGTCGTCGAACCGCGGCTCCCGGTAGCGGGCTTCGCGCCCCGGGAGCTGGACGGGCAGCACGTCGACGGATGGCACGACCCGGCCGGGCCACGGTGCGAAGAACGACGCGCCGCCGCCCGCGTGGTGGAAGCAGAACAGGCGCAGCGGGGCGTTCTCACGGGGTGCGCGCACCAGGCAGGCAGGCGTCTGTCGGGCGGCGCACGCCCGCTCGGCGGACACCGGCTCGGCGGACACCGGCTCGGCGGACGCGGCGGTCATCGGCCCCCCTTGGCTCCGGCCCTGCGCACCAGCCGCCCCATGGCCCCGGCCGCCCGCCGCGCCAGCCCGGGGTCCCAGACCAGGACCAGCGGGGTGTCGAGGAAGAGCGCCCTGAGGTACAGGCAGCGTCCCGGCGCACCGGTGCGGCGGTCGACGAGACGCCGGTCGACGGCGGTCATGCGCGCACCACCGCCTCGTGCATCTGGCGGAAGGTGGCGGCCTCGATCAGATCGGCCACGGGGATGCGCCGGCCGGTGACGCTCTCCACCACGGTGACCAGGCGCAGCAGATACACGGAGTCCCACTCCGGGAAGTCGTCCAGGGGCCGGTCCAGGTCCTGTGGTGTGAGGGCCACTCCGAGCTCCTCCGTGACCAGGGAGCAGAACTCGGCGGCATCGGCCACGCTGACGGTGTTCGCGTTCGGATTCATGGCTGGTGTTCCTGTTCGAAGTCGGCGTGCAGACGGATGTGCGCGGGCGTGGGCGGGAGGGTGTGCAGGCGGTGCCGGAAGAAGCAGGCGTCGTCGTCGGCGTGACCGGCGCCCTCGGGGGCGAAGCCGTGGTCGGTGTAGAAGCCGGCGAAGGCGGCGTTGCGCGGGGAGGGCAGATAGCGGGCGAGCACACTGCGGGCGCCGGTGGCGCGTGCGTGCTCGAGGACCGCGGTCAGACAGGCGCTCTCGATGCCGCGTGAGAACACCCGGCAGCTCAGCACATAGTTGTCGATCCGCAGGACGGCCCCGTCACGGCGCAGGAAGACGACGCCGACGAGGCCGTGGTCGCCGAAGCGGTCACGGGCCCGCACCGCGAGCACCCGGTGGCCGGGCCGGGCGCACAGGTGCTGGACGTCGTCTGCCCGGAGCCGCTCGGTGGCCAGGTGGAACTGGTTGGTGCGCAGGGTGAGCTGGGCGACCCGGGTGAGCTCCGCCGGGGTGGGCGGGGACAGGGCCGCCTCGATGCCGAGGCCGTTCAGGTACTCCTGGTACGAGGGGGCGTCCTCGCGCAGTTCGCGCCGCTTGGCCTCGGTGCGGTAGCGGGCGGTGCGCTCCCGGTCCTCCTCGGTGAGATCGGTGACGTCGAACCAGCCGTCGGCCAGGAGCGCGGGGGTGTGCAGGGCGGGTTCCTCGTCGACCGCGACGACCGCGACCTCGGGCAGCCGCTCCTGGACCAGGCCGCGTTCGAAGGAGCTGTCGTCGACGAAGACGAAGCCGTCGAGTCCCAGGTTGGCGCTGTCGGCGATGTCCCGCAGATTGTCGTGCTTGGGCCGCCAGTTGGCGTTGATCTGGATGAAGTCGCCTTCGCGCAGCGGCATGGCGGGGTGTTCGCGCAGTGCCCTGAGCACGTTGTCCGCGTCGTTCTTGCTGCTGACGGCCAGGAGCACCCCTTGTGAGGAGAGCTGTTTGAGCGTCCGCTGGAACTCCGCGTACGCCTCGCCGCGCAGCCCGGAGCCGATCTCGATCCCGTCGGGTCCGTCGTCGCCGAGGACGCCGCCCCACAGTGTGCCGTCGAGGTCCAGCACCAGGCATTTGCGGGTCTTTCCCAGCCGGGCGCGCGCCAGGTGCCCGGCTTCGCGGGCGTAGGCGGCGAGCAGCCGGTCGCCGAGCCGCGCCTTGGCGTAGACGGCGGTGCGCGGCTCGTACGCGGGGACTCCCTGGGCGATCAGCGGGTCGAGGTCGATGACGACCAGGCCGGGGTGGTGCTGGGCGAGGGCGAGCAGACCGGTGTTGAACTCGCGCCACACCGCGCCGAGGGCGGCCCTGGACCGCAGGTCGACGAGTTGGTGGGTGTGGTCGCGCAGCAGCGGCACGGTGTTGAGGACCAGCGGCCCGCCGTCGCCTTCCTGATGGGTGCGGACGGCTCTGCCGAGCAGTTCGAGCCGGGAGCTGACCGCGGCTTCGACGTCGGCGACGCGCCAGGGCGAGGGGACTTCCTCGAACACCGTGTGGGCGTCGAGAAGGCAGAGGGTGAGTCCGGGGGTGTCCGGGGCGGCTGCCCGCGGGGCGAGCAGATCGTGCAGACAGGAGCCGTACGGGGAGACGACGGGGGCGAGGAGGATCCCGTGGCGGGCGAGCTGTGCGGTGAGCGGGGCGACGAGGGGCCCGACGGTCGACTGGCCGGTGATGCGGACGGCGAGCGTCGGGGTCGCGGGGTGGCGGCTTCGGACCAGCGAGCGGTCGAGGCGGGCCAGCAGCTGTCCGGCGGCGGCCAGTTGACGCTCGGGCAGACGGGCGAGGAGGGTGCGGACGGTGTCGTACTCGGCCTCCAGTCGTCCCGCGGCGTAGGCGGCGCGCAGCGCGGCGAGTGCGTCGCCGCCCCTGTGGTCGCCGCGGCCGTCGCCGCCGGTGCGCGGGGGTCCGGCGGTGTCGGATCCGGGGTCGGGTGCGGAGGCGGGCGGCGCATGGCCGTGTTCGGTCGTCGTCATATGCGCTCTGAGGGTCATATGCGCTCCAGGGCGAGACCTGACTTGATCCATTTGCTGGACTCGACGGCGACGGCGGCGACGCGTCCCGGCCCCCGCCACCGCTGGAGGAGCTCGGCGAGTTGGAGGAACGGCAGGGCGTTGCCGTTGTTGCCGACGGAGCCGACGACGTTGACGCGTACGGCGTCGGGGGCGGGCATGGCGGCGGAGATCCTTTCGCTCATCCGGGCGGAGAGCTGCGGGGGCAGCAGATAGTCCACCTGTTCCGCACGCCAGCCGACGTCGTCGAGGAGCTCCCAGAACATCTGCCGGGCCAGCAGGGGCACGGCGGACTCGATCGCCTTGTAGTCCTCGAAGACGGCGGTGCGGTCGCTGTGCCGGTCGCCGAGCCCGAACCAGTCGATGACCTGCCCGGGCTCCCTGCCCAGGCCCACCAGCCGGTTGAGGATCTGGCGGACGGCGAGGGACTCGCCGAGGGGGTCCGCGGTCAGCACCGCGGCCCCGGCTCCGTCGCCGAACAGGGCGTAGTTGACGAGTTCGGCGGAGCTTCGGGAGGCGGGGTCGTAGTCGGTCTCCAGGTGTTTGGCGCAGACGTCGCCGCCGATGACGAGCACGGTGGCGCAGCGTTCGGCGAGCAGCAGGGAGCGGGCCACGTCGAGTGCCTGGAAGGCGCCGGCGCAGCCGGACTGGAGCTGGTAGGTGGGGACGTTGTCGATGGCGAGCCGGTCGGCGACCAGGTTCACGGTGGCGGGCATCAGCTGGTCGGGGGTGGCGGTGCCCATGACGACGCAGTCGATGTCGGCGGCGTCGAGTCCGGCCTGGGCCAGGGCCCGGTCGGCGGCCGCGGCGGCGATGTCGGCGAGGGTGTCGCGGACCTGGCCGGTGGCCAGGTCGACGGCGAAGTGGCGGGCGGTGTTCCCGATGAACATCTCGGCCCACTGCTCGTCGATGCCGACCAGCTTGGCGAGCGTCGCGTTGTCCACCGGGTCCCCCGGCAGACAGGTGCCGACCGAGGCGAGGTGTACGGCGGGTGCGGTCATGAGGGGGTTCCTTCCGGAAGGGAGTCCCTGAGCCGTTCCACGGGCGGGTCCGGGGCGCGGTCCGGAGCGGTGCTCGCGGCGCCGTCCGCGGTGGGGCGGTCTGGCGTGGCGTCGCCGGGGTCCGTGAGGAGGCATTCGCTCAGATAGTCGATGAGGTCGCCGAGCGTGCTGAGGCTGGCGAGGAGGTCCTCGACGGGCAGGCTGCCGAGCCGGGGCAGCTCCTTCTCGATGCGCGCCTTGAGTTCCATGACCTGGATGGAGTCAAACCCGAGGTCCTCGTGCAGCCGGGAGCCGCGGTGCACGGCGGCCGGTTCGTGCCCGCCGACGCGACACACCAGTCGGTGCGTCAGTTCGCCGACCGAATGGGGGAGGTCGTCGGCCGTCGCCGGCGGGCACGACTCTCCGCGGCCTCTGCCGGGCGGGGCCGCGGCTGCCGCGTCCTGCGGGATGACGGGGGTGGACGCGGTCAGTTCGGGGGCAGTGCGCGGCGGCGCGGCGGAGCGCCAGGCGCGGAAGGTGTCGTCGAAGAGGTACGGGGGGAGCCTGAGCGGCACCTGGTCCTCCGCCGTGTACACCGCGTCCCAGCGCGGGCTGAGGCCGGCGCACCACAGCTCGCCGAGGAGCTGCTGCGGTCGGCAGCGGGCGGCGTGCTCCCCCGGGTGGGCGGCGTGGCAGCTCACCGCGGCGTCGTCGGCGGCGTCCTGCCGCAGCCGGGCCAGCAGCGGGGTGAGGACCGCACGCGGCCCGATCTCCACGATGTGTGTGGGGCCCGCGGCCAGCAGTTCGGCCGCCGCGTCGGCGAACCGCACGGGTGCGGTGATCTGCCGCGCCCAGTAGTCCGCGTCGAGCGGCTCGCCGGCGGCGCTGCGCCGGCCGTGGACGGTCGAGTAGAAGGGCAGTCCCGGCGTACGCGGGACGAGTTGCGCGCTCTCGCGGCGGAAGGCGTCGACGACGGGCAGCATCAGCGGGGAGTGGAAGGCGTGGGAGACGTCCAGGGGGCGGGCGGTGACGCCCCGCTCGGCCAGTGCGGCGCGCAGCGCGGCGAGTTCGGCGAGGTCGCCGGCGACGACGGTGCGGCCGGGGGCGTTGACGGCGGCGAGTCCGAGGCGCGGCCGGCCCTGGAGCAGGCTGCCGGCCTCGGCGGCGTCCAGGGGCACGGCGAGCATGCCGCCGCCGTCGGGCAGGGCGTCCATGAGCGCTCCGCGGCGGGCGACGAGCCGGGCGGCGTCGGCCGCGTCCAGCGCTCCGGCCGTGCAGGCGGCCGCGAACTCGCCGATGCTGTGCCCGATCACGAAGGAGGGGGTGATTCCGGAGTCGGCCAGGGCGCCCGCCATGGCGTACTCGACGGCGAAGAGGGCGGGCTGGGCCAGTCCGGTACGGCGGAAGTCCTCGTCGCCTTCGAGGATCGCGTCCCGCAGCGAGCGCCCGACATGGGGCCGGAGCAGCTCGTCGATCTCGTCGAGCAGTCGTGCGTACACGGGTGAGGCGGTGTACCAGGACGCGGCCATGGCGGCGTGCTGGGCGCCCTGCCCGGTGAAGGCGAAGGCGACGGCGGGTGCGGCTGCCGTGCCCCGGCCGGGGTTCTCGCCGCTCTGCGTCCGGCCGTGGCGTTCCGCTTCGGCGCGCAGGCCTCTGACGAGACCGGGCAGGTCATGGGCGGCGACGGCGACACGGTGCGGGAGGCGGGACTTGACCCGGTTGCTGGTCCAGCACAGCTGTGCGAGCCGGTCGGCGGGCTGGCGGGCGAGGGCGTCGGCCTGGGCCAGCAGATTGGGCCGCAGCCGCTCGGGGGTGCGGGCGGAGAGGGTGAAGACTCCGGGGGCGCGGCCGGATGACCGGTGCGGGGTGCGGGGCGGCGAGGACAGGACGGCGTGGGCGTTGGTGCCGCCCATGCCGAAGCTGCTGACGGCCGCGTGCACGGTGCCGGACGGCAGCCGCTGCGGGGCTTTGAGAAGTGCCAGCCTCCGTGTGGGCAGTTGGAGTTCGGGGTTCTCCTCGTCGGCGTATCGGCTGGGCGGCACGGTGCGGTGGTGCAGCGCGAGCACGGCCTTGACCAGCCCGGCGAGGCCGGCCGCTCCTTCGGCGTGTCCGAAGTTGCCCTTGACCGAGCCCAGCGCGATGCTGCCGCCCGCGCCGCGCTCCGCGGTGAGCCGGCCGAGGGCCTGGGCCTCGATCATGTCGCCGAGGACCGTTCCGGTGCCGTGCGCCTCGATGAAGCGGATGTCGTCGGCTGTGACGCCGGCCGCCCGCCAGGCGCCCTCGATCAGCCGCTGCTGGGACCAGCGGCTGGGTGCGGTGATGCCGTTGCTGCGGCCGTCCTGGTTGACCCTCGTCTCGTTGAGCACCGCGTAGACGGGCTGGCGGTCGGCAAGGGCGTCGCCGAGGCGGCGCAGCAGCAGCACGGCGACGCCTTCGGCGCGGCCGATGCCGTCCGCCGCGGAGCTGAACGGCTTGCAGCGGCCGTCGGGGGCCGACAGTCCGGCCTGGGTGTAGAAGATGTTGATGGCCGGGGTCATGATCAGGTTGGTGCCGGCGGCGAGGGCGTAGTCGCATTCGCCGGAGCGCAGGGCGGCGAGGGCGAGGTGCACGGCGACGAGGGACGAGGAGCAGGCCGTGTCGACGGCGAGACTGGGGCCCTTGAGGTCGAGGTGGTACGAGACCCGGTTGGCGCCCATGAAGTAGCCGTTGCCCGAGCCGTGGCGCGCGGTGATGTTCTCGTAGTCCGTCAGATGCAGACAGGCCCACTCGTTGGCCATCACGCCGACGAAGACGCCGGTGTCGGTGGCGGCCAGGTCCGCGGGGGCCAGGGCGGCGTCCTCGACGGCGCGCCAGGAGCACTGGAGCAGCAGCCGCTGCTGGGGGTCCATGGCGGCCGCTTCGCGCGGGGAGATGCCGAAGAAGCCGGGGTCGAAGGCGTCGGGGTCGTCGATGAAGCCGCCGCGCAGGGTGTTGGCGCGCCCGGGCTGCGGGCCGTCGGCCGAGGGTGTGCGGTGGTAGCGGGCCGCGTCCCAGCGGGTCTGCGGCACCCGGCCGGTGCCGTCCCTGCCCTGGATCAGCAGGTCCCAGTACTCCTTGGGGTCGCGGGCGCCGGGGAAGCGGCAGTCGAGCCCGACGACCGCGATCGGTTCGCGTGCCGTCATGACGGCGTCCCCGCGTCATGCGCAGTGCCGCCGAGCCGCTCGGCGAGGTGGGCGCTGATGGCCCGGACCGTGGGGAAGTCGTAGACGATCGTCGGGGCGACGGGCAGCATCAGATGCTGTTCTATCTCTCCGCAGATGCTGAGCGCGGCCACCGAGTCGAGGCCGTAGTCCGCCAGCGGTGTGCCGGGGTCGACGTCGCGGGGTGTGCGATGGAGGTGGAACGCCGCGCGTTCGGTGAGCCAGCTCTCGAGTTCCCGTGCGGTGTGGCCGGGCTTGGCCCGGCCGGGGGCGTCGGTGCGGGACCCGCCGACGGTGAAGGCGTCGTTGACGCTGTCGGCGACGGTGTCGGTGTCGGTGCGCATGGATGCCCTTCCCTGGATGGTGCCTGACATGGAGTCCGCCACGGAGCCTCAGCGGCCGGGGCCGGCCGGCGGGATCACGGTGGCCGCGGAGTGCGCGGCCCGCCCTGCCGCGGCCGTCGGCTGCGGCGGGTGTTCGTCGGCCAGCGCCGCGGCGGCGGGCTCCAGACTCTGGTGGAGGACGGGCAGATCGCCCGAGAGGAAGAGCTGCCGCATCAGCGTGCGCTGTGTCTTGCCGCTGGTGGTCTTGCGGATCGCTCCGGGGCGCACCAGCACCACGCTGGCCCCGGAGAGCTGGAACTCGCGGCTGAGCAGCGCCCGCACCGACACGGCGAGCGCCGGGAGGCCCGCCTCGTCATAGCACCGGGGGCGCAGTTCCTGGACCACGACGACGCCGGTCCGGCCGGCATGCGGGTCGCCGACCGTGAACACCGCGCCGCCGCCGCGCCGGAAGGCGGGGCCCATCTCCTGGACTGCCAGTTCGAGGTCCTGGGGGTAGAGGTTGCGGCCGCAGTGGATGAGCATCTCCTTGATGCGTCCGGTGACGTAGAGCTGCCCGTCGTGGAGTGCGCCGACGTCGCCGGTGCGCAGATACCCGGCGCGGCCGTCCGCGGTCTCGGCGTGGAACGTCTCGGCGGTCAGCTCCCGCCGGTTCCAGTACCCGGCGGCCGCCGAGGGGCCGCGCAGCCAGATCTCGCCGACGCGCCCGTCCGGCAGGGAGCGCAGCGTCATCGGGTCCACGATGAGGACCTCGGTGTCCTGCGGCGTGCCGCAGGACACCAGGGTCCTGACGGTGCGACCGGGCCGGGGCTCGCGGAGTTCGTCCTGCTCCAGGGCGTGTGCGTCGACCTTCAGCTCGCCGGGCGGCCGCCCGGTGACCGCGCCCGAGACCAGGAGGGTGTTCTCGGCGAGGCCGTAGCTGGGCACCAGGGCCTGCGGGCGCAGCCCGTGGGCGGAGAAGCGGGCGGTGAAGGCGCGCAGGGTGTCGGAGCGCACCGGCTCCGCGCCGTTGAGGGCCACATGGAGGCTGGACAGGTCCAGCCCCGCGGACTGCTCCTCGGTGACGCGCCGGGTGCACAGTTCGTAGCCGAAGTCGGGCGAGGCGGTGCCCTGGACGCGGAAGTCATGGATCATGCGGAGCCAGCGGTGCGGCTGCTTGATGAAGGAGACGGGAGACATCTGGACGCTGGTGCCCGCCATCCACAGCGGGTGCAGCGTCATCCCGATGAGCCCCATGTCGTGGTACAGGGGCAGCCAGCTGCCGGCGACGACGCCCGGCGGGATGGCCATGGCCCGGCCTATGGCCTGCTGGTTGGCGGCGAGATTGGCGTGGGTGACCATGACGCCCTTGGGTTCGCTGGTGGAGCCCGAGCTGTACTGGAGGAAGGCCACGTCCGTGTCCCGCACACGGGGCGCGGTCCACATCCCGGCCGCTGCCGGGTCCTCGCCGTCGCCGCCGACGGCCAGGCATGCCACGTCGCCCTCTCCGGAGGCGGCCAGCCAGGCGGCGAGCGCCTGCCGGTGCTCGGGCAGCGTCAGCACGGCGCCGGCCGAGGCGTCGCGCAGGATGGCGCTGACCCTGGCGAGGCGTTCGCCCGGCTCGTCGGGAAGCGGGGCGGGGATGGCGGTGCGCCCGGCGTAGAAGCAGCCGAGGAAGGCGGTGACGAACTGCACGGTCGGCGGGAAGAGCAGCAGAACGGGGCGGGCGGTGCGGGCGGAGGTCGCCTCGCGGAGCCGGACGGCGATCGACCGGGCCCGGCGGTCCAGTTCCGCGTAGCTGAGCCGCTCGGGCCGCATTCCGCTGCCGTCTTCGTGCAGATACACCAACGCGGCCCGTTCGGGGCAGTGCTCCACGCCGGCGCGTACGGCGTCCGTCAACGTCCGGTGCTGGGGTGGCAGTGCCACGGCACGTCCTCTCTGTCTCGGGTGGTGCCCGGGTGGTGCGAGGGCCGGAGCGGCACGTGGTGCCACCGGCTTTCCTCATCGTTCGGGTGCTCTGAAAAGGCCGCGTAAAGCACGACTTGGGGTGCACGTCGCGGCGCTGGGCGGTGCGGCAGACTCGGCTTCGCCAGCGGTCTTCCATCCACTGCCTGACACGCGGTGCCTTGTGAAGGAGCCTCCATGACCGGGATCTCGATCGGCCCGCTGCCGCCCCCTCATCCAGCCGCTCACAGCAGTGGGACGGACGGCTCGGACCATGGATGGCGGTATGTCCGCGGCCGTGTGCTGCGCGACGGGCACGCCGTGTGCCACGGACTGCTGACCGACTGGGCCGCCGCGCCGGGAACCCCCGCACGGGAGTTGTCGGGCGCGGACTGGGCCCGGTACCGCTCGGCGCGGGAACCGGCGGTGCGCGGGCGGCTGTTCGGCTCGCGGCTGCTGGCCCGCCATGCGGTGGCGGCGGCCGCGGATGCGGACCCCTCGCTGGTGGAGCTGGTGCGCGGCGCGGGCGGGCGCCCTGCCGTGTGTGCCCCCGCGGGTTTCGACGTCGGCATCAGCCATACCGGGGATCTGCTGGTTGTGGGGGTGGCCCGTGGACGGCGGATCGGTGTGGACGCCGAGCACCGGGACCGGCCGCTGTCGATGCCGCCGCTGCCGGAGAAGTTCTGTCACCCCGAGGAGTTGGCGCGGCTCGCGCGGCTGCCCGCCGCGGAGCGCAACCGGGCGCTGGTGCACCGCTGGACGCTGAAGGAGGCGTATGCCAAGGCCCTGGGGGTGGGGCTGCGGCTGGATCTGTCGGGTGTGCCCTTCGTGGCGTGCGGTGCGGCGCGGGGGGACGGCAGGCGGTGGCGCTCACCCGCCGCGCCGGGCTGGTGCTTCGTCAGCGGCACGGCGGCGCGGCGATTCGTGGTCGCCTGCGCGGTCGGACCGGCCGGCCCGCGGACACCGCCGCCTCGAGGGGGAGGTGCCGGAGAGACGGGCGCCGAATTACGAGACAGAGATGTTTCGATACGGCATTGACTCGACTGGACGGCGGGTCTAACCTCGTGCGCACGGCCCTCGGTTCCACGCCGTCCCTTGATTCGCCTCACCCGCGCATGCCGCTCCATCCGCGCATGCAGCGCCCCGTCCATCCGTTCACGCAGCACCCTCTTCTTCCGAGGAGCGGAAAACGTGACGTCCCAGACCCGATTCCGTCCCGCCGAGCAACCCCGCCAAGCCGATCCGCGCCGCTGGCTGGTGCTGAGCGTCCTGCTGGTCAGCCTGCTGCTCGTCGTCCTCGACACATCGATCCTCCATGTCGCGTTGAAGACGCTCGCCGAGCCCGCACCCATCGGTCTGGACGCCTCGCCCAGCGGCCTCCAGTGGGCGGTGGACTCCTACACCCTCGTCTTCGCTGCGCTGTTGATCAGCACCGGCGTGCTCGCCGACCGCTGGGGACGCAAACGCACCCTGGTGACCGGCCTCGCCGTCTTCGGGCTCTCCTCGCTCTGGTCCGCCTATGCCGACAGCACGGCCGAACTGATCGCGGCACGCGCCGCACTGGGCGTGGGCGCGGCCCTGGTGATGCCCGCCACCCTGGCGATCATCATGCGGGTGTTCCCGCCGGACGAGCGCGCCAAGGCCGTCGGCGTATGGGCCGGTGCGGCCGGACTCGCCGTCGCCGTGGGGCCGGTTGTCGGCGGCGCGCTGCTGGAGCACTTCTGGTGGGGCTCGGTCTTCCTGATCAACATCCCCATCGTGGCCGTCGGCATCGTCGCCGCCCTCCTCGTGGTGCCCGAGTCGGCGAACCCCTGCCGCGGCGGCTTCGACCCCGTCGGCGTCCTGCTGTCGGTCACGGGCCTCGCGCTCGTGGTGTACGGGGCCGTCAAGGGCGGCGAAGCCGCGGACTGGACGGAACGGGAGGTGTGGGCGCCGGTGCTCGGCGGAATCGCCGTGCTCGCGGGGTTCGTGTCCTGGGAACGCCGCACCGCCCTGCCCGCCCTGGACGTCGGCCTCTTTCGGGTCCCCCGCTTCTCGGCCGCCGTGACGGTCATCGGCCTGGTGTTCTTCGCGCTGCTCGGGGCGACGTTCTTCCTCGTCTTCTATCTGCAGAGCGTGCGCGGCTGGTCGCCCCTGCAGGCAGGGCTGCGGCTGCTGCCGCTGGCCGTCGCCCAGCTGGCGTTCGCGGTCCCGGCCGGCCTCGCCGCCCGGCGGATCGGCACACGCCCGGTGTGCTGTGCCGGCATGCTGCTGGCCACGCTGTCGCTCCTGGCGATGGCCGCGGTGGACCAGCACACCTCCCTGTGGGCGATCGAGTCCGTCTTCTTCGTGATGGGCGTCGGCATCGCCTGTGTGATGCCGCCCGCGACAGCCGCCGTGATGGCTTCCCTCCCCCAGGAGCGCGCGGGCGTCGGATCCGCCGTCAACACCACCTTCCGCCAGGTCGGCGGGGCGCTCGGGGTGGCCGTGCTCGGCTCGCTCCTGACCAGCGCCTACCGCTCGGACATGACGGACCGGCTCGCCGGGCTGCCCCTCGGCCTCCCCGAGGGCGCACGGGACCGGGCGCTGCAGTCCGTCGAGGGAACGCTCACCGCCGCCGATTCGCTCGGCCCCCGCGGCGAGGCGCTCGCCGACTCGGCCGTCCACGCCTTTGTATCGGCCATGCACACCACCGCCCTGGCCGCGGCCGCGGCCACCCTGCTCGGGGCCCTGGTCAGCCTGCTGCTCCTGCCTCCCCGTACGAGCGCGGGACGCGGGGCCGCCGAGCGCACATCCCCCGCCACCCAGCCAACGGAGGTCTGACTGATGCCACCGCACGTTCATCGGGCGGCCGCCCCGGGACACCCGTCCCGGGGCGGCCGCCGACGCGACCCCGCCGCCGACCGCGCGATCCTGGAGGCGGCCCTGGCCCTGCTCGGGGAGGGCTGCAGCTTCGCCGATCTGTCCATGGACCTGGTGGCCCAGCGTGCAGGGGTGGCCCGGGCCACCGTCTACCGGCGCTGGCGCAACAAGGAAGAGCTGGTGCTTGCGGCCCTGGGCAGCCTGGACCTGCCCGTCCCGCACCTCGAGGGGCTGCCCCTGCGCGACAAGCTGGTGGCGCTGGTGGACCAGATCCGGCACCGCGGCCAGGACACCCTGCTGCACCGGCTGCTCGCCGGCCTGGTCGGCGAGGCGGCGCGCCGCCCCCATCTCGTCGAGCGCTTCGAGGAGACGGTGGTGGCCCAGCGGCGCAGGGCTTTCGAACAGGCCCTGTCCGAAGGCGTCGAGAGCGGAGAGCTCCGCGCCGACCTGGATGTGGACCAGGCGATCGAGATGCTCACCGGGCCCATGCTCTCCCGGCTGATCCTGCGTCAGCGGCCGGTGGACTCGGCGGCCTTCGCGGAGTCCGTCGTCGACATGTTCCTCAACGGCACACGGAGCCGCCCCGGCCGCTGACGGCCCCGCCCGACGGCGCCCGGCACGCACGACCGGCACCACCAACGCCACGCGCACGGACGGCGCCACCGGCACCACGCACGCGGACAGCACCATCAGCACCACGCGTACGCACGGCGCGGACGCCACGACGCGTACGCGTACGCACGGCACCACCAGCCCCAACACCACCGCACGGCCCCATCCCCATGCCCCAGCAGGCAGCACACCTGCCTCACGGCACACATCGATGTCAGGAGCCGCACCGATGAAATTCCTCTTCGACGACCCGGCCTTTGACTACCAGGCGCTGCGCACGGCCGGATACGCCGATTTCGGCGGCGCGCAGCTCGGCGAGGTCATGGCGGTCACCTCGCGCGTCCCGGAAGGCGACACCGACTCCTGGTGCCGCGAGTGGTCCGCCCTGGCTGAGCGGGTCGCCCGGCTGGGCTACAACGCGCTGGACGAGGACCGGACCGCCGACGCGCGCGCCTCGCTGCTGCGCGCCCACAACTACTACCGCACGGCGGAGTTCTTCCTGCGCGACGACCCCGGCCGGGACGCCGCGGCGCTGCGTCTGTTCAAGGCGTCGAAGGACGTCTTCTCGCAGGCCGCCGTGCTGCTGGAGCGGCCGCCCGAGCCGGTGCGCATCCCGTACGAGAACACCTGGCTTCCGGGCCACTTCTACCGGGCGGACGACTCCGGCGCCCCCCGGCCGACCATCATCCACCACGGCGGAATCGACTCGACGCTGGAGGAGGGCTACTTCTTCATCGCCGCCGCCGCGATGGCGCGCGGCTACCACTGTCTGTGCTTCGAGGGGCCCGGCCAGGGGTCGGTCCTGCGCGACCAGGGGCTCACCTTCCGCCCGGACTGGGAGGAGGTGGTCGGGCCGGTGGTGGACTATGCGCTGACCCTCCCGGGGGTGGACGCCTCCCGGCTGGCGCTGGTCGGCACCAGCCTGGGCGGCCTGCTGTGCCTGCGGGCCGCGGCGTTCGAGCACCGGCTGGCCGGATGCGTCGCCCATGACGCGGTCTGGCAGCTCGGCGATGTGGTGGCCCTGCCGCCCTTCGTGCTGGAATGGGTCGAGCAGGGCTGCGACGACTTCGCCAACCCGGTGATGTACGGAATAGCCGCGCAGCAGACGTTCACCCGTTGGCTGCTGCGTCAGGCGATGTGGACCTTCGGCGCGGACACCCCCGCCGAACTGCTGCGCAGGCTGCCCGCGTTCGGCCTCTCCGAGGTCCTGGGCGCCGTGGACTGCCCCGTGCTGGTGCTCGACGCCGAGGAGGACATGTTCTTCGCCGGGCTGGAACACGCCAAGAAGGTGTACGCGGCGCTGAACTCCCCAAAGACCCTGCATGTCTTCACCCGTGAGGAAGGCGGTGGGGCGCACTGCCACTCCGGGGCCATGCATCTGTACCACGACCGGCTGTTCTCATGGCTGTCGCAGACGCTCGGCCCGCTCAGGACGGGCGCCGCCTGACGTATGTCGGGTCGCACAGCTTGCGTTCAGGCCGGCGCCCTGCCGGCCTGAACCGTTTTTCAGCCACCTTTGCCCACCTCAATAATTGAATTGAAGCAGGCCATTTTCCCATCACTTAACGGGCCTGCAACAGCCCGTGAGCCGGACGTCGCCGACCGATGATAGCTTGGGAATAACGACCGATCCGCCACACATTCACTGTCTGCCGCTACGCTTAGGAGCCGACGGGGGAATGATGCTCTATGTGAATGCGCAGCACGCATTCAGGGGGTTCACGTGTCCCGGTCCTCCGCGCAGGCCGACCGTCCAATACGATACGAAGTGCTGGGTCCCCTCCGGGTGACCCGGGGCGGCGTCGACCTGACGCCCGCCCCGCCCAAGATCGCCAAGCTGCTCGCCCTGCTGATCGTGCACTCGGGCGAGACCATCCCCGGTGACCGGCTGGTGACGGAGTTGTGGGAGCAGGATCCGCCGCGCTGCGCGACCGCCAGCCTGCGGGTGTATGTGTCGCAGTTGCGCAAGCTGCTCAACCATCCGGGCGGCTGCTCGCCGATCCTGACGGCGCCGCCCGGTTATATCCTCGACATCAGCACGGCGACGCTCGATGCCGCGGAGTTCGAGAAGCTCTATGAAATCGGGCGGGTGCACTATGCCGCCGGGGACTTCGCGCTCGCCTCGGACTTGCTCCAACGGGCACTCGAAATATGGCGCGGACCCGTGCTGGACGGAATTTCCGGCTCCTGCGGCACAGACTCCTTCGCCGCGATCGAGGAGGAGAAAAGGCTCAACTGCACCGAGCTGAGCATCGCGTCGGCCCTGGAGCTCGCCCGCCACCATGAGGTGATCGAGGATCTGATGGGCCTCGTCGTCCGGCATCCGCTGCGCGAACCGTTCTACCGGCAGCTGATGATCGCCTTGTACCGGGCGGGCCGTCAGGGCGACGCCCTGGACGTGTACCGCAGCGCCCGCCGCGTGATCCACGAGGAGCTCGGCGTCGAACCGGGCCCCGGGCTGCGCCGCGCCCAGGAAGCCATCCTGCGCGCCGACGCGGCCTTCCTCGACACGGCGGGCGTGGCGCCGCTCGCCCACTGACCGTCCGTACCGCACGGCTCGGGCAGGCCTTTGGGGAGGCAGGTGTCAGCAGGGGGTCCGGACCACTCTTGAGTCTTCCCCCGGGCGGCCGGGCGCTCGCCGACTGGGCGTCAGGGCCTGACGTCCACTAGGACTTTGCCGACCGCGCCGCTCTCGACCGCTCGGTGCGCGTCGGCGGTGCGGTCGAGGGGAAAGCGGATCAGCGGCAGGCCGTGCTCCTCGCCGACCGGCAGCGCGCCGTCGCGCACTGCGGCGGCGACGTCCTGGGCGGCCGCGGCGCGTGGCTCCGGACCGGCCGTGTAGAGCACCAGGAACTGGAGGCGTGTGTTCAGCACCATGTTCTGCAGCACGTCCAGTTCGACCGGCTTGCCACCGTCGTTGGCGTAGGTCGAGATCGTGCCGCGGGTTCGCAGCACGGCCAGGTCCAGTGAGAGGTTCGTGCCCAGCGCCACCTCTGCGACGAGGTCGACGCCGTCCGGGGCGATACTGCGGATCTCGGCGGCCGGGTCGCCCTCACGGTAGTTGATCACATGGTGGGCTCCCGCGGCGGTGGCCAGCCTGGCTTTCTCCGGGCTGCTGATCGTGCTGATTACGGTAGCGCCGGCCCATCGGGCGAGCTGGATCACCGCGTGCCCGACCGCTCCGGCCCCGCCCGCGGCGAGCACCACCTTCCCGTCGAGCGCCCCGGGCCGCAGCCGACGCGGCCCGTCCTCGGCGACGGTGAGCGCGCGGTGCGCGGTCAACGCGGGGACTCCCAGTGCGGCGCCGACGTCAAAGCCGGCCTCGTCGGGCAGCGGCACGGCCTGGCCGGCGGGCACGACGGTGAACTCGGCGGCGGTGCCGGTGGGCCGCCCGGCGGCCGCCATGAACAGCCAGACCCGCTGACCGACCCGGCTCTGGTCGACACCCTCACCGACGGCGTCGATCGTGCCGGCGCCGTCGAGGTGCGGGGTGATCTCGGGGAAGTGCTTGGGATGGCCGACGCCGGAGCGCGCCTGCCAGTCGGTCGGGTTGACCCCGGACACGGCGACCCGGACGCGAACCTCGCCGGGGCCGGGCGCCGGCAGGTCACGGTCGACGAACTGGAGAACGTCGGGGGCGCCGTTGTCGCGGTAGATGATGGCCTTCATGATCCGTCCTTGGAGCCTGGTAGAGCGGGGTTCCCGGCGTGGCCTGGCGGTTCGTCAGGGTGTCCGGTGTGGGGTGTGTTCGCGGCCCGGGCCGCGTTGGTTCCGGTCAGCCGACGGGGACTTCGTTGGAGCGGGACTCGACGGCATCGAGGGCGGCGAGGGTCGCGGCGTCGAAGGTGATCTCGCCGACCGCCATGTTGGCCTCCAGGTGGGCGGCGTTGGCGGTGCCGGGGATGAGCAGCACGTTGGGCGCATGGTGCAGCAGCCAGGCGAGGCCGATCTGGGAGGGCGTGAGGCCCAGGGACTCGGCCACGGCGAGCACCGCCGGCTCGTCGGTGACCTTGGGCAGGCCGGGGACGGCTCCGCCGAGCGGGAAGAACGGCACCCAGGCGATGCCCTCGGACGCGCACAGCTGCAGCATGTCCTCGTCATCACGGGAGACGAGACTGTACGCGTTCTGCACGCAGACGATGCCTGCCGGCAGGGCGCGGCGCAGGACGTCGAGGGTGATGCTGCTCAGACCGATCGCGCCGATCTTGCCCTCGTCGCGCAGGGCGGTCATCACGGCGAGCTGGTCGTCGAGGTCGACGACCTGGTCGCCCTCGGGACGCAGCCCGGGGCCGGAGTCGAGGCGCCGCAGGTTGACCACCGGGAGCCGGTCGAGACCGAGACTGCGCAGGTTGTCCTCGACGCTGGCGCGCAGTTGCTCGGGCCGCTGCGCCAGACGCAACGGCAGATCCCCGCCCGGGTCGGGGTCGGCGCCGACCTTTGTGACGACCAGGACGCCGTCCTCGGGGCGCAGCACCTCGCGGATCACGTCGTTGGCGAAGCCGAAGCCGTAGAACTGGGCGGTGTCCACGTGGTCGACGCCCAGCTCGACCGCGCGGCGCAGCAACGCGACGGCCTCGCCGCGGCGGTCGGGCAGACGCTCGAGCTGCAACGCGCCGTAGCCGACCCTGGAAACGGTGCGGGCGGCGAACCAAGCGGTCGCGGTGGTCATGACGCGGTCTCCTCGGTCGGTGGCGGTGTTCGCAAGGCGGTGTACAGCAGTTCGGCCTGGTAGAGCGCCATGACCCGGCGGGCGATCGGAACGGCGCGCTCCCGGGCCTCGGCCGGCTCGTGGTGCTCGACCTTGACCAGCCACGCCGTGACGCAGTCGCGCAGCATCGCGCGCATCCGGTCGGTCATGTCGACGACGATGCCGTGGATGGCCGGGTCGGTGGTCGCCTCACCCCAGGTCTGCACGCCGACCCGGGCCTCGGCGGGGTCGATCGCGGCGATCAGCCGGGAGAGCAGTTCGTCGGGGCCGGGTGGGGCGTCGGCCGCGGCGTACTCGCCGAGGACGTCGGCGCGCTTGGCGAGCACCTCGCGGGCGGCGACCCGGACCAGGTCGGCTTTGTTGCGGTAGTGCGCATAGATCGAGCCGGCCGAGAGGCCGGACTCGGCGGTGATGTCGGCGATCGAGGTCCGCTCCAGCCCGTTGCGGCTGAAACAGCGGACGGCGGCCTCGGCGATCTGAGTACGCCGGAGTTCCTTGCGCGCGTCGGTGAGCCGAGGCACCACACCTCCCACAAAAAGAAGGGCTGTTCTTCTTGTGGAGGACACTAGCAGAATCGCCGTTCTGTATGTGTCCGGCCGGTTCACTCTCCAGCCCGAGCGGGGTGAGCACCGTCGACTCGGCGGCCGTCCGCTTCTCCCCGGCCAGCGGCTTGTTCTCCCCGGCCAGCGGCTTGGCGCGCGGGACGTATCGACGGGCAGACGACTTTCCCGGGAGCGGGCGGCGCGGCCGCCATGCCGCCCCGGAGGATTCTCTGCTGCGCCGCCCCCCGGTCGGCGTTCCCGGTGCCGGAACGGTGGACGGAGGCGGTGGGGCGGGCGTCGGGTTCGCCTCCCCGAACGGTGCTCGGCTCGGCCGCCCCGTCCGAGGCGGCTTCAAGCCGTGGTGGCGGTCATGACCGCCGAAAGGGCGGTGTCATGGCCGCGTCCGGGTCACGTGGGCCGTTCGGCGCCGCCCGAAGCCAGGCTCGGCTGGACCTCCGCCTGCCGAAGCTCGGCCAGCAGCTCGCTCTGCCCCGCCAGCAGGTCCGTGAGGATCAGACGAGCGGCGCGCAGGAGTTCGGCGACATCACCCCCGGCCAGGGCGTAGCTCACCGTCGAGCCCTCACGGATGGACACCACGATCCCGGATCGACGCAGCACGGCCAACTGCTGGGAAAGGCTGGAGGGTTCGATCTCGATGTCGTCCAGCAGGTCGCGCACGGGGACGGGCCCGTTCTGCAGTAGCTCCAGGACCCGAATGCGCACGGGGTGTCCGAGCATGCGAAAAAACTCGGCCTTGGCCTGGTAGAGGGGCACCTGCATGGTGGATTGCTCGCTCCCTGCCGCGTTTGACGGGCTGTGTCCTGCGCGGCGACCGGTGACGGCTGCCGCGCACGGCGTCCTGCACCTCGATCCTTCCTGGTCCGGGCCCCGCACACCCAGAATTTTGGCCTGATCTGGATGTGGCTACATGAAGAAATCTTCAACTCATGGGCATGTGAAGCCCGGACGGAAGCGCTGTCTAGATCTCGAGTTCGGCCTCGATGCGCTTGAGCTGGTGGCGGGCCATCGCCAGATTGGACTTCGCCTTGTCGAGCACGAGGTAGAGGAAGAGGCCGTTGCCGCCGCGCCCCGTCAACAGCCGGATGAGGTGGTATTGGCTGCCGAGCGTGATCAGCATGTCCTCGATGTCGTCCTTGAGGCCGAGGTGGTCCATGGTGCGCGTCTTGGCGCGGATCACGTCGGTGTTGCCGGCGGAGGCGACGGACAGGTCGAGGTTCTTGTCGCCTCCCAAGGTGCCCAGTGCCATGCCGCTCGTGTAGTCGACCAAGGCGACCCCCATGGCGCCCTCGACCGAGGTCAGCGCTTCCTTGAGCGAGATCTCCACGTTTGCCATATCGCGTGTGCTCCCTGTCGTTCCTGCCCGAGGCTGTCGGCCTCAGGTCGTGTCTGGGACCTTACGCACTGTGTCCGGTGGGGAGTTGAGTTGTTCCAGGGTCGATTGAGGAGTATCAGAAGAACGCATAACTTGAGCGTTGTTGATCGCCGGTAAGCGGCATATGACAATCCCCTGGAAACGTGGAGGACTTCCTTATGCGGCTTGAGCCTCCTGATGCCAGCGGGACCGCGCTTCGGTGACGGTTCGCTCGAACTCCACCGGAGCCAGTCCGCCGGCCGTGCTGTGTCTGCGGCGCGTGTTGAGGAAGTCCGCGATCCAGGTCGCAATCCTCAGACGCGCCTCGGCGTGGTGGCGAAGCAGTGCGGGTGGATGTACTCGACCTTGAGCCTGTCGGCCCCGCTTGTGACGCCCGCAGTTCACGGGCCCCCGGGGCGGCCGAATCCCCGCCGCGGTCCTGCGCGACGCGACCCAGTGGGACGATGCCGTGAAGCCCGATCGTCGCCACCCGGTGACACGGTCAGGGCGATTGGCCCCCAACTGGTCCCCAAAATGATCAAGGGGCCGTTTCAGATTACTCTGAAACGGCCCCTGACCTGTGACTTTCACAAGTCGGGACGACAGGATTTGAACCTGCGACCCCTTGACCCCCAGTCAAGTGCGCTACCAAGCTGCGCCACGTCCCGATGCCCGCCTCTCCCGGTGCTTCCCGGCCCCGGCGTGCGAGAAGAACATTACCTCACTCCCCGTGCCCGGATCACATCGGGCCCCGAGGGTCGAGAGTGCCTCGAGTGGCCTCGCGGAGGTCCGCTGGTCGAGAATCGACGGATGGACGGAGGACGAGGCGAACGGTCGCGGGACCGCGACGACGAGGGGCGCGCCCGCAGCGCGCGGCCACGCGACGGTCTGGGCCGCCCGCTTCCCTATGGGGCGGCGGGGGTGGAGCGGCAGCCCGAGGGGGTGGTGCGCTCCCCCGGCGAGACGGTGGCGGAGGCGCAGCGGCTGCTGGACGCGGGCATGCCGTTCCATGCGCACGAGGTGTTCGAGGACGCGTGGAAGTCGGGCCCGGCGTCCGAGGCGGAGCTGTGGCGCGGGCTCGCCCAGCTGGCGGTGGGACTGACGCATGGGGCGCGGGGCAATGCGAAGGGCGGCGCCCGGCTGCTGCTGCGGGGTGCGAACCGCATCCGCGAGCACACGGAGCTGACCGGCGAGGCCCGTCCGTACGGCATCGACGTGCCCGGACTGACTCTCTGGGCCCGGCACTTGGCGGCCCGGCTGGAGGAGGAGCCGGAGCGTGCGGTGGACGCGGCGGCCGTCTCGCCCCTGCTGCGCTCCGGGCCCGGTCGGCAGCCGGCGGCCCGCTAGCGTTACGCCCCCGTGAGCAGGACGGCCTCCAGCCGGCGCGGGCCGTGGACGCCCTCCACCCGGTCCAGCTCGATGTCGCTGGTGGCGGAGGGTCCGGAGATCCAGGTCAGAGGGCGGACCGGGTCGAGGAGGGGCAGGGCCTGCGGCACGGACGCGACGATCTGACCGGGAGCGCGCACCACGCAGATATGCAGGTCCGGGATGAGGCTGAGGGCGCGTCTGCCCTGGCCGGGTCCGCCGTCCAGCACGATCGTGCCGGTCTCGGCGATCGCCAGCGCGCAGCCGGTGACAACGGCGTCCGTCTCATCGAGCCGACGGGTGGTCAGCGGCTCTTCGTCGGTGCGCCGCTCGGCGTCGGCGTCGCCGAGCCAGTGGTCCGGCAGCCCGTCGGGCACGGCGACGCTGCGTGCGCCGTGGCCGGCCAGCAGCCGGGCGATCAGTGCGGGGAGCCCGGGCCCATCCGTGCGGTGGACGACGGCCCGGTAGTCCGCGAGGTTGGCGTGCAGCAGGTCCGCCAGGCCGGCGGGGTCATCGGGGGCATGGCTCGCGAGGTGGTCGCGGGCCGGTTCGGGGGCCTCGGGGGCGCCGGCGACCGCGGCGCGTACGCGGGCGAGGATGCGGCCGCGTGATGACTGAGGCGTGTGGGGTGCGCGGGGTTCGGGGGACGTCATGTGCGGTTCTTCCTCCACCAGTCGCGGAACGGCTCGGGGGGCAGTTCGGGAACCTCGCGCTCCGCGGTCCACGCTCCGGCGCCGGGCGGCCTGTTCGGGAGCAGCGCCCGAGTCCGGGAGGCGGTGCGCTCGACGGCGGCCAGGGCGCCGGGGTGGTCGAGCAGCCATCCGGCCGCTTTCACGGCGGCTTTCTCCAGCCGGCGCCCCGCGCCGCCGCGGTCCGCGACCCGCTCCCGCAGATGGACCAGCACCTCGGGAATGTCGATGGCGACGGGGCACACCTCGAAGCAGGCCCCGCAGAGCGAGGAGGCGTACGGCAGCGAGGCGTCGACGTCGCTGCCGATGCCGCGGAGCTGGGGGCTGAGGATCGCCCCGATGGGGCCGGGGTAGACGGAGCCGTAGGCATGGCCCCCGGCCCGCTCGTACACGGGGCACACGTTCAGACAGGCCGAGCAGCGGATGCAGCGCAGCGCCTGCCGCCCGACGTCGTCGGCGAGCACCCCGGTGCGGCCGTTGTCGAGGAGGACGAGGTGGAAGGTCCGCGGGCCGTCGCCGTCCCGGGCCCGTGCTGCGGCGGTCCCCGTCCACATCGAGGTGTACGGGTTCATCCGCTCGGCGGTCGAGGAGCGCGGCAGGGTCTGCAGGAAGACCTCCAGGTCGCGCCAGGTGGGAACGGTCTTCTCGATGCCGACGACGGAGATCAGGGTCTCGGGGAGGGTCAGGCACATCCGGCCGTTGCCCTCGGACTCGACGACCACGAGCGTTCCGGTCTCGGCGACCATGAAGTTGGCCCCGGAGACGGCGACTCTCGCACGCAGGAACTTCTCCCGCAGATGCAGCCGGGCCGCCTCGGCGAGCTCTCGGGGGTCGTCGCCGAGGCCCTCCGGGGCGGGGCGGCCCCACCGGCCCATCCGGTCCGCGAAGATGTCGCGGATCTCGCCGCGGTTGCGGTGGATGGCGGGCACGAGGATATGGGAGGGCCGGTCGTCGCCGAGTTGCACGATGAGTTCGGCGAGGTCGGTCTCGTAGGCGGCGATTCCCTCGGCACGGAGCGCCTCGTTGAGGCCGATCTCCTGGGTGGCCATCGATTTGACCTTGACGACCTCGCGTTCGCCGGTCTGCTTGACGAGGGCGGTGACGATGCGGTTGGCCTCGGCGGCGTCCTCGGCCCAGTGGACGGCGCCGCCCGCCCCGGTGACCGCTTCCTCCAGCTGCTCCAGGTAGCGGTCGAGGTGGCGCAGTGTGTGGTCCTTGATGCGCTTCCCGGCTTCCCGGAGCCGGTCCCAGTCGTCGAGTTCCGCGACGGCCCCGGCGCGTTTCTCACGGATGGTGTGGGTGGCGTGGCGGAGGTTGGCGCGCAGTGTGCGGTCGTGCACGGCCTCGGCGGCGGCCCGGGGGAAGGACGGCATGCCGAGGTGCACGGGGGCGGCGCCGTGGGCGGGTGTGGTGGATCGGCTCATGGGCGGGGGTTCTCCTCCGTGCTGTTGAGGATCTCCGCGATATGCAGTGTGCGCAGCGGTGCGTCCTGGCGGCGCAGCAGCCCGCCGAGGTGCATCAGACAGGAGTTGTCCGCCCCGCACAGCACCTGCGCGCCGGTGGTCAGGGCGCTCGCCGTCTTGTCCCGGCCCATGGCCGTCGAGACCTGCGGGTTCTTCACGGCGAAGGTGCCGCCGAAGCCGCAGCACTCGTCCGCGCCGGGCAGTTCGACGAGTTCCAGCCCCTTGACCGCGGCGAGCAGTCGATGCGCCCGGTCTCCCAGGCCCAGCAGGCGTGTGCCGTGGCAGGAGGGGTGGTAGGTGACTCTGCGGGGGAAGCAGGCCCCGACGTCGACCACTCCCAGGACGTCGACCAGGAACTCCGTCAGCTCGTAGGTGCGCGTGGCCAGTTCCGCTCCGGCCGCCCCGGCCAGCCCCGGATAGTGCCTCCGCACCATGGCGGCGCACGACGCGGAGGGGGTCACCACATGGGTGTACCCCTGGAAGGCGTGCACGGTGCGCCGTACGAGCGGCAGCGTCTCGCGCCGGTATCCGGTGTTGAAGGCGGGCTGTCCGCAGCAGGTCTGTCCGGCGGGGAAGTCCACCGTCACACCCAGCCGTTCCAGCAGCTCGACGGTCGCGATGCCCGTGGCGGGATACACCGCGTCGTTGACGCAGGTGACGAAGAGAGCGACACGCATGGTCCGGAGGATATGCCTCCGTGCCGCCCCGCCTGGGCCACCACCCCGCCGGGTCGGGCGTCCTGAGCCACGGCCGGCCCGCCGCGGCCACCGGTCCCGAGGGCCGGCCGGCCCCGCCGCGGCCATCGTCCCGAACAGGCGGCTCACCAGGTGAGGTGGAGCTCCTCCGGAGACCGGTGGATCAGCGTGGGCCGCATGACCGGCAGCGGGCGTTCGGCGTCCAGGCGCAGTCCGGGCAGGCGGCGGGCGAGCAGCGCGAGCGTCAGCCTCAGCTGCTCGCGGGCGAGCTGTGCGCCGGGGCAGCCGTGGGCGCCGTGGCCGAAGGCCAGATGGCGGCGGGAGAGGGGGCGTGTGACATCGAAGCGGTCCGGCCGCTCATGACGGCGTTCGTCGCGGTTGGCGGAGCCGTAGGAGACGAAGAGCGTGGCCCCGGCCGGCAGTTCGGTTCCCGCGAGGGTCACCGGTCGGGTGGTGGTCCTGCGGAATCCCTGGACGGGGCTGTCATGCCGGGCCGCTTCCTCCACTGCTGCGGGAATGAGCCCGGGGTCGTCGCATATCGCCTCCCACTGGGCGCGGTCGCGCAGCAGGTTGAGGACGGTGGAGCCGATCAGCGCGGTGGTGGTGAGATGACCGGCGATCAGGAAGTTCTGGAGGTTGGAGACCAGCTCATGGCGTTGGTCGAGGGTGAGTTCGCCTTCGTCCGGCGCGTACGCGGCCACCATCATGGAGCACAGGTCGTCGCGCGGGTTCTCGCGCCGTGCGCGCATATAGCCGTCGAGCATCAGCTGCAGGGCGACGACGTCATGGGCGCAGCGGAGCTGTTCGCCGGCGTCCAGCGGGCGGAACAGCAGCTGTTCCGCCCGGTGGCCGCCGTGCACCGCGGCGGGCACATCCACGGGGTCGAGCCCGACGAGCCGTCCGATCACCTGGCCGGGCAGCTGCCGTGCGTACGCCTGCATCAGCTCCACGCGCCCCTGTGCGGCGAAGGCTTCGACCAGCGCTTCGGCCCGTTCGGCCGCGTACGGCACGAGGTCCGCGACCCGTGAGGCCGTCAGGGCGCGGTTCAGCGGGGCCCGGTGGCGTTGATGGGCCGCGCCGTCGGTGGACACGACGGTGGGGCGTTTGCCGAACCCCTGGGCGAGGACCTCCAGCGCGGCCGGCGAGGGAAAGGCGTCGGGCAGCAGAGCATGCGCCGAGGAGAACTCGTCGGGCCTGCGGAGCACCTCCCGCACGTCGGCGTCGCGGGAGACCAGCCAGGCCTGGAGCTCGGGCACATAGGTGAGGCCTTCGGCGTCACGGGCCTGTGCGTAGTGCGGATACAAGTCGCGCCGCAGCGCGTCCAGCCTGGTCCGGTCTCTTCTCGTCGTCACGCAGTTCGCCTCCCGGTCGCTGTTCTGGTACGGGCGTGCCCTGGCAAGTGAACATCACAGTACGGGAGTTCGGAGCACACGAGTCCACAGAACACGCCCGGGACACGGAGTCGGGCCGCCCGGCGTCTCAGCCTGCCGCGGGTTCCTTCGCGAGCACCCCGAGTACCACTGGATGCGCCAGTACCACGACGACGTCCACTGCCTCGGCTACCGGTCGGTCTCCGACCACGTCCGCCGGGAGACCGGACAGGACCGGCTGTCAGTCGTCGGCGGAGTCGGCTCGGGCGCGTCGACGGGCGCGCTGGCCCGGCATCTGCGCGGCGCGGGCTCAGCCGCGGGCGCCTCAGCGGTGGAGGCCGCGGGACCCTCGGCGTCGTACAGCAGGTCCATCAGCATCGCGCGGGCCCGCGCCACCCGTGAGCGCACGGTGCCGACGGGGCAGCGGCACACCCGGGCGGCCTCCGCGTACGGCAGCCCGAGGAGCTGGGTGAGGACGAAGGCGTCGCGCCGCTCGGCAGGCAGCAGGGCGAGCAGTTCCAGCAGAGCGACGCCGTCCTCGAAGCCGGGCAGGCCGCGCGGCTGGGCGCGTTCGGCGGCGGACTGCCAGTCGTCCGCCCCGGCGAGCCGGGGCCGGGCGGCCGCGCGGCGCAGGCTGTCGACCACCGTGCGGCGCGCGATCGACAGCAGCCACGTCCGGGCGGAGGAGCGGCCTTCGAAGCGGTGCAGGCTGCCGAGGGCCCGTACGAAGGTGTCCTGGGTCAGGTCGTCGGCCGACTGGCGGTCCGCGCTGAGCGCGGCGACGTAGCGCCAGACGTCGCGGTGCAGCGCACGGACGAAGTGCTCCACCGCCTCGGGGTCGCCGCCGCGGGCCTTGAGCGCCCAGCCGGTCACGGCCGCGTCGCGCGGGGCGGGCACACCGGCCGGGGCACGGTGTGCGGAGATGTCGTCGGGGTCGGTCGGGCAGGGCAGGGCAGTGGTCATCGCCTGATGTCCCTCGTGGTAGGTCCTCGGGATTCCGGCCCCGTCCCGGACGGGGACGGGCCGGTACGTCACAGCGGCCCCGCGCGATCGGCGGGGCCGGATGCCCGAGGGCGCACGGCGGCGGCCGCACACGCTTCGGGGCTCCGGCTGTCGGCGCTCGACAGCGGCTACGACGGAGGACCTCTCAGTGGGGTGGCGTAGACGAGCAGCAGGCGTCGCGGCGCGCGTACGGCGTGGTCGCGGAACCGCCGTGACCGGGGCGGGCGGGGCGTCGGCAGCGGCACGCTCAGCGGCAGCCGGAGCGGCGCGGCGAGCCGGGAAGCCGCGGCGCGCAGGACCCGGAAGGCGGCACGCTCGCCGTGGGCCAGCCACAGCCCGCAGATCAGGGCGGCCAGCACATGGGCAGCGGCCATGCCGAGCGGGTCCATGCCGAGCGGGTCCATGCCGACCGCCCCGTGTGCCAGGGCGGCGGAGTCCGGAGCGTGGCCGGCATGGCCGTGGCCCGCGGACGCGGCCGTGCCGCCGACGGGATGGAGCGTGCCCAGCAGACCGCTGGTGACATGGCCCAGCCAGCTGTCGACGGCCGAGGAGCGGCCGCCGGGAGCGGCGGCCCCTTCCATCGCCTGGGCGAGGGAGAAACCGCTGTGCAGCAGCGTCTGCACCGCCACGGTGGCCGCGGTGACCGCGCCGAGGCCGCGTTCGCGCCGGGTCGGGGCCCAGGCAGCGGCGGCGGTCGCCGCGCATCCGGCGGCCATGGCCCAGCGGGGCACCGGCGTGCCGGACATCACCGCATGCCCCAGGGCGGCGAGCAGCACGCAGACGACGGCGAACACCGCGGCACGCACCGCGCGCGTCCCTCGCCCCGCCGTCATCCGGCTCCATCCCCATCGCTGCCGTGATCGCCGTACGTCGCCGTACGGGCCTCACCGTGGGTTACGCAGACGACTCTCGCGGCACTCAGCTTTACACCTGTGACTCAGGACACACAGGAGTGCGGCTGGAGCGGCGGCAGTGCCGCAGCGCGCCGGGACCGCCCATGGACGCAACCGGCGGCCCGGCGTCACTCCACCGCCGCAGGCTTCCGGCCTGACCCGCCGACCGGCAAGCGGACCGCCCGCCACTCCCCGGAAACTGAAAAACGCCCCTCTGATCTGCAGGCTTCCCAGATCAGAGGGGCGTTTTCTGTGTCGGGACGACAGGATTTGAACCTGCGACCCCTTGACCCCCAGTCAAGTGCGCTACCAAGCTGCGCCACGTCCCGATGCCCGTCTGGCCTGGGGTTTCCCCCGGCCGAACGCGCANTCTGGCCTGGGGTTTCCCCCGGCCGAACGCGCACGAGAACAATACCGCACATCGGCAGCTGGTCACGAACCGCTTTCCGGCCCGGCCGCCGCCCGCCATCCCGGCCGCCGCTCGGGATCCCGGCCGCCTTCCGCTTGAGGACCGGTTGACCTCAACCGGACTTCAAGTTGCACGGTGGGCGCATGACGACGACAGCAGCGGCTTCGGCCGGCGCCATCCGCGAACTCGACCGGCTGATGGCTCAGATGACGGGCGACGAGAAGCACGGCCCGGCCGCGACCTCGACACTGGACGCCCTGTGGGTGCTGTACGACCGGGTGCTGCGGGTGTCCCCCGCGACCGCGGAGGCGCCCGACCGGGATCGGTTCCTGCTCTCCAAGGGGCACGGGCCGATGGCGTACTACGCCGTCCTCGCCGCCAAGGGGTTCTTCCCCGAGGAGTGGCTGCCCGGCTTCGGCTCGTACGACTCCCCGCTCGGCCATCACCCCGACGCCACGCTGGTCCCGGGCGCCGAGATCGGCAGCGGATCGCTGGGGCACGGACTGCCGCTGGCCGTGGGGGCGGTGCACGGGCTGCGGGCTCAGGGGCTGACCGGGCCACGGGTGTGGGTGCTGATCGGCGACGCGGAGCTGGACGAGGGGAGCAACCACGAGGCGCTCGCCTACGCGGGCCCGGCCGGCCTGGAGCAGCTGCACACCCTGGTGATCGACAACGTGTCCGCCACCCATGGCTGGCCGGGCGGCATCGCGTCCCGCTTCGAGGCCGCGGGATGGTCGGCGGAGACGGTCGACGGCCGGGACCACGAGGCGCTGTACGCGGCGTTCAGCGCACCGCATCCGGGGCGGCCGCGGGCGGTCGTCGCCCGCGTCGAGCCCAAGGACGCCTGAGGCCGCCCGCCCACCTGTTTCCCACGGCTCCCATAGGCCCGCACAGCACGACTCACGGATGCACCGGAGGATTGACGATCATGGACACGATGCGCGAACGGTTTGTCTCGACCACCTCACAGCTGCTGGACGAGGACGCACGGCTCGCCCTGGTGCTGGCGGAGATCAGCAAGGACGGCTTCTCCGCCGCGCGCCGCAGGCACCCGGACCGGGTGATCAATGTGGGCATCCGCGAACAGCTGCTGATCGGCGCCGGCGGCGGCATCGCCCTCACCGGCCTCCGGCCGATCATGCACACCTTCGCCAGCTTTCTCGTCGAGCGGCCGTTCGAGCAGGTGAAGCTGGACTTCGGGCATCAGGGAACGGGCGGGGTGCTGGTCAGCGCCGGGGCGTCCTACGACTGGCCCGCCGGCGGCTTCACCCACATGGCGCCGGGAGACGTGGCGCTGCTGGACACCCTCGACGGCTGGTCGGTCCAGGTGCCGGGCCACCCGGACGAAGCGGAGGCTCTGCTGCGGCAGTCCGCGGCCCGTGACGACCGGGTGTACATCAGGCTGTCGCTGCAGACGAACGCGCGGGCTCACGCGTCGGACGGGAAGCCCGGCTTCCGCACCCTGCGCGAGGGGCGCGGCGGTGTGGTGATCGCCGTGGGGCCGATGCTGGACCATGTGCTGGCGGCGACGGAGGGGCTGGATGTGACCGTGCTGTACGCGACGACCGTCCGGCCCTTCGACAGCGCGGCCCTCCGGGCGGCGGCGGGCGTGCAGAACGCCGCCGACGTGGTGATCGTCGAACCGTATCTGGCCGGGACCTCGACCGCCGCGGCCTCCGAGGCGCTGACCGACGTACCGCACCGGGTGCTGGGCCTCGGGGTGTCCCGTCGCGAGCTGCGCCGCTACGGCCGGATGGACGAGCATCTCACCGCCCATGGGCTTGACCCCCGCGGGCTGCGCGCCCGCATGGCCCGGTTCCTCCCGGGGACGCCCCGCTGACGACCGTCGGCGTCCGGTCCGCCCTCCGGCGTCAGCAGCCGCCGTCCTCCCTGCGGTGGATCTGCTCCACCAACTCGGCGGCGAGCGACTTGATGGTCTCGAGTCCCGCCCGCCCCCACGCTCTGGGCTCGGTGTCGACCACGCAGACCGTCCCCAGCGCGGTGTTCGTACGGTCGATCAGCGGAGCGCCCAGGTAGGAGCGGATGCCGATCTCGTCGACGACCGGGTTCCCCGCGAACCGCGGATAGTCGCAGACGTCCTCCAGCACCAGGGCCTTGCGCCGTACCACCACATGAGGACAGTAGCCGTGGTCCCTGGCCATATGGCGGCCGATGCCCGGGGCCGCCGCCCCGGCCCCGGCCATGAGGCCGCCGCCGCGGACGCCGTCCGGGGTGTGCAGCCCGGCGAAGAACTGCCTGCTCTCGTCGATGAAGTTGACCATGGAGTAGGGCGCGCCGGCCGCCCGGGCGAGCCTGTGGGCGAACGCGTCGAAGGCCGGGTCGGGACGGTCGCCCATGCCCAGCTGACGCAGTCGGCGGACCCTCGTGGGGGCTTCGCGGTCGACGGGGGTGAGCAGCAGATGGCCGGTGGGCTCGTACGTCATGACGGCACTCCGTAGCTCGGCGCCGGGGCGGACGCCGCGGTGGTGGTGAGCAGATGCCGGACGAGGGTGACCAGAGTCTTGATCCCCGAGCTGGCGATCCGTGCATCGCACAGCACGACCGGCACATCCGGCTCTAGGTCGATGGCGGCCCGCACCTCGGCGGGTTCATAGCGGTGGGCGCCGTCGAACTCGTTGACGGCGACGACGAATCCGATGCCGCGGCGTTCGAAGAAGTCCACGGCGGAGAAGGAGTCCTCGAGCCGGCGGGTGTCGGCGAGGACGACGGCCCCGAGGGCGCCCTCGGAGAGTTCGTCCCACATGAACCAGAAGCGCTCCTGGCCGGGTGTGCCGAAGAGATAGAGCACATGCCGCCGGTCGAGGGTGATCCTGCCGAAGTCCATGGCGACGGTGGTGGTGGCCTTGGCCTCGATGCCGTCGAGGCTGTCGGTGGAGACGCTGACCTGGGTGAGCAGTTCCTCCGTGCTCAGCGGGTCGATCTCGCTGACCGCGCCCACGAAAGTGGTCTTGCCCACCCCGAAGCCGCCCGCGACCAGGATTTTCAGCGCGGTGGGGAAGAGCTCCTCCGGTCCGCACACCTGTGCGGACTCCTGTTCAGAGCAGTCGTCGTAGGCCATCGAGCACTGCCTCCAGCAGGGAACGGTCGGTCGGTGTGTCGGGGCTGCGGGGCGCTCGCGCGGTGACGGCTCCGCAGTCCATGAGATCGGAGAGCACCACTTTGGCGATGGCGGCGGGGAGCCGGAGGCAGGCTGCGACCTCGGCGACCGAGGTCGGTCCGCCGCACAGCGCGAGGGCCGTGACATGCTCCGGGCCGAGCTGTGCGCTGGGCGGCACGGGCCCGGTCGCCATCACCAGCGAGAGCAGCTCCAGCGTGGCCGTCGGCCGGGTGCGGCCGCCGCTCACCGTGTACGGACGGACGAGCCGGCCGGCCACATCGTCGAGCAACGGTCCTTCGTGGGGCGCCGGCACGTCACTGCCCCAGCGGACCCGGCGCTCCTGCGGACTGTCTGACGGGCGTGGCGAGGTACGGGCGGACGCTCTTGACGAGCATCGCCATCTCGTATCCGAGGACCGCGGCGTCGGCTTCGCGTCCCGCGAGCACGGCGAGGCAGGTTCCGGATCCGGCGGCAGACACGAACAGCAGTGTGGAGTCGAGCTCCACGACGACCTGGCGGACTTCGCCGCCGTCGCCGAATCGGGCTCCGGCGCTGCGGCCGAGTGAGTAGAGGCCGGAGGCGAGCGCGGCCATGTGGTCCGCGCTGTCGTCGTCGAGTCCGTGGACGGACTTCACGAGCCCGTCGGCGGAGAGCAGTACCGCGTTCCTGGTGTACGGGACGCGCTGGACCAGACCGCCGAGCAGCCAGTCGAGGTCCGGGGTATGTCCGGTCGGCACATCGCTCGCCATGGTGATCTACTCCTTGGAGGTGTTGTCGTGGCGCTGCCGCTGCGGCGGCGTGACGGCCCGGTCGGCGGCGGACTGGGACTCGGCCAGCCCGACGCCCCGCTGGAAGGCCGCCATCAGCCCGGGGTCGTGCAGGATGTGCTCGTCGTCCCTGCGGGGCGGCCGCGCGTCCCTGAGCTGCGGAACGAGGTGTTCCTGGCTGCGGCGTCTGGGCAGCTTCGGGCGCTCCCCGTGGGGCCAGTCGTCGACGCGGGGGACCGACGGGGGTCCGGCGGCGGTGTGGCCGGGCTCGGCCGCGGGGTGCTGCGACAGGGCGGCATGGGGGACGCCGGAGAACGCGGCCGCCGGGTCCGGGCGCTGGTCGTGCTCTTCGCGGACGGGCAGTGGGTGGCTGCCGCGGTGTGACGCCCCAGGCCGCTGCGAGGCGTTCCGGGCGGTGTCCGGGGGCTGCGCGGGGTACGCCGGCTGGCCCGCGGCGCCGTGCGGGACGCCGGCGGAGTGTCCGCCCTGCCGTACCCCGTGCCGCAGGGTGGCCGCCGTCTGCGGCCCCGCCTCGACGGCGAGGGCCTGTGCGGTCTGCCCGTTCTCGGGATCGTCCTGCTCTGCGCCGAGGAGTCCTTGCGGAAGGACCAGCACGGCCTGGACGCCTCCGTAGATATTGGACTGCAGGCGTACCGCGATGCCGTGCCGACGGGCCAGGGCGGAGACGACGAAGAGGCCGATGCGCCCGTCCTGGAGCAGCTGGGCCACGCTCACCTGGTCGGGGTCGGCGAGTAGCGCGTTCATCCGGGCCTGCTCCACGGGCGGCATGCCGAGGCCCCGGTCCTCGACCTCCACGGCGAGCCCGGCCGTGACGTGCTGGGCACGCAGCATCACCTGGGTGTGCGGGGCGGAGAACAGAGTGGCGTTCTCGACCAGTTCGGCCAGCAGATGGATGACGTCGGCCACCGCGTGGCCGCGCAGCGTGCCGTCGATGGGCGGCACGAGCTTGACGCGCGGATACTGCTCGACCTCGGCGATCGAGGAGCGGAGCACCTCGGTCATGGGCACGGGGTTGGACCACTGACGGCGTGAGATCGCGCCGCCAAGCACGGCGAGGTTCTCGGCGTGCCGGCGGATGCGGGTGGCGAGGAGGTCGACATGGAACAGCCCTTTGAGCAGGTCGGGGTCTTCTACGTCGTTCTCCAGCTCGTCGAGGAGCTGGATCTCGCGGTGCACCAGGGACTGGAGCCGCCGGGCGAGGTTGACGAAGACTTCCACCTTCTGTTCGTTGCCGGCGCTGGTGGAGAGCCGGGATGCCTGTACCACCGCGGTGACGGCGGCTTCATGGCCGCGCCCCAGCTCCTGGGTGAGCAGATCGAATTCGTCTCCGCCGAGCGGAGCGAACGGCGCGTCGTCGCGGGCGGGCGGCCCTTCTCCCCTTCTGAGCCGGTCGACGAGGCCTCTCAGGTCGGCCTGGCCCCGGGCGGCGGTGCGGCGCAGCGCGGCGCAGCGGTCGAGTACGGACCTGGCGGTGCGGTCCGCGCCGAGCGCCGCGGCCGCGATCGACGCCATGGCCAGCGCGGCGGCCGCGGTGAGCACCGCCCACAGTCCGGGCGACGGCTGGGGAGCGGCGGCGCGGACCGTGGCGACGACGGCGCCTGCGCCGCTGAGCGAGGCGCCGAGGGTCGGCAGGACCGCGGCGCGCAGAAGTCGCGGACGTATACGGGCCTCGGGCGGGGAGGGCGCGGGATGCCGCCTCCCCGAGGACGAGAGGGAGCGGGCGCCTGGCCGGCCGTGCCGCCCGCCTTCACGGCGGTCGGACCGCGCGGCGGGTGCGCGAAGTTGAGACATCAGCGTCCTTGGTACGTGGGCCCCAGGAAACGGCGTACTGCGCGGGTGGCAATGGGTCTCTTCCGGCTTGCCGAAGCGGGTCCGGCGCCCCGGACCGCTCGGCCGGGCGGCTCGGGGCGTACCGCACCGCCTCACCGACGGGGCGGCAGCAGCCGGACGAGCCCATCGTTGATCACCGGCAACACACGGTAGTCGCCAATGGGGCGCGTGCGACGGGCAGTTGACAAAGTCCCCGCGAAGTGTCCCGCTCCGGCATGAGGGTTCGTACGACAGCCCGATAATTTTTCGCTGCTGTGCAGACCGCCGGGCTGCGGTCCGCCGTCGCAGGTCAGGCGGTGGGGGCCACTTCGGAGGCGTCCGTGCCGGGGGCGGCGGCCCAGCCCTGGGCGGGCGCGGTGGCGACGGCCCGCCACCACGGCGCGGAGGGAATGGCCGGGGCGGCCGGTTCGAAGGGTTCGCCGGGCCGGGGCAGGGCGATGCGGGCGCCGGCTTCGGCCGCGGCGTCGGCGGTCCCCTCGCCGGGCTCGGCCCAGGGGTGCGGGGCGAGATTGAAGGTGCCCCAGTGGATGGGGAGCATCACTCCGCTCGGGCGGCCGCCCTGGAGGTCGAGATGGGCCCGCATGCCCTCGGCGGGGGTCATATGGATGTCGGGCCAGTACTCGGAGTAGGCGCCGATCTGGATCATGGTGGCGTCGAAGGGGCCGTGCTCGGCGCCGATGTCGGCGAATCCGGGGAAGTAGCCCGTGTCACCGCTGTGGTAGATCCGGTGCTCGGGCCCGGCTGCCGCCCAGGAGGCCCAGAGGGTGTGCTGCTGGTTGCGCAGCCCGCGGCCGCAGAAGTGGCGCGCGGGGGCGGCCGTCAGCGTGAGGCCGGCGATCCGCGTCGACTCCTGCCAGTCCAGCTCGCGCAGCCGGTCGGCGGGGACGCCCCAGCGCTCCAGATGCGCTCCCACGCCGAGCGGGACCGCGAAGACCGTGTCGGTGGAGGCAAGGGAGCGGATGGTGGGCAGATCCAGGTGGTCGTAGTGGTCGTGGGAGATCACGACGGCGTCCACGGGGCCGAGCGACGCGAGCGGCACGGGCACGGGGTGCAGCCGCTTGGGGCCCACGAAGGAGAAGGGAGAGCACCGCTCGCCCCAGACCGGGTCGAAGAGCACCCGTCGGCCGTCGATCTCCGCGAGGACGCTGGAGTGGCCCATCCAGGTGAGCCGGAGCCCGGACGCCGGAGGCTTGGCCAGCTCGGCGAGGGTGGTGGGATGGACGGGCACCGGGGCGACGGGCGAGCGGAGCGCCCTCGCCTCCTTCTGGAAGTAGATCTTGGCGAACTCGACCAACGAGCCGTTGGAGGGTCTGGTCCGCGCCCCTGCCGGGTTCTGGAAGGAGCCGTCGGAGAAGTTCGGCGAGCGTCGGATGCGCTCCCAGCGGGCGCCGGACGGGTCGGCCCCGAAGGCAGCCGGGCGCAGCGCGCGAAGCCGGGCGCGCAGCGGATGCATCGAGGTGGGGCCGGTCACGACAACCTCCTGGTGGCGTGGTCTCTCCATTATGGGCGGCAGGTCCGACAGGGCTCAGCGGGCGGGCTGTCCGTAGGCCCGTTCGATGTGCAGCCGCAGCACGAGCCGCTTGTCACGGACCATGGCGCGGCGGTAGTCGTCCCAGTCGGGGTGTTCTCCCTGGACGTCCCGGTAGAGGGCGATCAGCTCCTCGACGGTGTCGTCGGACGGGTCCGCTGCGACCGGGGTCAGCTCGGCGGTCCCCTCGACGACCGTCCAGGCCCAGCGGTCGGCGCTGGTGACGTGGTAGCCGGCGCGGGGGTCGCGGCGCAGATTCCTGGTCTTGGCCCGGTCGTCGGTGATGGAGACGCGGATGATCCGCTCGTCCGGGTAGTACGCGTGGTTCACATTGGACAGCTGCGGTCTGCCGTCCCGCTTCAGGGTGACGAGCACGCCTCCGTCGTATTCGGCGAGCAGCGCGAGCAGCGCGTCCTGCTGGGCCTCGTTCTCCGTCATGCTGGGACCAACGCATGCACGGGGGCCGGTGTTCCTGATGTCGCCGGTGTTCTGGGGGATGTCACATTCTCCGGTGCGGGATCCGTCGTACGGGTGAAGGGCGCACAAGCGCCCGGCATCGCAGAGGAGGGATCCCTCATGGCCCGCATTTCGCTCGACCCGCCGCGCACGCTGCTCTTCCGGTTCGTCGAGAAGTACTCCGGGCGGGTGTACGGCAGGGTCCTGGACCCCGTTCGGGCGCTGGCCCACAACCCCCGTGTGCTCTGGGCGGACCTGCGCTTCGAGCAGTCGGTCGCCAAGTGGAAGCAGCTCGACGCGGATCTGAAGGAGCTCGCCGTGATGGCGTCGGCCGCGGCGATCGGGTGCAGCTGGTGCATGGACTTCGGCTACTGGGTGAGCCGGACGCGGGGCATGGACCCGCGCAAGCTGCAGGACCTGCCCGTGTGGCGGGACAGCGACGCCTACACCCCGCTGGAGCGCGACGTCATGGAGTACGCGGAGGCGATGACCGCGACTCCGCCGGAGGTGGACGACGAACTGGCGCGGCGGCTGCGCCTGGCCCTCGGCGAGCCGGCCTTCGTGGAGCTGACGGCGATGGTGGCGGTGGAGAACCTGCGGTCCCGGATGAACTCCGCCCTGGGGCTGACCAGTCAGGGCTTCAAGGACCGCTGCGAGGTCCCGGCGATGCGGGCGGCCGCGTCGACACGGGCGGAGGCCGGTTCAAGCGCTGACTGATTGTCGAATCAGATAGCCGGCCCCTGGCGACCCCGTCGTATGACCGCTGTGCCGGACGTCATGACCGCTGTGCCGGACGTCTCGCCGCCTCCCGCCCCGCCGCTGCTGAAGCTCATATGGACCGACCCGGTCACCCGCTGCCGCGGGCGCCCGGTCGTCGACCGGCTGGTTCACGGGGCCGCCCGCGACGGGCTGCGGATGCGCCGGGGCTGCACGCTCGCGGAGGTGTCGGGCCCCGCCGCGGGATGACGGTGAAGGAGGCCCGCCTCGGCTCGGCCAGGGCGTCCGCGACCGGGCGGCGGCCGGGGCCGGACTCGTCCCGACGGTCCGGGCGGACCTGCGCGGTGTACGGGGTGGGTGAGGCCTCGGAAAGCGGCTGTGTAGGGTGACGGCCGTGGCACGAGTACGGCTGAGCGTTGCGGAGCGGCGCGAGGAGTTGCTGGACGCGGCCGTCGAGCAGATCGAGGCGCGGGGCGTGGCCGCCGTGCGGATCGCGGACGTGGCCTCGGCGCTCGGCGTGAGCAATGCGCTGGTGCTGTATCACTTCTCCTCCAAAGAGCAGCTCGTCTCGGCGGCGTTCGCGCATGCGGCCGCCGCCGACCTCGCACATCTGCGCAAGCTGCTCGGCCGCCGCACGACCGCGGTGCGCAGGCTGCGCGCCGCCGTGCGGTGGTACGCCCCGACGGGGCAGGCCAAGGGCTGGCGGCTGTGGATCGAGGGCTGGGCGGCGGCGCTGCGGGAACCGGTCCTGCGGGATGTGGCGCGCGATCTGGACCAGCAGTGGAAGGCGGCCCTGACCGAGGTCATCGCCGAGGGCGCGGCCGGCGGCGAGTTCGCCTGCGCCGACCCGGCGTCGGCGGCGTGGCGTCTGACGGCGTTCCTCGACGGGCTCGCGGTGCAGATGACCGCGTACACGGGGCGGCTCTCGCGGGCGGCGATGCTGGAGTGGGCGGACGACGCGCTGGCCCGCGAACTGTCCCTGGACCGCGCGGCCCTCACCGCGGCGGCCCGCTGACACGGCCGCTGCGGTCGCCCCACGGCCGCGCCGGGGCGCCGGCCCCCAGGCAGAACCGTCGTCAGGCCGTTCCGTCGGCGCGGCCCGCCGCCCCCGGGAGGTACGCGGGCCCCGGGCGTGTGGCATGACGCCGCCTTGCGCGGCACGCCCCCCTTCGCCGGCACACGGCCGGGTACGGCCCCTCGGCACAGGCTGACCACCGGCCATCCCGACGGAACGTGCCCGCCGCCCCGCAGGAGATGCGCCGGCCGCCGGCGTCACCGCCCCGGCGGGCATCCCGGAGGCGCGTAGCTGCCGCTCCCGGCAGGACGCGGGCGGCAGCCCGGCGAAACCTCCCCCGGAGGGGCCAGGGAGGGCGAAGCCCCCGCTTCGCTACAGGGGCAGGAGGTCCGGGCGCTTCGCGGCCACGTGGTCGCCGGAGCTTTCGCCGCGGAGTCGGCGGCCGATCCAGGGGACCAGGTGGTCGCGGGCCCACTGGATGTCGTCGCGGCGGACGTCCAGGACGCCGCGCGGCGGCTGCGGCGGCCACGGCTGGTCCGGGTCGGCGGGGACGTCGAGGCCGAGGACCTGGGCGGCACGCAGGGCGACGCGGGTGTGGCCCTCCGGGGAGAGGTGGAGCCGGTCGGCGTCCCAGGCGCGGCGGTCCTGGACGGACCTGAGGGACCACAGGTCGAGCACCGGGCAGTCGTAGCGGTCGGCGATGGCCCGCACATGCGCGGTGTAGGTGGCGATCTTTCCGCGGAGATGGCGCAGGACGGGGACGCCGCGGGTGTCGAAGCCCGTGGTCACCATGACGGTGCCGACGGAGCCCGCGAGGTCGGCGACGGCGCGCTCGAAGCGTTCGGCGACGTCGTCCGGGTCGGTGCCCGGACGGATGATGTCATTGCCGCCTGCGCAGAACGTCACCAGATCCGGGGCGAGTTGTCTGGCCCGGGGGACCTGTTCCTCGACGATCTGGTCGAGGAGACGGCCGCGCACGGCGAGGTTGGCGTAGCGGAAGGTGTGCTCCGGCATGCGGTCGGCGAGCAGCACCGCGAGGCGGTCGGCCCAGCCGACGTACGTCCCGTCGAGGCCCGGGTCGCCCACGCCTTCGGTGAAGCTGTCACCGATCGCCGCGTACGACTCGAATGCGCCCTTGTTCTCTCTTCTCGAATCGTCTGCCACAGGGCAGCATCATTCCCCCGCAGATGTGACCTACGCGACCGTAAGGAGGGGTTGACGGGAGGTGATCTTTGCCACCGGTCAAGTTTTCGCCAACCCGGAATACCACCGCGCCCCTCGCAGCGCCGGGCTGCGAGGGGCGCGGATGGATGCGCGTCTGCGTGGGACGGATCAGATGGACACGCCGTGCTGGCGCAGGTACGCCACCGGGTCGATGTCGGAGCCGTACGACGGGCCGGTGCGGACCTCGAAGTGGAGGTGCGGGCCGGTGGAGTTGCCCGTGGAGCCCGACAGGCCGATCTGCTGGCCGGCGCTCACGCTCTGGCCGGAGGAGACGGACAGCGAGGACAGATGGGCGTACTGCGAGTAGGTGCCGTCGTTGTGGCGGATGACGACCTCGTTGCCGTACGCGCCGCCCCAGCCGGCGGAGACGACGGTGCCCGCGGTGACTGCCTTGACCGTGGTGCCGGTGGCGGCGGCGAAGTCGACGCCGGTGTGGTAGCCGCTGGACCAGCTGGCGCCGGAGGCGCGGTACGGGGTGGTGACGCTTGCGCCGGAGAGGGGCGCGGAGTAGCCGGAGACGCTGGCTGCCGGCTGGGCCGCCTGAGGCTGCTGGGGCTTCTGCGCAGGCGTGGACTCAGCGGCGGACGCCTTGGACGTGGAGCGCTCGGGGGCGGCCTTCTTCTTCGGCGCCTTGGGGGCGCTCTGGGCCTTGCTCTCGGCCTTCGCCTCGGTCTTCGCCTTGGGCTTGGCCTTTGCCTTCGCCTTCGCCTTCGCGGGGGCGGACTGCTCCGCTGCCTTGCCGTGGACGGTGAGCTTCAGCCCGGGGTGGATCAGCGACGGGTTGTCGCCCACGGCCTCCCGGTTGTCCGCGTACAGCCGCTGCCAGCCGCCGCGCACATCGTGCTCGTCGGCGATCTTGGACAGATAGTCGCCGGGGACGACCTCGTAGGTGGTCGGCGTGGCCTTCCGCGCCTGCTTCTTGACCGCATCGCCGGACTTGGCGTCACCGGCGGGGGCATGGGCGGCCGCGGCGGTCACGGCCTGCCGCGGCGCGGCGGCGGGCGCGGACGTCTCCGCGGCGTGGGCGCCCGCCGGGGACAGCAGCGGGATGGCGATGGCGGCGCCGCCTGCGCCCGCGGCGACAAAACCGCGTGCGAGCGGGCTGCTCTTGGGACGACGGTGCTTACCCTTCGCGGGCATGGCGATTTCCTCTCCGGCGCCTGCGAGGTGAGCTGTCGGGTTCGGGCTGGAGATGCCCGGCCACGCGGTGACGCGGCTTCACCCCAAGCCGTCCGGAGCGGCGACTCCGGCGCGGCGACTTACCTGGTTCCCCCGCTCCTGCCACGCGTGTGTGGGGTCGTCATTCCGAACGGCGGCAGGATTAGGCGGTCCGTCCGGATCGGTCGTGACCGTAAACGAGCCGAGCACAGCGGAACAAGCCTTCCGATTCCCCCGGCATTGAGCGCTGTGATATCGGCGAGGAATTCCGGTCACCCTCCGTCGATGAAGGCGATTCAAATTCCCACCTCAGAAAGGAATTCACCGTCCGGCATCCGCCACGGTCCGTTACGGATATGACGCTGCTCACGTACCGTTTCCCATCTCCCCCTCAGCCAGGGCAGGTTATTACTAAAGGTGCAATTCGGGCAGACATCGGAAGTCATGCCAAATCACCACCCCGCTCACCGATGCGGCGGTCTGGTGTACCCATGGGGCGCACCGCATGACGAATCGGCCGGCCGGACAGAACCCGTGCGCGTGCCCCCGGTGAGATCATTTGACGTATGAAGTGATGTCGTATGGTCGGGAACACGTCACCGTCGGCGACCAACGCCGACGCCGTCACACGAGGAGCCCCAAGTGACGCAGCAGTCGCCGCAGGTGCCATCGGCCGAGTCCCAGCTCACCGGAGTCCGCAACTTCCGGGACGTGGGCGGCCTGCCGACCAGGGACGGACGGCAGGTGCGGTACGGACGCCTGTACCGGAGCGGCCATCTGGCACACGCCACGGCGAGGGACGCGACCTTCCTGGCCGGCCTGGGGCTCCACACGATCTTCGACTTCCGCAATGCCGCGGACCAGAAGCTCGAAGGCCCGGACGTCGAGCTGCCGGGCGTGCGCAATGTGAATCTGCCGCTGACGGATCCGGCCGACGGCGCGGAGTTCTGGAAGATGGTCCGGGACGGCGACCTCGACGAGCTCAGGTCGATACTGGCCGACGGCAAGGCGGCCGGCCGGATGACCGAGACCTATCGGCTGATCATCAAGGAGCGGACCGCCGAGCACAGCCGGGTGCTGCACGCACTCGCGGAGGACAGCGTCCCGGCGCTGATGCACTGCGCCGCGGGCAAGGACCGCGCGGGGCTGTCGATCGCGGTCGCCCTGCTCGCCCTGGGCGTCGAGCGCGACGCCATCGAGGCGGACTACCTCAAGTCCAACGACCCGCACCGCCGCTATCCGGTGAAGCGCGGGGACAATGCGCCCTCCGGGACGTCTCCCGAAGTGATGGACCTGCTCAGCCCGCTGTTTGACGCGCGCAGCGAGTACCTCGACGCTGCCTTCGCCGCCATCGAGGAGACCTGGGGCGGTGTCGAGCGGTATCTGAACGAGGGGCTGAAGCTCGCCCCGGACACCCGCGAGCGACTGCGGTCGCGCTTCCTCGATGAGGCGTGAACGCCGTCGGAGGCGGTCACTGGTTCTGCCCCCCGAGGAGGAACAGCAGATACAGGAAGGCCGCGAAGAGATGGCCGGCCACCAGATAGGCGAACAGGCGCACCACCAGCCCTGTGGGGAGTGAACGCTCTGGCTTCTGCCCTGTTTCACCCATTGACGTCACGGTCCTTTCCCGGGTTTCAGATATGCGGATGCACATCAGGGCTCTGCAGCAGCGTGTGGACGAAGAGCGCCTCGGCGCCTTCGCGTCCGGTCGCCGCCAGGCGGTGCGGGGTGAGCGAGTCATAGTGGGCGCTGTCGCCGGGGGCGAGTTCATGGACGCTCTCCCCCAGCGTCAGCCGCAGTCCGCCGCGCAGCACATACAGCCACTCCTCGCCGGGGTGCACCCGTACGAGATCGCCCTGGGCGCCGTACGGGATCTCCAGCCGCAGCGCCTGCATCGCCCGGCCGGGCCCGCCGGCCTGGTGGTACGTCCAGCCGTCGGCCCCGGTCGGCTCCCGGCTGCCCGCCCGGATCACCGGCTCGCGCTCCGGCGGGGTCTCGCCGAGCAGCTCCGCGACGGTCGTGCCGTAGGTCCGGGCGAGTGCCAGGAGCATCGGCAGCGACGGCTGACGACGGCCGGTCTCCAGCCGGGACAGATGGGCCGGGGAGAGCCCCGCCCGCTGGGCGGCGTTCTCCAGGGTGAGGCCGCGCCGCCGGCGCAGTTCCCGCAGGCGCGGGGCGACATCGGGCACAGCCTCGCCCAGGGCGGACGGGGAGAGGGGAGAAACGGAGGAGGCGTGAGAGAGGGGAGAGGCACCGGGGCGGCGACCTCCGGGGAGTCTCGGCATGCCTCCATTCCGCCAGGTTCTTCCCTCATCGGCAAATTTCTTGCCTGAGAGGCAAAGCACTCCGCGGCCGCGGCCGCCTCAGCGCGCGGCCATGGCCTGCTTCACCAGGATCCTTCCGAAGTCCCAGATCAGCCCCCCGCCGCTGTGGGCGTCGTCCATCACCTCGGTGAAGGCCTCCAGGAACCGCTCGACCTCCCGCTCCCCGATGATCAGCGGCGGAATGAGTTTGATCACTTCAAGCCGGTCGCCGGAGACCTGGGTGAGAATCCGGTGCTTCTGCAGCAGCGGCACGACCACCATCTGCGCGAAGAGGCCCTTGCGGGCCGCCTGGAGCATGGCCCAGCGGCTGCGCAGCTTCAGCGAGGAGGGTCTGCCGAACTCGATGCCGATCATCAGTCCGCGTCCGCGTACGTCGTGCAGCAGCTCATAGCGGTCCTTGAGCACCGTGAGCCGCGTCTTCAACAGCTCCCCCGCCGCCCGGGCGCCCGCCACGACCTGCTCGTCCTCGATCACCGACAGTACGGCGAGCCCGGCGGCCATCGCCTGGGCGTTGGACCCGAAGCTCGCGGAGTGCACGAGCACCCGGTCCATCGACGAGTAGACCTTCTTGAAGATCCAGTCCTTGCCGAGCGTGGCGCCGACGGGCACATAGCCGCCCGAGAGTGCCTTCGCCACGCAGACCAGATCGGGCTCGACGCCGTCCTCGTGCTGGTACGCGTAGAAGTCACCGGTCCTGCCGAGCCCGGTCTGCACCTCGTCGGCGATGAGCAGCGCCCCGTGCCGGTGCAGCAGTTCCTGGGCGGCGCGCAGATAGCCCCGCGGCGCCTCGTGCACGCCCTTGCCCTGGATGGGCTCCACCACCAGGGCGGCCACATCGCCGCGGACGAGCTCCGCCTCGAGCGCGGCGAGATCGCCCAGCGGCACGGCGGTGTCGGGCAGCAGCGGCGCGAACCCGTCGCGGAAGCCGGCCTCGCCGTTGACCGACAGGGAGCCGACGGTCAGCCCGTGGAAGGCGTGGGAGCAGTACAGGACCCTGGGCCGCCCGGTGACGTACCGGGAGAACTTCAGCGCGGTCTCCACGGCTTCGGTGCCGCTGTTGCCGAAGAAGACGCGGTCCAGATGCGGGCTGTGGGCCAGCAGCCGTTCGGCGAGCAGCCCCGGCAGCGGCGGGCAGTCGAAGCGGGTCAGGTCGGCGAGCGAGGCGTCGAGGACGTCGTGGAGTGCCTTGCGTACGACGGGGTGGTGGCGGCCCAGGCCCATCACCCCGAAGCCGGCGAGCATGTCCAGGTAGTCGTTGCCGTCCGCGTCGTAGAAGTACGCGCCCTCGGCCCGCTCGTAGATCTTGTCGAAGCCGATGGTGTGCAGCATCCGGGGCAGCTGGTGGTTGAGGTGTCTGGTGTGCAGCTCATGGCGTTCGCCGCCGCGCTCCGCGAGGAGTCTGGCGAGGTCGAAGCCGGTGCCCGTCATGTCGCCCGTCGAGGTCATGAGGCGTTCTCCTTGGCGGCCAGTGCAGCGCTGATCTGTCCCGCGATCTCCACCGCGGTGAGGCCGGCGTCGGCGAGCACCTCGCTGCGCTTGGCGTGGGCGAGGAACTGCTCGGGGATGCCGAAGGTACGCAGCGGCACATCCACGTCCGCGTCGCGCAGCACCTGGGCGACGGCCGAGCCGACGCCCGAACTGCGGCAGTTGTCCTCGACGACCGCGGTGAGCCGGTGGCGTGCCGCGAGCGGCGGAAGGCGCCCGTCGACCGGTTTGACCCACCGCGGGTCGACGACCGTGCAGCCGAGGCCGCTCGCTTCCAGCAGCCCGGCGGCCTCCAGGCACACCCCCGCCAGCGCGCCGGCCGACACCACGAGCACATCGGGGTCTCCGGTGCGGGCCGGCCGGTGCAGTACGTCCATGCCGCCGATCCGGTCCAGCGCGGGGACGGGATCGCCGACGGACTCCTTGGGGAAGCGCACGACGGTCGGCGCGTCGTCGACGTCGACGGCCTCGCGCAGCAGTTCGCGCAGCCGCTGGGCGTCGCGCGGGGCGGCGATCCGCAGCCCGGGGACGACCTGCAGGATGGACATGTCCCAGATGCCGTTGTGGGACGCGCCGTCGGCGCCGGTGACGCCGGCCCGGTCGAGGACGAAGGTGACGCCGCACCTGTGCAGCGCCACATCCATCAGCACCTGGTCGAAGGCGCGGTTGAGGAAGGTGGCGTACACGGCGACGACCGGGTGGAGCCCGCCCGTGGCGAGACCGGCGGCGCAGACGGCCGCGTGCTGCTCGGCGATGCCCACGTCCCAGACCCGTTCGGGGAAGCGCTCGGCGAACTCCGTCAGGCCGACCGGGTGCAGCATCGCGGCGGTGAGGGCCACGACGTCCGGCCGCTCGGCGCCGATCTCGGCGATCTCGTCGGCGAACACCGAGGTCCAGGAGCGGCCCTTCGAGGGCGTGAGCGGCGCGCAGGTGAGGGGGTCCATCACTCCGACGGTGTGGAAGCGGTCGGCCTCGTCCAGCAGGGCGGGGGCATAGCCGCGGCCCTTCTGGGTGAGGCAGTGCACCAGCACCGGGCCGTGGAACCGCTTCGCGCGGCGCAGCGCGGATTCGACGGCGCCGACGTCATGGCCGTCGATGGGTCCGACGTACTTCAGCCCGAGGTCCTCGAACATGCCCTGCGGGGCGAAGGCGTCCTTGAAGCCCTTCTTCGCACCGTGCAGCGACTCGTACAGGGGACGGCCGATGACGGGGGTGTGCTGGAGGACGTCCTTGCCCCAGGCCAGCGCCTGTTCGTAGCCGTCGGCAGTGCGCAGGGTGGCGAGGTGGTTGGCGAAGCCTCCGATCGTGGGGCCGTAGGAGCGCTCGTTGTCGTTGACGACGATGACCAGCGGGCGGTCCTTGGCGTCCGCGATGTTGTTCAGCGCCTCCCAGGCCATGCCTCCGGTGAGCGCCCCGTCGCCGATCACTGCGACGACGTGGTCGCCGCGCCCGAGGACCTCGTTGGCCTTGGCCAGGCCGTCGGCCCAGCCCAGGACGGTCGAGGCATGCGAGTTCTCGATGACGTCGTGGTCGGACTCGGCGCGCGAGGGGTAGCCGGACAGGCCGCCCCTGCCGCGCAGCTCGGAGAAGTCCTGGCGGCCGGTGAGCAGCTTGTGGACATAGCTCTGGTGCCCGGTGTCCCACAGAATCCGGTCCATGGGCGAGTCGAAGACACGGTGCAGGGCGATCGTCAGCTCGACCACCCCGAGGTTCGGGCCCAGATGGCCTCCGGTCCTGGCCACCGCATGGATGAGGAACTGCCTTATCTCCTCCGCGAGGTCATCGAGATCGGCGCGCTCGAGCGCCTTGAGGTCGTGTGGTCCCCGGATGCTCTCCAGCATGGCTGTGGTTCCGCCCCCTCTCTGCCGCCGCCCGGGTCACCCGCGTGGTCCCGAGACCGTCTCCCGTGCCGCCCTCAGGGACTCCTTCAGTGAACCCATGGTGGCGAGCACGGCGGTGGGCTCATAGCCGCAGTGCGCCATGCAGTTGGCGCAGCGGGGGTCCCTGCCGCGGCCGTACTTGTCCCAGTCCGTCTCCTCGATGAGCTCCCGGTAGGTGGGCACATATCCGTCGCTCATCAGATAGCAGGGGCGCTGCCATCCGAAGAGCGAGTAATTGGGGATGGCCCATGCGGTGCAGGGAAAGTCTGCTTTCCCTTCCAGGAAGTCGAGGAACAGCGGGGAGTGGTTGAGCCTCCAGCGGCGCCGGTTGCCGCCGGCGAACGCCTTCCGGAACAGTTCCCGGGTCTGCTCCACGCCCAGGAAGTGCTCCTGGTCGGGGGCTTTCTCATAGGCGTAGGCGGGCGAGATCATCATCTCGTCGACCTGGAGTTCGTCATTGAGGTAGTTCAGCACCTCGACGACGGTCTGCGGGGTGTCGGTGTTGAAGAACGTGGAATTGGTGGTGACCCGGAAGCCACGCCGCTTTGCTTCCTTGATGGCTTCCACGGCCTCGTCGAAGACGCCTTCCTTGGCGACGGACTCGTCATGCCGCTCACGCAGTCCGTCGATGTGCACGGCGAAGGCGAAATAGGGAGAAGGCGTGAACTTCTCGATCTTCTTGCGCAACAGCAGGGCATTGGTGCAGAGAAACACATATTTCCGCTTCATGACCAACTGCCGTACGATCTCGTCGATCTGGGGGTGCATCAGCGGCTCTCCGCCCGCGATGGACACCATCGGGGCCCCGGACTCCAGCACCGCGCCCACCGCCTGCGCCACGGGCATCCGCTGCTTGAGCACGCCCGCCGGATGCTGGATCTTGCCGCAGCCCTCGCACTTGAGATTGCAGGCGTAGAGCGGTTCCAACTCGACGATCAGCGGAAACTTCTTACGCCTGCGCAGCTTCTGTTCGAGAAGGTAGGTCCCGACCCTGATGGTCTGGCGGAGCGGCATGGCCATCTGGCTCACCTCCTGGGGAGCAGCAAAGAACGGTGCCATTCGAAGAAAGCGGGAACGACGGAGCGAAGGACGCGGAAGGCTGATATTCCACCGCGTACCGTCCCGATGCGGACCAGTTCATGTTCTGGAGCGTCCACGACCACCCGGACGGCCGCAACCGGACGTGGCCCGGCGGCCAGCGCCGCGCCGAGCGTGACGGCGGACTCCATGTCGACGGCGAGGGCGCCCGACGCCCGCAGTTCCGCCCTCTCCGGGCCGCGGACGACATGGTCGGAGCCGATGAGCGGGCCGGTGTGCACGGTGCGGCCGGGCACCGCCCTGGCCACCGCCGCCACCAGCCGGCCGGCGTCCGTGCAGCGGGTGACGCGGTCCCCCAGCCGGGTCTCGTCGGCGACGACCAGATCGCCGGGGTGCATGCCGGCGGCCAGCCCGGCGCAGAAGCCGGACGCGACGACCGCCGTGGCCGCCGAGGAGGGGTCCGCCAGGGCGCGGCGCAGGGACCGCTCCGCGCTGTGCGGCCCCATGCCGGTGCGCAGCACGGTGAACGGTCCCCCGACGCCGCCGGCCGGGCCGCGTACGCCGCTGCGCAGGGCGAGCTTCTCGATCCCCAGCGCACAGGCGATCAGCAGCGGTGCGTCGGCGCCGGACACGGCTTCGGCCGCCGGCTCGGGGGCGGTGCCCGGGGGCGTGTCCATCAGCCCCCCTTGCGGGCGCCCGCGCGGGCCATGGGGGGCTCGCCGTGCACATAGCGGCCGAGAGCGGTGAGCGGGAAGACCTGCCGGTACAGGTGGTAGTTGATGGAGAAGTCCCAGGGGAAGCCGGTCCCGGTGAAGTGCGGCTCGTCCCAGCTGCCGTCGGGCCGCTGGGCGTTGGCCAGCCAGACCGCTCCCCGCTCGGCCGCCCTGCTCTCCCGCTCCCCGGCCGCGAGCAGCGCCAGCAGCGCCCAGGCCGTCTGGGAAGCGGTCGAGTCGCCCTGCCCGATGCATCGGCGCTCCCGGTAGGAGCGCAGGTCCTCGCCCCATCCGCCGTCCTCGTTCTGCACGGAGGCCAGCCAGTCGACGGCCCGGCGGATCGCGGGGTGGGCCGCGGGCACCCCGGCCGCGATCAGCGCCGGCACCACGGAGCCGGTCCCGTAGAGGTAGTTGACGCCCCAGCGCCCGAACCAGGCGCCGCTCGGCTCCTGCTGCCCGAGCAGCCAGGCGACGCCGCGCCGTGCCCTGGGGTGGGCGGACAGCCCCTCGTACGCGAGCATCTCCACGACATGCGCGGTGACGTCGGCCGACGGCGGGTCGATGACCTCGCCGAAGTCGCAGAACGGCAGCCGGTTGGGGAACGGGGAGTCGTTGTCGGCGTCAAAAGCGCCCCAGGCGCCGTTCTTTGACTGCATGCCGAGGTTCCAGCGCAGCCCCCGGGCGATCGCGATGTCCACCCGGAGGGGGTCGGGGTGTCTGACCCTGCCGAGGGCGAGGACGACCTCCGCGGTGTCGTCGATGTCGGGGTAGGTGTCGTTGTGGAACTCGAACGCCCAGCCGCCCGGGGTGAGATGGGGTCTGCGCACGGCCCAGTCCCCGGGCCGGGAGATCTGCTCGCCCAGCATCCAGTCGGCGGCCCTGACCAGCGCCGGGTGGTCGGCGGGCAGTCCGGCGTCGGCGAGCGCGATCACGGCGAGACAGGTGTCCCAGACCGGCGACTGACAGGCCTCGACCATCCGCGCGCCGTCCTCGCGCCAGACGGCGAACCGGTCCAGGGACGCAAGGCCTTCGCGCATCACGGGATGGTCGAGGTCGTAGCCCAGCAGATGAAGGGCGATCAGCGAGTACACGGCGGGGGGCTGGATGCCGCCCCAGCAGCCGTCGTTCTCCTGGCGCTCGATGATCCAGCGTGCCGCGGCGTTCATCGCGATGCGGCGGAGCCGCCGCGGCGCGACCTTGTGGTAGAGGTGGAGAGCCTTGTCGGCGCGCTGGAAGAAGCCCCGCCAGCTGACCGCGGGGGCGAGGGCGCCGGGGGGACGGGGCCGGGCGGGGTCGGTGTGCAGCTCGTCCAGGGGGAAGGGCGCGGGCCGCACCGGGCGCTTCGCGGAGACGATGGTCAGAGGGACGATGGTCTGCCGCGCCCACTGGCCGAAGTCGTAGATGTTCAGCGGGAACCACGGCGGCAGGAAGATCAGTTCGGGTGGCAGCTCGGGGAGGTCGTCCCAGCGCCACCAGCCGAAGAGCGCCAGCCAGATGCGGGTGAAGACACGGGTACGGGCGATGCCGCCCTGGTGGCGGATCCAGGCGGAGGCGCGCGCCATGTGGGGGTCCTCGGGCCGGTCCCCGGCCAACCGCAGCGCCACATAGGCCTCAACGGTCGTGGACAGCTCGGAGGGCCCGCCGTGGAAGGTGGCCCAGGTCCCGTCGTCGCGCTGCTCACCGCGGATCCAGCGGGCGGCGGCCTCGGTGACCCCGTCGTCCCGGATGCCGAGGAACTGCCGCAGCAGCAGATCCTCCGCGTCCATCGTCACATTGGTTTCCAGGTCGCCCTTCCACCAGCCCTGGGCGTCCTGGCGGCCGAGGAGGCAGTCGGCCGCGCGCCGCATGGCGTCCTCGGCGATCCGTGCGACATCGCCGGCGTCGCCCCCCGCGGGACGGACGCCGGTCGCTTCGCCGGCCGCGGCCGTGCCGGCCCCGGAGGGCCGCCCGCTTCCGTCGGTCGTCGCTGTCATGGCTTCCCCTTCGTGCAGTCGGTCTCTGCTGCTGGGTCTGCCGTCGGCCGACGCCGTGTGCGGCGCCGGCCGGCGACCTCCTGGGGGCCGGTGAACTTCGGCTCGGCGGTGTCGGCCCCTCAGGACGGGGGTATACGCGGGTCGCTCATCTCTTGCGGACGACCACGAAGTCGGCGAGCGCGGCGAGCTGGTCGCGGATGTGCCCGGGCATGTCGACCGAGTCCAGCGCCTCGATGGCCACGGCGTGCTGGCGGCGTGCCTCCTGGACGGTCCACTCGCGGCCTCCCGCCTCCTCGATCAGCGCAGCTCGGGCCGCGAACTCCTCCTCGGAGAAGTTCTCGACGTCGCTGCTCTTGGCGTCCGCGGCGAGCAGTTCGCCGAGCCGGGCGGCGGCGGGGCCTTCGGCGGCGAGGGCCGCGACGACCGGCAGGGACTTCTTGCGCTGGCGCAGATCGCTCCAGGTCTGCTTGCCGGTGGCTTCCGGGTCGCCCCAGATGCCGAGGAGATCGTCGATGGCCTGGAAGGCGAGGCCGAGGTGGTGGCCGTAGGCCTCGAGGCGGTCGGCGACCCGGTCGTCCGCGCCGCCGAGGACGGCGCCGATGGAGACGGCGCAGGCCAGCAGCGCGCCGGTCTTGTTGCCCTCCATCTCCAGGCACTCCTCGACGGTGACCCGCTCGCGGTGCTCGTAGGAGATGTCCTGCGCCTGGCCGTCGATCAGCTTGCGGGTGGCGACGGTGAGCCGACGGGCCGCGCGGCCCGCCTCGACGGTGCCGAGCTCCAGCAGCACCTCGCCCGCCAGCGCGAACAGCGCGTCGCCGACGAGGATCGCCTGGGCGGGTCCGTGCACCTTCCAGACGGTGTCCCGGTGGCGGCGCTGCTCGTCGCCGTCCATCAGATCGTCGTGCAGCAGGGAGAAGTTGTGCACCAGCTCCACGGCGACCGCGCCGGGCACACCGACTTCGGCGGGCGCCCCGGCCGCCTCCGCGGACAGCAGCGCGAGGGCCGGGCGCACGGCCTTTCCGCCATCGCCGTCGGCGGGCCGGCCCTGGGCGTCGATCCAGCCGAAGTGGTAGGAGGCCACGGTGTCCATGGGCGGTGCGAGCCGGTCCACTGCGGCGCGCAGCACCGGGGCGGTCATGGTCCGCCCGCGCTCCAGCAGCGCGGCGATGTCCACGCCGGGGGCTCTGTCTGCGGTGTCTTCGGCAGCGTGCGCCGAGGGCACTGGGGGCACGGTCTCTCCTCTTGTTCCGGTGCGAAGGCTCATGCCGCCTCCTTGAGCGGATGGTCGTGGTGGCGGCCGAGCGTCGCGAGGGCGGCGCCGGCGGCACTCAGTCCGCTGCGCACGGCGCCCTCCATGGTCGCGGGCCACCCGGTGGCGGTCCACGCGCCCGCAAGGTACAGGCCGGGGGCGCGGGTGCGTGCACCGGGCCTGAGGCGGCCGACGCCTGGCGTGGGCGCGAAGGTGGCGGTGCGTTCGCGGGTGACGAAGAAGTCCCGTACACGGGCCTCCCGGGCAGCGGGCAGCAGCCGCTCCAGCTCCGGCAGGTAGGTCTCGCGGAGCCGGGCGACGGGCGTGTCGATCTCGTCGTGCGCGGCCGACTGGGAGACGGCCAGATACTGGCCGTCCTGCGCGCCGGAGGCGTCCGTGCGGTCGAAGACCCACTGGACGGGGCTGCCGAGGGCGGCGAAGAAGGGCCGGCGCAGCACCGTGCGGTCGTACAGGACGTGCAGATTGAGGATCGGGGCGGTGCCGATGTCGAGGAGCCGGTCGGGGTCGTAGAGCGCTCCGTGCGGCAGCAGCGCATGCGCCTCGCGCTGGGCGACGGCGAGGACGACGGTGTCCGCGGTCAGCTGTTCGCCCTGGAGGCCGACCTGCCAACGGCCGTCGCCGGCGCGGGTGAGGGAGCGGACGCGGGTGGACATTTCGGTGCGGACCCCGGCCGAGTCGAGGGCCTTGCGGGCAAGCGTGTCGTGGAGTTCGCCGAGCGGCACGCGGGCCCAGCCGATGTCCGCGGCGCCCGGCTCGGACAGCAGCCCGGTCTTGAAGACCATGGCCGCCAGTCCCATGGAGGCGTGCGGCGCGGTCGCGTTCAGCGTCGCCACGCCGACGAGGTCCCACAGGGCTTCGACGGTTCGCCGTGACTGGCCGTGGCGGCCCAGCCAGGTGGCGAAGTCGATGCCGTCGAGCGCCGGATCGGCCGGGTCGAGGCGTTTGAGGGCGAGCGCGGCGCGCCCGACGCTCGCCCGCTCGGCCAGCGAGAGGTGCGGATACGCGGCCAGGCCGGCGGCGAGGTGCAGCGGCACCGGCAGGGAGGTGCGCCGGAGCCTGCCGAGCCGTGGGCCGCGGGGGTGGGCGACGTCGAGGACGGGGACGTCGAGCCGGTGCTGGAGGGGGGCGAGCGGGGTTCCGTCGACGCGGTCGAGGAACCAGCGGTACGCGGTGCAGCAGCGCAGATAGACGTGCTGGCCGTTGTCGACGGTCAGCTCTCCGCGGCGGAAGGAGAAGGCGAGGCCGCCCAGTCGGGGGCGGCCTTCGACGAGGGTGACGTCGAGTCCGGCGTCGGCGAGTTCCAGTGCCGCGGCCATGCCGGCGAGTCCGCCGCCGACCACCACGGCCGAGTGTCCCGGCCGGCTGTCGTGGTCCGTCATGCGCCCTCCCCTCGGGCGGCTGTCGGAGTCTGGGACGCAGCCGGCCGGCAGTGGGTTGCAGGAGTGAGCCGCAGATGCATCAGGCGCGCCCTCTCGGATTCCGGCGGGTGACATGGCGGGCGTCGAGCCCGGACAGTCCGCGTACCGCGACATAGGCCTTCTCGCGGCCGGGCAGTGAGACACGGCCGCGCAGCACGGCCTGCGGGTCGCGTTCGATGCGGTCCAGCAGGCGGCGGTAGATTCCGGCCATGGCGGCCACGCAGGCGCCGCTGCGCCGGTCGAGCATGGGCAGCAGCCGGTAGCCCTCGGCGAACAGGGCCCGGGCGCGGCGGACTTCGAAGTGCACCAGGCCGGCGAAGTCGGCGCCGGGCGGCGGCGCTGAGCTGTGGAAGCCGTCGGAGCAGCCGAACTTGGCGAGGTCGTCCGCGGGCAGATAGGTGCGGCCGTGTGCGGCGTCCTCGCGGATGTCGCGCAGGATGTTGGTGAGTTGCAGGGCGAGGCCGAGTGTGTCGGCGTACTCCGCGGCGCGCTCGACGCCGCGCGCGCCGGGCTGGGTGCCGAACACGCCGAGGGAGAGCCGTCCGATCGCGCCGGCGACACACCGGCAGTAGAGCTTCAGGTCGTCCCAGGTCTCATACGTCTCGCCGCGCACATCCATCAGAACGCCGTCGATCAGCTCGTCGAGGCCGCCGAGCGGGATCGGAAAGCGCCCGGCGGCGTCGGCGAGGGCGACGGCGACCGGGTCGGTGTCGTCCTCGCCGACCTCGCCGCGACGGATCCGCTGCAGCAGTTCGCGGGTGGCTTCGAGCCGCTCGCGCTTGGCGTCGGCGTCCAGGCCGCCGTCGCCGATGTCGTCGACGCGCCGGGAGAACGCGTACAGCGCGGACATGGCCTGGCGCTTCTCCGTCGGCAGCAGCCGGATGCCGTACGCGAAGTTGCGCGCCTGCCGTCCGGTGACGGCCTCGCAGTAGGTGTACGCGGCCATGACCGGTGCGGGCGGCTGGGTCGGTGACTCCATCGTCCGGCTCACCTCTCTCTACGCGCTCTTCGCAGGACGGCGCCCGTCTCCCGCAGCAGTTGCGCCGTGGCGGCCTTCGGCGGCCCTGGCAGTACATCGAATCCCGCGGCCGCGATCGCGGCGAGGGCGGCGCGGCCCCCGGCGACGAACCCGGCGAGGAGCAGCCGCAGCCTTCCGTGGACGCTACCCACGAGAGGTGCGCCTTCATCCAGCAGCAGCCGGGCGCGTTCGGCCTCGAATGCGATCAGCGCGCGCACCGACGCGCCCCCGGTGGGGGCGGCCAGGTCCGCCTCGGTGACATGGAAGCGCCGCATGTCCACAGCGGGCAGATACACGCGGTCGCGCCCGAGGTCCTCGGCGACGTCCTGGAGGTGTTCGACGATCTGGAGCGCGGTGCACACGGCGTCGGAGCGGCGGATGCGTTCGGGCGTGGCGGTGCCGGTGATCTGCAGCACGAGCCGGCCGACGGGGTTGGCGGACAGCTCGCAGTAGGCGACGAGGTCGTCGTAGCTCTCGTAGCGGCGTACCCGCTGGTCCTGCCGGTTGGCCTCGACAAGGCCGAGGAACGGCTCGGGGGTGAGCGAGCGGCGGCGCACGGTGGGAACGAGGGCGCGCAGCAGGGGGTGGCCCGGCGTCCCGCCCGCGGGGTCGAAGACACGGCGGAGGTCGGCCTCCAAGGCGTCGAGCAGGGCGAGCCGGTCGCCTGCCCGCTCGGGGGCGACGCCGAGGCTGCGGGCGTCCGCGCCGCCGGGCGCGAGGTCGCCGTCGCCGATGTCGTCGACGAGGCGGGCGTAGCCGTATACCGCCATGAGGTCGCTGCGCCAGGCGCGGGGCAGGAAGAAGGGGGCGACGGGGAAGTTCTCGTGCGCGGCCTTGTCGAGAGTGGCGGACGCGTCGGCCTGGGCGCGGTGGGCGGCGGCGGTGGGCGCCGGGAACCCCTCCGCGCCCTCGGACGGTCCCCGAGGTCGCTCCGAGCCACGGGTGCCCGCCGCCGCGGGCTGCCGGGCCCCAGTCACTGCGGGCTGCCCGGCGCGAGGACGGCGAAGACTTCGCGAAGCTGGAGATTTCCCGTCATTGCCGTCACATCTCCCGTTCTACACTGCCGACCCATTACATCCTATTTCGGACACGCCGCCGGGCGTCAGCACCGGTACAGCTTACGTCGTGGAACGCGCTCCGTTGCGCGCAGGTGCTGCGTGCTGCACCGGAACACCGCCGCTTCCCAGGACGCGGAAAGGCCCCCGCCGGGATGCTCGGGTCGGGGGCCTTCCTCCGGGCGCGCCGGCGCTACTTGCCGGTCTCCTTCTCGTACGCCTTGATGACCTCGTCGGTCGGGCCGTCCATCAGCAGTTCGCCCTTCTCCAGCCACAGGACGCGGTCGCAGGTGTCCCTGATCGACTTGCTGCTGTGACTGACCAGGAAGACGGTGCCCGCCTCCTTGCGCAGCTCTCGGATGCGTTCCTCGGAGCGGATCTGGAAGGGGCGGTCGCCGGTGGCCAGCGCCTCGTCGATCATCAGCACGTCATGGTCCTTGGCCGCGGCGATGGAGAACCGGAGCCTGGCCGCCATGCCGGAGGAGTAGGTGCGCATCGGCAGGGTGATGAAGTCGCCCTTCTCGTTGATGCCGGAGAAGTCGACGATGCCCTGGTAGCGATCCCGGATCTGCTCCCGCGACATGCCCATGGCCAGGCCACCGAGCATGACGTTGCGCTCTCCAGTGAGATCGTTCATCAGCGCCGCGTTCACACCGAGCAGCGAGGGCTGTCCATTGGTGTAGACGCGGCCGCTCTCCGCGGGCAGCAGGCCCGCGATGGCCCGCAGCAGGGTGGACTTGCCCGAGCCGTTGGTGCCGATCAGGCCGATGGCCTCGCCCCGGTACGCGGTGAACGACACTCCGCGCACGGCGTGCACCTCGCGCATCCCGCGGGACGCGCCCTCTTCGCGGCGGAGAATCCGGTTGAGCGCCGCCGTGGCGCTGCCTCGTCCGCCGCTGCCTCCGTTGACCCGGTAGACGATGTGCAGCTCGTCGGCGATCACGGTGGGCACGCGGGCCTCATGCCGGTTGTCGGTGTTGTCAGCCACGGCCGTACCGCTCCTCAGCCTTCCAGAAGTACACAAAGCCCCCGACGCCGAAGATGAGCGCCCAGGCGAGCGCGGTGGCCCACACATGCTGGGGCAGGTACTCGGAGCCGTATCCGTCGATCAGCGCGAAGCGGATCAGGTCCATATAGACGGCCGCCGGGTTGTACAGCAGCAGATCGGCGATCCAGGCGGGCTTGTCCTTGAGCATCAGCGGGATGGAGAACATCACGCCGGACGCGTACAGCCAGGTGCGCATGATGAACGGCATCAGCTGGGCGAGGTCCGGGGTCTTGGCCCCGAGCCGCGCCATGATCATCGCCAGGCCGGTGTTGAAGACGAACTGCAGCGCGAGCGCGGGGATGACCAGCAGCCAGGACAGTGAGGGATAGCTGCCGAAGGCCATCACGATCGCTATCAGCACGACCATGGAGAACAGCAGTTGCTGGAGCTGCTGGAGGGAGAAGGAGATGGGCAGCGAGGCCCGTGGGAAGTGCAGGGCGCGCACCAGGCCCAGGTTGCCGGAGATCGAGCGCACGCCCGACATCACGGAGGTCTGGGTGAAGGTGAAGACGAAGATGCCCGTCACCAGGAAGGGGACATAGATCTCGGTGCCCATCCCCCGATTGGCCCCGATGATCAGACCGAAGATCAGGAAGTAGACGAGGGCGTTCAGCAGCGGCGTCACCACCTGCCACAGCTGCCCCAGCTTGGCCTGACTGTACTGGGCCGTGAGCTTGGCCTGCGAGAACGCCAGGATGAAGTGGCGCCGCCCCCACAGCTGGCGGACGTACTCGGTGAGCCCCGGCCGGGCGCCGCTCACCGTCAGTCCGTGTTTGGCGGCGAGTTCCGCCGGTGACAGGCCGGCGTCCGACGATGGCGGAGGGCTCACCGTGATGGCGCCGTCATGGGTTGTGTCACTCACAAGTGGAAACTTTCGTCTTCAAGATGCGCGACAGTTCGGGCTCTGATGCGTGAGCCCGATGCTCTCAGAACCGAGCTTGTCAGATGACAGGAGGTCGGCCCAGCCGGGTGAGCCGCCATACAGTACGCCACTTCATGGGGCGCCGGGGACCGCAGGCAGCGCGCCAGCCTTCCCGGAATCCGCCGAACCAGGCCTTGAGCGCCGGCGCCGTGGGCCGCCGCAGCAGGGTGAGCAGCACCCAGACCCCCAGATAGACGGGGATCAGCGGGGCCGGCAGGTTGCGCCGCGCCACCCAGACCCGGTTGCGGGCCACCATACGGTGATACACCGCGTGCCGGGAGGGCGGCGTCGTCGGATGGAAGAGCACCATGTCCGCGCGGTAGTCGATCGCCCATCCGGCGTCCAGCGCACGCCAGGCGAGGTCGGTCTCCTCATGGGCGTAGAAGAACTCGTCCGGCAGCCCCCCGACCTGTGCGAAGACCTGGGTGCGGACCGCGTTGGCGCCGCCGAGGAACGTGGTGACCCGCGAGGAGCGCATCGGGTCCGAGGCGCGCAGCCGGGGCACATGGCGGCGCTGGGTGCGCCCGGTGACCGGATCGGCGATGCGGAAGCTGACGATTCCGAGCCGCGGGTCCTCGTCGAAGGCCCGGCGGACCAGGTCGGCGGTGGTGGCGTCGGGCAGCAGCCCGTCGTCGTCGAGGAAGAGCAGCACATCCACGTCGGAGCCGGCGGGGCCGAAGGCCTCGATGCCGACGTTGCGGCCGCCGGGGATGCCCAGGTTCTCGGGCAGCTCCACGGTGCGCACGCCCTCGGGAAGGCCCGTGACGGGCGCTCCGTTGCCCACGACCACCACCTCGATGGCGTCGCCGTGCTGCTTGGCGACCGAGTCGAGCAGCGCCCGCAGCTCCTCGGGGCGGTCGCCCATGGTGATGACGACCGCGCCCAGCTTCATCTCGCTCATCTTGCCCGCCCTCACCTCAGCCTGCTGGAGGCGAGGATGGAGACCAGGTGCAGCAGAGTCTGCAGGACCGCGATGCCGGCGAGGACGGCGATGCCGAGACGGGTGAAGAACAGGTCGCCCTGGACCGTGTCGAGGATCGCGGCGGCAAGGATGAACAGGCTGGCCTCGATGCCGCCGACGAGGCGGTGGAACTTCAGCGCGGCCGCGGCGCGGCGGGCGAGCGCGAGTCCCGAGGAGCGGGGCACGGACGCCTCGTCCTGGACGGCGGGCAGTCCGCTGCGGGTGCGCGCCACGTCGACCAGGTCCGTCTCCGCCTTGATCAGGATCGCGCCGAGGGCGGCGACCGTGCCGAGGAACGCCCACAGCCACTCGGGCCGGCCGTCGCCGAGAACGTCGGCCCCGCGCACGCCGAAGCCGACGAGCAGGGCGGCCTCACAGAGGTAGTGGCCTATCCGGTCCAGATAGACGCCGGTGATCGAGGTCTGGCCGCGCCAGCGGGCGACCTCGCCGTCGACGCAGTCCAGCAGCAGATAGACCTGGAAGAGCACGGCGGCCAGGATCGCGCCGGTCAGCCCGGGGATCAGCAGGGCCGCTCCGCCCAGCACGCCGACCACGACCATGAGGTAGGTGAGCTGGTTGGGCGTGATCCTGGTGTTCACCAGATACGGGTCGACACGCAGCGAGATCTCGCGCATGTACAGGCGCCCGGCCCAGTGCTCCCCGCTTCTGCGGTCCTTGACTCCCTCCGGGTGGACGACCGGACGGAGTTCAGCAACTGATGGTCTTGGCATAGTCGGCGTATGCGTCCCTGATCTGGTCGGTGGCGAGGTCGAGGTGCTCGAGGATGGTGAAGCGGCCCGGCCGGGTCTGAGGCGCGTACTCCACGGCGGCGATGAACTCGGCGACGGAGAACCCGATCTCCTCGGGCAGCACCGGCAGCCCGTGCCGGCGCAGCACCTCGGCGAAGAGCCCCGCCTCCTCCGTCGCACCGCGCAGATGCATGGCGAAGGCCGCACCAAGGCCGACCTGCTCGCCGTGGCTGGCGGCGCGCTGCGGGTGGAGCAGGTCGAAGGCGTGGCTGATCTCATGGCAGGCGCCGGACGAGGGCCTCGAGTCACCGCTGATCGACATGGCGATGCCGGAGAGGACCAGCGCCTCGGCGAGGACGGTCAGGAACTCGTCGTCGCCGACGCCTCCCGGGTGCCGCAGCACGGACTCGCCCGCGGTGCGGGCCATCGCGGCCGCCAGTCCGTCGACCTGCTCGCCGGTGATCTCGTGCGAGAGCTCCCAGTCGGCGATCGCCGAGATATTGGAGATCGCGTCGCCGATGCCGGAGCGCACAAAGCGGATCGGGGCGTCGCGGACCACGTCGAGGTCGATGACCATGGCGATGGGCGACGGGACGCCGTACGAGCCGCGGCCGTTGTCGTTGTCGAGGATGGAGACCGGCGAGCAGAGGCCGTCGTGCGCCAGGTTCGTCGCGACGGCGGCCATCGGCAGTCCGACCCGGGCGGCCGCGTACTTGGCCACGTCGATGATCTTGCCGCCGCCGAGACCGATGACGGCGTCGTACCGCTTGCCCCTCATGGCGTCGGCCAGGGTGACCGCGGAGTCGATGGCCCCGTCGGCGACGGGGTACCAGTCGGCGCCCGGCAGCACCGGCGCGAGCCTCTCGCGCAGCGCCTGGCCGGAGCCGCTGCTGATGGCGACGGCCAGCTTTCCGGAGGGCGAGATCCGCTGGTCGGCGAGGAGACCGGCCAGTCCGTCGAGGGCGCCGCGGGAGATGTCGACGACGACCGGGGACGGGATGAGACGGGTCAGTACCGGCACGCGATCTCACGGCCCTTCGCGAGGTCGTCGTGGTTGTCGATCTCAACCCACTCGACCTCGCCGATCGGGGCGACGTCGATCTGGAAGCCGCGGTTGACGAGCTCCTGGTAGCCGTCCTCGTAGTAGAGGTCGGGGTCGCGCTCGAACGTGGCCTTCAGAGCGTCCGCGAGATCGGCGGCGGCATCGGGCTCGATGAGGGTGACGCCGATGTACTCGCCGGCGGCGGTGGCCGGGTCCATCAGCTTGGTGATCCGCTTCACGCCCTGGCCGTCGGCCGTGATCACCTTCATCTCCTCGTCGGCGAGCCGCTTCACCGTGTCCAGCGCAAGGATGATCTTCTGGCCGTCGCCGCGGGCGGCGAGCAGCGTCTTCTCGACGGAGACCGGGTGCACGGTGTCGCCGTTGGCGAGGATCACGCCCTCCTTGAGGACGTCACGGGCACACCAGAGGGAGTAGGCGTTGTTCCACTCCTCCGCCTTGTCGTTGTCGACGAGGGTGAGCTTCAGCCCGTACTTCGCCTCCAGCGCCGCCTTGCGCTCGTAGACGGCCTCCTTGCGGTAACCGACGACGATCGCCGCCTCGGTGAGCCCGATCTCGGCGAAGTTGCCGAGGGTGAGGTCCAGCACGGTGAGCGAGCCGTCTCCGGCGGGGTCCACGGGCACGAGGGCCTTCGGAAGCGTGTCGGTGTAGGGGCGCAGACGCCGTCCGGCACCGGCTGCCAGTACGAGGCCGATCATGCAGGTTCTCCTTCGTCGTGTACGGCGGGTGCTCCGGAGGACACCCAGAAGCGGATGCTCTCGGCGAGCACCACAAGAGCCACGGCCCCGGCCAGGACGGCCAGCGCGAGGGTGAAGTCCGCAGCGCCCAGCAGCGCGGCGGCCAGCGTGACGACCAGGATCCGTCCCTCGTGGCCGCCGGTCGCCCGCACCAGCCACTGCGGGGGCGCTCCGGTGCCGCCGCGGATGCGGTACACCGTGTCGTAGTGATGGTAGGCGACGGCGGACACCAGTCCGAAGGCCGCCGGCAACGCTCCGTTCACCTGGGCGTTGGCGGCCAGCGCGAGGATGACGCCGTATTCCGCCGCCCGGAACACCGGGGGAACCAGCCAGTCCAGGCTGCCCGTCAGCGGGCGGGCCACCGCGGCGGCAGAGGTGAGGACGTACAGCACGGCGGCCGCGACGGGCCAGACGGACCCGTACGGGGTGAGCGCGGCGGCCCCGGTGACGGCGGCCGCACCCGCGGCCGCCGCGGCGAGGGGTATCAGCCCGGGCAGACCGGGCAGCCGCCGTGCGGCGGGGCCCGCGAGGGGACCGGTGTCGGCGAGGTCGGCAAGCGCCTCCGCGGCGCGCGGCGTCCTGCGCGCCCTGCGGGTCAGCGAGCGCAGCACCCGGCCCGCGGTGGTGTAGCAGGCGGCGAATCCGCAGCCGACGAGCAGCGCGTAGAAGACGATCCTCGGGGTGGCCACGGCGGTCAGCACGGCGATCATCGCCCAGCGTTCGCCGATCGGCAGCACGATCATCCGGCGCACCCAGACCGTCCACCCGAGGCCGTCGAGGCGGTCGGAGAGCGCGGCGGTCGGCGAGGTGTTCCCGGTCGCGTCGTGGTTGGCCTCGTTGAAGGAGAAGTCCACGATGTGGCGGCAGGTCTGGAGGACCATGGCGCCCAGCGCGAGCATCCAGACGTCGTCACCGCCGCGGGCCGCGCCGAGCGCCAGGCCCGCGTAGTAGGCGTACTCCTTCGCACGGTCGAACGTGGCGTCGAGCCAGGCGCCCATCGTGGAGTACTGCAGCGAGTAGCGGGCGAGCTGCCCGTCGGCGCAGTCCAGCACGAAGGAGCAGATCAGCAGCAGACCGGCGGCGATGAAACCGGCGCGGGTGCCGGTGGCCGCGCCGGCGGCGGCGAGCAGCGCGGTGAGCAGGGAGGCGGTGGTGACCTGATTGGGGGTCAGTCCGCGTCGGGCGCACCAGCGGGCGACGTAGCGCGAGTAGGGGCTGATGCAGAAGGTCGTGAAGAAGCCGTCGCGGGCCTTGACGGCGGAACGGAGCCGTACGTCCTCCTCGTCGACGGCCTCGACTGCGGCGCGCGCCTGGTGGCGCGCCTCCAGACCGGTCGGCACTGCGGCGACGAGCGACCCCAGTTCCGGCCGGTGCACAGCGGTCCCGTCGGCCTCCATGGCCTGCGCGAGCTGCTCGGGCAGGGGCCCGTAGGCGTCGCGCACGGCATCGGCGCGGACGCCGCCCTGTGCCGCGGCGGATGCATGCGCAGCGCTCGGTGTGCTCCCGTGCGCCGGCGACCATGCGTCGGCCACGCCGCGAGCCGCCTGCTCGCGGGCCGCGCCGCCGGGCACGGCGGGCGCGGCGGTGTCACCGATCGGATGCGCGACGGTCGAGGGCGCGGAACCGCCTGAGGCGGACGGGGCCGACGGGTCTGCGAGCGTCTGCCCGGACTGCCGCAGGGCCCGCAGCAGGGACGCGCGAGCCTCGGGCCGGGCCGTCACGGCGCCGGGGATCGCGGCCGCGGGGAAGCGCGGGTCGGTCAGCCCCAGACGCAGGGCGTGCACATGGCCGACGAAGCACGGGTCGACGACGGCGACCCGCTCAGCGGCCGGCACGGCGGCGAGCTGCACCGCGGCCTCCTGCACACCGGAGGCCAACCGCACGTCGAAGCCCAGCGACCGCAGATCGCCCTCGAGTGACGATCCGGGTACCGGCGTGCCGGTGAGGATGGCGGTCGACAGACGAACTCACTCCTTGGAGCTGACGGTGCTGGCGCGCGGCGGCTCGGGCCCTGCAGTGGGCGGCTGCGCGTCGGCTGAGGCTATCGGATGAACACGGGCGCGAGTTCACCGGTCGTTCATGCCCTGGAGGTCCGCCCGGCTCATCATCGTCGATCATCGCCCCGGCCTCCAAACCGCCCTGGCACATCTGCCGCGCACCCTCCTCGCAGCCGCCGGGCGCGGCCATGGGCCGGACCTCGTCACACGGAACGGAACCGGGCACATCTTCGCAGGTCAGAGGGAATGACAACGGTGTTCAGCGCCATGTTTGCAGATACCCCCCACCCGTAGTTCACTGAGGTTCTGACAGATCATTTCCGACGACCGGGGAGGCATCCTCATGGGGGCTGGGCACGATCACGGGCACACGCACGCGGGGCGGCCGCCCGGCGGCACCGCGGGAGCCGCCTACCAGAGCCGGCTGCGCATCGCGCTCGCGATCACACTCAGCGTGATGGTCGTCGAGGTCATCGGCGGAGTGCTCGCCGACTCTCTCGCCCTGATCGCGGACGCGGCCCACATGGCCACGGACGCGGTGGGGCTCGGCATGGCGCTGCTCGCGATCCACTTCGCCAACCGGCCCGCGGGGCTGAACCGCACCTTCGGCTTCGCCAGGGCGGAGATCCTCGCCGCCCTGGCGAACTGCCTGCTGCTCCTCGGCGTCGGCGGTTATCTGCTGTACGAGGCGGTGCAGCGGTTCATCACTCCGGCGGAGACGAAGGGCGGGCTGGCGATCGCGTTCGCCGCGGTCGGCCTGGTCGCCAACATGATCTCGCTCTCCCTGCTGGTGCGGGGGCAGAAGGAGAGCCTCAACGTCCGCGGGGCCTATCTGGAGGTGCTCGCCGACGCCCTGGGGTCGGTGACCGTGCTGATCTCGGCCGGGGTCATCCTCGCCACCGGCTGGCAGGCGGCCGACCCGATCGCCTCACTCGTCATCGGCCTGATGATCGTGCCGCGGACCGTCAAGCTGCTGCGGGAGACGCTGGACGTCCTGCTGGAGGCGGCGCCGAAGGGCGTCGACATGGCCGAGGTGCGGGAGCACATCCTGGCGCTCCCCGGAGTGGAGGGTCTGCACGATCTCCACGCCTGGACGATCACTTCGGGGCTGCCGGTGCTGTCCGCGCATGTGGTGGTCAGCCAGGATGTGCTGGACACGGTGGGCCACGAGAAGCTGCTGCATGACCTCCAGGGCTGCCTGGGGGACCACTTCGACGTGGAACACTGCACGTTCCAGCTCGAGCCGGCCGGTCATGCAGCCCATGAGGCGCGACTCTGCCACTGACGGCTGACGGCTGACGGCTGACGGCTGACGGCTGACGGCTGACGGCTGCGGAAGCGTCAACCTCGCGGCCCTCACGCCACCCGTGACGGTGAAACCGGTGCGCTTTCCCGCACTGTCGAAGTACGGACAAGCCGCTTTTGTACGGCAGACTGAGCGGGCCCCAGGACCGAAGTGAAGGATGGGTATGCCGACCACACCAGCCACCGCGGCGAACAGTCCGTCGAACGGCGCACCGGAAGCGATCCTGCTCGAACTGGTCGATGAGCACGGCAACACCGTCGGCACCGCGGAGAAGCTCGCCGCGCACCGGGCGCCGGGGCAGCTGCACCGGGCGTTCTCCGTGTTCCTCTTCGACGAACAGGGGCGTCTGCTGCTCCAGCGCCGCGCACCGGGCAAGTACCACTCCCCCGGCGTCTGGTCGAACACCTGTTGCGGGCACCCCTATCCCGGCGAGGCCCCGTTCACTGCGGCCGCCCGGCGCACCTTCGAGGAGCTGGGGGTGTCGCCGTCGCTGATGGCCGAGGCGGGCACGGTCCGCTACAACCACCCCGACCCGGATTCGGGGCTGGTGGAGCAGGAGTTCAACCATCTCTTCGTGGGTCTGGTGCAGTCCCCTCCGCGCCCTGATCCGGAGGAGGTCGGCGAGACGGCCCTCGTCACACCGGAGGAGCTGGCCCGGCTGCGCGCCGGGGCCCCGTTCTCGGCGTGGTTCATGACCGTGCTGGATGCGGCGCGACCGGCGATCAGGGAGCTGACGGGGCCGTCCGGGGGCTGGTGAGCGGGTCGGCCGCACGGGGCGGCGCGGCCGCCAGCGGCAGCGCCGCCCAGATGATCTTGCCGCCGTTCGCGGTGTGCTCGACATCGCAGGTGCCGCCCGCCTCAAGGGTGATCTCACGGACGAGCAGCAGACCGCGACCGCCCGTCTGGCCGTAGTCCGTATCCAGCGGCCTGGGCCGGTAGGGGTGGTTGTCCTCGACGGCCACCCTGATCCAGTGGGGTGAGACGGCGACCTCCACGGCGACCTGGGGCGAGAGCAGAGCCGCGTGCCGTACGGCATTGGTGACCAGCTCGGAGAGGATCAGCAGCAGCCCTTGGAGGAGGTCGTCCCGGACGGGCACGACCTGGCGGGCCAGCAGATCGCGTACGGCGTGTCTGGCCTGGGGGACGGACACCTCGACCGCGGGGACGGTGAACCGCCATACTGCCTCGTCCGCCGACGGCCGGGCTGGGACGCTTCCGCGGCTCTCCATCGTCTGGCACCCACCCTCGCCTCGAGGCCACTGACCATCGGGTGACAAGTGTTGGGAGGGCGTTGGTCCGTACCGGGTTCCTGAACAGAAGTCAGCACCTATCGGCGTCTTCTGATCGCATATGTACGACAGAGTCGGTCGTGCGACCGATCCTGATCCCCTTCTCACCGTTCGAGACTGGTTGGCTTATCTGATCGCTCTGCTTCCGCTCCCCCTGAGGCGACGTCGTCCGGTGCGGCCGTCTGCGTCCGCCCGGCGACCGTGCCGATGACCCGCCGTCCGACGAGCCCGACCGCGATCAGCCCGAGCCCGTCGCACAGCAGCACAAGCCGGCCGAAGCTGCGGCCGGGCCTTCTGCCGTCCCGGGCGGAATCGGTCATGGGCCGGCCGTCGACGCCTCCTCGCAGCAGGGCGCCGACCCCTTCTTGATCGTACGATCGCACCGCCCGGATAGCATCCGGCACATGGAGCCCGAGCTGCAGCACACCGTCGCCGACGGCACGGCCACCGTCGTCATCAGCAATCCGGCCAAGCGCAACGCCATGACGGCAGGCATGTGGCGCGCCCTGCCCGCACTGCTCGACGGGCTCGCCGGGGACCGCCGTGTGCGGGCGCTCGTGCTGACCGGCGCGGGCGACACCTTCTGCGCCGGGGCCGACATCTCGACGCTGCGCGCACCTGGCGATGAGCAGCAGCGGCTGGCGGTGCTGGCCGAGGAGGCGCTGGCCGCCTTCCCCAAGCCCACGCTGGCGGCGGTGCGCGGCTACTGCGTGGGCGGCGGCAGTCAGCTCGCCGCAGCGTGCGATCTGCGGTTCGCGGAGGAGGGGGCGCTGTTCGGAGTGACCCCGGCCAAGCTCGGGATCGTCTACCCCGCTTCGTCGACCCGTCGGCTGGTCGCGCTGACAGGTCCTTCGACCGCCAAGTTTCTGCTCTTCTCGGGCGAGTTGATCGGCGTCGAGCGGGCGCTGCGAACCGGCCTGGTGGACGAGGCGCTGCCGCCCGGTGCGCTGGACAAGCGGATCGCGGAGTTCGCCCGTGTGCTGACCACGCGCTCCCAGCTCACCCAGGCGGCCGCCAAGGAGTTCGCGGCGGGCCGGGACGACCGGGAGGCGTACTGGGCGGAGCAGGCGCGCGGCAGCGGCGACACCGCGGAGGGTGTCGCCGCGTTCCTGGAGCGCAGGGCGCCGCGCTTTGACTGGTCCGTGTGAGGCCGTCCGCGCGGCAGCGGCGGCCGGCGTCCGGCGGGTCGCTCCCCTGCGACGGCCCGGCGGCGGGGCTGCCGCCGCGGCTCAGCCCCGCGCGGCCGCTTGCTCCCTCCCCTCCCTCTGCCGCCTCTCCTGCCTCTGCCGCTTCGCGTTCTTCGCACCCTTCTCGGCGTTATCGGCGTTATCGGCGTTATCGTCCTTCGCCGCCCTGCGACGCCAGTAGTCGACGACCTCGGCCGGGGCCTTCTCCGGCGAGCCCGCGTCATACGGGGGCTGCGGGTCGTACTCGGTGAGCAGCTGCACCGACCGGGCGGTGAAGTCCCCGGAGATCCGGCCGAGGAGGTGCAGGGCCATGTCGATGCCCGAGGAGACGCCGGCGGCCGTGACGTACTTGCCGTCGAAGACCACCCGGTCCCCCGTCGCCTCGACGCCAAAGGCTCGCAGCTCGTCCATCGCCAGCCAGTGGGTGGTGGCCCGGCGGCCGGTGAGCAGTCCCGCCCCGGCCAGCACCAGGGAGCCGGTGCAGACGGAGACGGTCCAGGCCGAGGTGGCGTCGACCGCCCTCAGCCAGTCCGTGACGGTCTTGTCGCGCATGGCCTCGCGGGAGCCGGGGCCGCCCGGGACCAGCACGATGTCGGGGTCCCCGACCTCGTCCAGGGTGCGGTCGGCGACCAGCGCCAAGCTGCCCTGGTCGCCGCGGACCGGCCCCCTCTCCTTGGCGGTGAACACGGTTTCGGAGCCGGGCAGCCTGCCCAGGAGCTCATAGGGGCCGACGGCGTCGAGGGTGGTGAACCTGTCGTACAGCAGTACGGCGATCTGCATCGTGTGGCCTTCCAGTCGAGCGGTCATCAGTCATCAGTCATTGGCCATTGGCCAGCGGTCAGCGGTCAGCGGTCAGCGGTCAGCGGTCAGCGGTCAGCGGTTCAAGGGGACTCGGTGTGTGCGGAGACATGGCCGCGGAAGCGCCGGCGGTACTCCGCGGGGGCCGCCCCGAGGGTTCTGACAAAGGCGCGGCGCATCGCCTCCGGCGTGCCGTAGCCGCAGGCCCGCGAGATCTCCTCGACGCCGTCACGGGAGTCCTCCAGCAGCCTCCTGGCGTGTTCGAGGCGGATCCGCTCGACATAGCGCCCCGGCGTCATGCCGGTCTCGATCCGGAAGGCGCGCGCGAAGTGCCGGGGCGAGAGCCGGGCGCGCGCGGCCAGCGCCTCGACCGACAGATCGCCCTCGGGGTGCTCGCTGATCCAGCGCTGCACCTCGCGCAGCGGCTCCCGGCGGGCGGTCTGCGCGGCGAGCTGGGCGCTGAACTGCGCCTGGTTGCCGGGTCTGCGGAGAAAGACCACCAGGACGCGGGCGACGGCGAGCGCCACTTCCCGGCCGTGGTCCTCCTCGACCAGGGAGAGGGCCAGATCGATGCCTGCGGTGACCCCGGCGGACGTCGCGATCCGCCCGTCCCTGACGAAGATCGGATCCGGGTCGACGTCCACCGCCGGGTGCCGGCGGGCGAGGCGGTCGCAGTGGGCCCAGTGGGTGGTCGCGCGGCGGCCGTCGAGCAGTCCCGCCTCGGCCAGCAGCAGGGCTCCCGTGCACACGGACAGCAGCCGCCTGGCCCGTGGGGCGTGTTCGCGCAGCCAGTCGACCAGCCGCGGGTCGGGCGCCCGGGTGCCCTCGCCGCCGGGGACGAGCAGGGTGTGCTCCACCTCGGTCCCGGCGAGCGGCGTGTCGGGGGTCAGACGCAGCCCGCTGGCGGTGCGGACGGGCGCTCCGTCGAGCGAGGCGGTGCGGATCGGGTACGCGTCGGCGTCGGCGTCGGCGGTGAAGTGGCCGGCGGCGGAGAACACCTCCACGGGCCCCGTGACATCCAGGCTCTGCACGCCGTCGAAGAGGACGACGAGGACGGGTCGCTTCGTCATGGCCTCATCCTTCGCGGGCCGCGGGGGTGGCCGCAATGACGAGAACCCCTCCTTTTCTGCCATGGCGGCCGGTCCAGGGGGGTTCCTGTCATACCGACTAGTCGGTAACGTGCATTTGCATGACCCCTCTGCCCGCGCGCGCCGGCCGCCGCTGCCACAACGCACTCAATCCGCTGCACTCGACGGTGTACTTCTCCCCCGACCTCGCCGAGGAGCTTGCCTCGCTCGGCGTGACGGACCGGAACGCCGTCTATCTCGCCGGACGGTCCGCCGCCATGGGCGCGGTCGGCCCGGGCACGGTGACCGCCGCCTTCTACAACTTCAGCCACGAGCTGATCACCCGGCATCTGCCCGCCGTGTGGACGCGCGTCTCCCCCGAGGAGGTGCTCGCGGCCCGGCTGCGCGCAGCCGACGTCACACTGCGCCGGCTGCTCGGCGAGGACGCCATCGACTCCCCCGAGCTGGCGGAGGCGGCGGAGCTCGCCCTGCGCGCCACCGAGAGGTGCACCCGCCATGCCCGCCCGCTGTACGCGGCGCACGCCGATCTGCCCGTGCCCAAGGAGCCGCACCTGGCGTACTGGCATGCCGCCACCCTGCTGCGCGAACACCGCGGGGACGGCCATCTCGCCGCACTGCTCTCCGTCGGCCTCGACCCGCTGGAGGCGCTGGTGAGCCACACGGCCACCGGCAAGGGCATGAACCCGCGCTGGATCCTCGCCACGCGGGGCTGGCAGCCCGCCGACTGGGACGCCGCCGAGGAACGGCTGCGCGAGCGCGGACTGCTGACCGCGGACGGCCGGTTGACCGAAGCGGGCGTGGCGCTGCGGGCCGAGCTGGAGGAGCACACGGACCGCCTGGACTCCGCTCCGTACGAGCATCTGGGCGCGGACGGCGTCGAGCGGCTGACGGAACTGGGGCGCGGCTTCATGGTCACGGCGGTGTCCGCGGGCGCGTTCCCGGAGGAGCTGCTCGGCAAGGGCTGACGCCACGCGCGGGGTGCCGCGCGGACGGGGCGCGCGACACGCCGCCCGGCCGCGCGGCACAATGCACTCTCAAGCACAGCCAGCGTGAGAAGGCGAGTCGGGACACCGTGACGACGTCCATCGAAGGCAGGATCGCCGAGGAGCTCGGCGTACGGGAGCGGCAGGTGAAGGCGGCCGTCGAGCTGCTCGACGGCGGGGCGACCGTGCCGTTCATCGCGCGCTACCGCAAGGAAGCGACCGAGATGCTCGACGACGCGCAGCTGCGCACGCTCGAGGAGCGGCTGCGGTATCTGCGGGAGCTGGAGGAGCGGCGGACCGCGATCCTCGACTCCATCCGCGAGCAGGGCAAGCTGGACGAGGCGCTGCAGGCGCAGATCCTGGCCGCCGAGACCAAGGCGCGGCTGGAGGACATCTATCTGCCGTTCAAGCCGAAGCGGCGGACCAAGGCGCAGATCGCGCGGGAGGCGGGTCTGGAACCGCTGGCCGAGGGCCTGCTGGGCGATCCGTCCGTGGAACCGCTCGCCGCCGCGGCGGCGTTCGTGGACGCGGACAAGGGCGTCGCCGACGCGGCCGCCGCGCTGGACGGCGCTCGGGCGATTCTGACGGAGCGTTTCTCCGAGGACGCCGATCTGATCGGCGAGCTGCGCGAGCGGATGTGGACGCGCGGGCGGCTCTCGGCGAAGGTCCGGGAGGGCAAGGGCGACGCCAAGGAGGGGCCGGGCGCGAAGTTCGCGGACTACTTCGACTTCGCGGAGCCGTTCACCGAACTGCCCTCGCACCGGGTGCTCGCAATGCTGCGCGGCGAGAAGGAAGAGGTCCTCGACCTGGTGATGGAGCCGGAGGAGCCGGTCGACGGGCCTTCCTCGTACGAGGGGATCATCGCGGACCGCTTCTCCGTCGCCGACCGGGGGCGTCCGGCCGACAAGTGGCTCAAGGACACGGTGCGCTGGGCCTGGCGGACGAAGATCCAGGTGCATCTGGGGATCGATCTGCGGATGCGGCTGCGTACGGCCGCCGAGGACGAGGCGGTCCGGGTCTTCGCGGCGAACCTGCGGGATCTGCTGCTCGCCGCGCCCGCGGGCACACGTGCGACGCTGGGCCTGGACCCCGGCTTCCGTACCGGCGTCAAGGTCGCCGTGGTCGACGCGACCGGCAAGGTCGTGGCGACGGACACGGTCTATCCGCACGTCCCGGCGAACAAGTGGGACGAGTCGCTGGCGACGCTGGCCCGGCTGGCGAAGGAGCACGCGGTCGAACTGGTCGCGATCGGCAACGGCACGGCGTCGCGGGAGACCGACAGACTGGCGGGCGAACTGTGCGCCCGGCACCCGGAGCTGAAGCTCACCAAGGTGATGGTCTCCGAGGCGGGGGCGTCCGTGTATTCGGCGTCCGCCTTCGCCTCGCAGGAGCTTCCCGACCTCGATGTGTCGCTGCGCGGGGCCGTGTCCATCGCCCGGCGGCTCCAGGACCCGCTGGCCGAGCTGGTGAAGATCGACCCCAAGTCGATCGGCGTGGGCCAGTACCAGCACGACCTGTCCGAGGTGAAGCTGTCACGCTCGCTGGACGCGGTGGTGGAGGACTGTGTGAACGGCGTCGGCGTCGATGTCAACACCGCCTCCGCGCCGCTGCTGTCCCGGGTGTCCGGCATCGGGGCTGGCCTCGCGGAGAACATCGTCGCCCACCGCGACTCGAACGGACCCTTCCGCTCCCGGAAGGCGCTCAAGGACGTGGCGCGGCTGGGCCCGAAGGCGTACGAGCAGTGCGCGGGCTTCCTGCGCATCCGCGGCGGGGCCGATCCGCTGGACGCGTCCAGCGTGCACCCGGAGGCGTATCCGGTGGTGCGCTCGATGGTGCAGAAGGCGGGCGGCGAAGTCGCCTCGCTGATCGGCAACACCGCGGTGCTGCGGTCGCTGAAGCCGGGCGACTTCGTGGACGAGGCCTTCGGCCTGCCGACGGTGACGGACATCCTCCGCGAGCTGGAGAAGCCGGGCCGCGACCCGCGCCCGGCCTTCAGGACGGCCTCCTTCAAGGAGGGCGTGGAGAAGATCGGCGACCTGGCGCCGGGGATGGTCCTGGAGGGCGTGGTGACGAACGTCGCGGCCTTTGGCGCGTTCGTGGACGTCGGTGTGCACCAGGACGGGCTGGTCCATGTCTCCGCGATGTCCAAGACGTTTGTGAAGGACCCGCGGGACGTGGTCAAGCCCGGCGATGTGGTCAAGGTGAAGGTCCTGGACGTCGACATCCCGCGCAAGCGGATCTCGCTGACGCTGCGGCTCGACGACGAGGCAGCGGCGGCGGGCGGCAGCCGTCCGCCGAAGCAGCGGCAGGGCGGCGGAGGCCGCGACCGCGACCGCCGCGGCGGCTCCCGCTCCGGAGGCGGGGGCGCGAGCGGGGGCCGGCCGGGTCCCGCCCCCGCGAACAGCGCCATGGCCGACGCACTGCGCAAGGCGGGGCTGCTCGACGGGGGGCGGGGGCGCGGGCGGCGCTGAGGCCGCCTCGCCGCCTGCGGCGGGCCTGGGGCGAAGCCCCGGGCTCCGTTTTCGGGGCTCCGCCCCCGGACCCCGTACGGGGGCGGAGCCCCGGACCCCCGCGACTGGATCTCCCCCGGCTACCTCCCCCAGACTCCGTCCGGGGGTGCCCCCACGGAGGTACCCCCAGGCGGGGCTTGATTTTCAAGCCCGTCCGGCGGTTGAGGACACGGCCGAAGGCCGTGCGGGGGGTCTGGGGGCTTGCCCCCGGTTAACGGGAAGGGGCGGGAAGGGGCGGGGTGGGGAAAACGCAGCACCTCAGTGCTCGAGGACCCTGCCCTCCGTCACCTCGACCCGCCGCGTCACCCGCACCGCGTCCAGCATCCGCCGGTCATGCGTGACCAGCAGCAGCGTCCCCGCGTATGAGTCGAGCGCGGACTCCAGCTGCTCGATCGCCGGCAGGTCGAGGTGGTTGGTCGGCTCGTCGAGGACGAGGAGGTTGACCCCGCGGCCCTGGAGCAGCGCCAGGGCGGCGCGGGTCCGCTCACCCGGGGAGAGGGTGGTCGCCGGGCGCAGGACATGGCGGGCGCCGAGGCCGAATTTGGCCAGCAGGGTGCGGACATCGGCCGGTTCGGTTCCGGGCGCGGCCGCGCAGAACGCGTCGAGCAGTGTGTCGGCTGCTTGGAAGAGCGCGCGGGCCTGGTCGATCTCGCCGACCACGACGCCCGATCCCAGCGCGGCATGCCCCGCGTCCAGCGGGAGCCGGCCGAGGAGCGCGGCCAGCAGGGTGGATTTGCCGGACCCGTTGGGGCCGGTGACGGCGACCCGGTCGGCCCAGTCGATCTGAAGTGAGACGGGTCCGAGGCGGAAGTCCCCGCGCCGCACTTCGGCGGCGCGCAGTGTCGCGGCCACCGCGCCCGAGCGGGGCGCCGCGGCGATCTCCATTCGCAGCTCCCACTCCTTGCGCGGCTCTTCGACGACCTCCAGGCGTTCGATCATCCGCTGGGTCTGGCGGGCCTTGGCCGCCTGCTTCTCGCTCGCCTCGCTGCGGAACTTCCGGCCGATCTTGTCGCTGTCGGCGGCCTTGCGCCGGGCGTTCTTGACGCCTTTGTCCATCCATGCGCGCTGTGTGCGCGCCCGGGTTTCCAGGGCGGCCTTCCTGTCCGCGTACTCCTCGTACTCGTCGCGGGCGTGCCGACGCGCGGTCCTGCGTTCTTCCAGGTAGGACGTGTAGCCGCCGCCGTAGAGGGTGATCTGCCGCTGGGCGAGGTCCAGTTCGAGGACCTTGGTCACGGTGCGGGTGAGGAACTCGCGGTCGTGGCTGACGACGACGGCGCCCGCTCGCAGACCGGTGACGAAGGACTCCAGCCGCTGAAGTCCGTCCAGGTCGAGGTCGTTGGTGGGTTCGTCGAGGAGGAAGACGTCATAGCGGGAGAGCAGCAGCGAGGCGAGCGAGGCACGTGCCGCCTGGCCGCCGGAGAGCGCGGTCATGGGCAGGTCGAGGCCGATCGTCAGACCGAGCGAGCCGGCGACCTCCTCGGCACGTTCGTCGAGGTCCGCGCCGCCGAGGTGGAGCCAGCGCTCCAGGGCGGCGGCGTACGCGTCGTCCGCGCCGGGCGCACCCGCCACCAGCCCCTGTGCGGCATCGTCCATCGCCGTCTGGGCCGCGGCCACGCCGGTTCGGCGGGCCAGGAACTGCCGGACCGTCTCCCCCGGCCGCCGCTCGGGCTCCTGCGGCAGATGTCCCACGGCGGCGGTGGGCGGCGAGAGCCGCACCTCGCCCTGTTCCGGCGCGTCGAGCCCGGCGAGCAGCCGCAGCAGCGTGGACTTCCCCGCGCCGTTGACGCCGACGAGTCCGACGACGTCTCCGGGCGCGACGACGAGGTCGAGAGCGGTGAACAGCGAGCGTTCGCCGTGGCCCGCGGCGAGATCCTTGGCGACGAGGGTGGCAGTCATCAGGGCGCCGATCCTACGGGTGCGGGCGTCGGCGCGTCATGTCATGACCCGGGCGGCCAAGACGCCGTCCGCGGTGGGGGCCGACGGGCCGCCGCGAAGGCTTCCGGGGCCCGCGCCGGGAGGGGTGCGCCCAGCAGCCGAAAGCCCCTCGGCGACCGGGCCGTCATGCCGTCAGGCCGTCAGGCCGTCAGGCCGTCAGGCGGTCAGGCCGTCAGGCAGTCAGGCAGTCAGGCCCCCTCGATATGAGGTCGCTCGGCTGTCAGGTACCGCTGAATGGTGGGGGCGAGCCACGCGATCACCTCGTCGCGCGTGAGGTCCACGGCGGGCGGCAGCTTCAGCACGTAGCGGGCCAGGGCCATGCCCAGGATCTGCGAGGCTGCGAGCGCGGCGCGGGTGGGCGCCTCGGCCGGGTCGGGGCAGACGCCGGCGACGACGGGGCCTATCTGCTCCTTGAAGATCGCGTGGATGCGCTCCGCGCCGGCCGGATGAGTGACCCCGCCGCGGAGGACCGCGTTCAGCACGTCGTCAGCCTCCCAGCGGTCGAGGAAGTGGCCGACGAGGACGGCCCCGATGTGCCGGGTCGGCAGCGCGCCAGCCGAAGGGAGGCGCAGGTCGATCTCGGAAGCGGCGGCGAAGAGCCGCTCCTTGTTGCCGAAGTAGCGCATCACCATCGAGGGGTCGATGTCCGCGTCGCGGGCGATCGCGCGGATGGTGGCGCGTTCATAGCCGTCTTCGGCGAAGCGCACACGGGCCGCTTCGAGGATCGCGGCGCGGGTGGCGTCCGAGCGCCGGGGACCTGTTTCCGTCGTCATGCCAACGAATGTAGGCCAACGGGTGTTGACAGGCCAGTCCCGACGGGTCCAGACTTGCCAACAAGCGTTGACCAACACATGTTGGCCAACAAGTGTTGATGTCCACGGGACACCCCTGGGGAGGGCGACATGACCGGACGGACGGACACGCGGGCGGAGACCCGGACCGATGTGATCGTCGTGGGAGCTGGGCCGACCGGCCTGCTGCTGGCGGGCGACCTGGCGGCAGCGGGGCTGAAGGTCACACTGGTGGAGCGGCGCGCACCCGAGATCGCCAATCTGACCCGGGCCTTCGGCGTCCACGCACGGACGCTGGAGCAGCTCGACGCCCGGGGACTGGCGGACGAGTTGGTGGAGAAGGGGTCACCGGTGACGGAGATTCGCTTCTTTGGGCAGTTCTCGCTGGACGTCTCCGGGCTGCGGTCGCGCTTCCCGTTCATGCTGATCACGCCCCAGTACGAGGTCGAGCGGCTGCTCCAGCGGCGCGCGCGGGACGCCGGGGCCGAGCTCCGGTACGGCACGGTGCTCCGCGACCTGGGCCAGGACGCGGAGGGCGTCACCGCCGAGCTGGCCCCCGCCGACGGAGGCCCGGCGACCTCGCTGAGGGCACGCTGGCTGGTGGGCGCGGACGGTGTCCGGAGCACAGTGCGGGATCTGCTCGGACTGCCGTTCCCCGGGCATGCGGTGATCCGCTCGATGGTCCTGGCCGACGTACGCCTCGACGCGGAGCCGAAAGGCCCGATCGCGGTGAACGGCGCCGACGGGGCATTCGCGTTCGTGGCGCCGTTCGGTGACGGCTGGCACCGGGTGATGGGCTGGGCCCGTGACCGGCAGGCCCCCGACAGCGAGCAGGTCGGCCTGGACGAGGTGCGGGAGATCGTCCGGCGTTCCCTCGGCACCGACTACGGGATGCACGACGCCCGCTGGATGTCCCGCTTCCACAGCGACGAGCGCCAGGTCCCGGCGTACCGCACCGGCCGCGTCTTCCTGGCCGGTGACGCGGCGCACGTCCACTCGCCGGCGGGCGGCCAGGGCATGAACACCGGCATCCAGGACGCCGCGAACCTCTCCTGGAAGCTGGCCGCCGTCCTCCGCGGCGAGGCCCCCGACCCGGAGGCCCTGCTCGACAGCTACCACGCGGAACGCCACCCGGTCGGCAGGATGGTGCTCCGCAGCAGCGGCGGCATCGTCCGCCTGGCGATGGCCCACACCCGGCTGCAGCGCGCCGTCCGCGCGGCGGCGGGCGGCGTCATGGGGGCGGTCACCCCCGTCCGGCGCAAGGCCGCCGGGATGGTCACCGGCATCGGCGTCCGATACCCGGCCCCTCGCGGCAGCCACCCGCTCACCGGCAGGCGCGCCCCCGATCTGTCCCTGAGGGAAGGCCGCCTGTACGAACTCCTCCGCAGGGGCGCCCCGGTGCTCGTCACCCCCCAGGGCGGCACCCCTTCCATACCCCCGGCCCTGGCGGGCGCCGCCACCGATGCGACCTGGACCGACCCCACCCGCCGTACATCGCTCCTGATCCGCCCGGACGCGTACGTGGCGTGGGCCACGGGCTGAGCCGCACCGGGCCCTCTCGTTCATATCCTGCCGGGAGGGCTCGGCGCTACGGTCGAATCTCGGCGGGCCGGACGTCCGCAGACGTCAGCAGCGGGTACGCGGCTCGCCTTCCGTCAGGTGGTACGGGGCGCGGGCGTCGAGCAGCAGAGACACGAGTTCGCGCTGGGACTGCCGCAGGGGCACCGTCGCGCCGCCCGCCGGTTCCGGGCGGGAGACGACCCCGTGCAGGGCGAGTTCGTCGTGGACGTCGGCGTACTGCCCGGCGCTCAGCCGGTAGCCGCAGGGCGGGTTCCGGAGTGTCTCGTCCTGGTCGGGCGGGTCGTTGTCCGCGCCGCCGAAATACACCGGGCCGCGGTCCAGCAGGCCGGACAACCGGGCGGCCGCCGTCGTGGCCTCGATGCGGACGCGGCGTTCGCCGGCGTAGTCGAGGAGCCCGTCCAGGGCGGCGCGCTGACTTGCCACGCGACGCCGCTTGTTGGCCGCCGGGTCGTTCTGCTCCCCTTCCGTGAGGGGGTCGACCCGGCTCTCGATGAGCAGTCCCACGGCGTTCTTGACGCCCGAGGCGTTGCGGAGGATGCGTTCCTGGCCGTCGCCCGCGGTCTGCCTGACCGGTTCGCCGGTGACCGGATCGGTCCAGATGCCGTAGGTGCCCGAAGTGAAGCCGTGGCGGTGCGCGGAGGGCCGTACGTAGCGGCCGGACAGGAGTTGCGCCTCCCGGTGGATCCCGGCGTCCGTGTTGGGATTGCGCGGCCACAGGTCGAACAGGTCCTTGTCGTAGTACGGCGGCGTGGCCCCGTACTCGTGCAGGTCGTAGACGATGTCGGGGCGTTCGTCGCGCAGGACTTCGGCCAGCGCGCGGCCTTCGGCGGTGCGCAGCGCGATGTGGTCGCGGTTGACGTCCACGCCGTCCGCGTTGCCGCGGGTGCCGGCCGCCCGCCCGTCGGGGTTGGCGGTCGGGACGACCAGGACGCGCGTACGGTCCAGGAAGCGGCGGGTCTCCCCGTCGCGCGCGTACGCCAGATCCCGGACGGCGCTCAGACAGGCGTCGCGGCCGGCCGGTTCGTCGCCGTGCTGGCTGCACACCAGCAGCACGGTGGCCGGGGCGTGCCGGGCCCCGACCCGCACGAGCCGGAGCGGGCGGCCCTGCCCGGTCGTGCCGATCCTGCGGACCGAGACCCGGTCTCCGGGGCCGGGTGCGCCGTGGTCGACCGCTGTGAGGAAGTCGCGCTCCTCCGCCTCGCCGGTCCAGCGCGCTCCCCCGCTGGTCTCGAAGCCCGTGCGGGGCGTCGGGTGTGCGGCCTGTGCGGGAGCGGTGACCAGTGGCGCCGCAAGGGCGGCGGCCGCCGCGGTCAGCGCGAGGGTACGGAGCCGGACGCGGGCGAACATCTGCTGCTGCCTCCCGGATAGCGACAGGGTGCGCGACGACGTGAGTGCACGGGCCGGCCGCGTGTCGCGGGTGCGGGGACGCGCGCCTCGGCACGAGCGGGGACGGTACTCCTGGCGGCTGCTGTGCGACAGGGCGCCGTTCGGCCACCGGGGTGACGGGAGCGGCTGCGGGGTGGCGCGGGCTGGGAGCACGCACCGCTCCGGGGTGCGCACACCCGCAGGGAGCGTGCTCACCGCCGCGGGCCGACTCCGGCCGGGCGCACGCCCACGGCCGTGGGCCGCACCTCGGCCGAGAGAGCGCTCCCATGATCCGACCGGCGCCGATACCCTGGGCAGGGTGCCGCTGAGCAGGCTGTGAGCAGATGAGGAGCGCCGTTTTGCCGGAGCAGACCGCTGGTTCGCGTCCCACGCTCGAAGCCGTCGCGGCCCGCGCCGGAGTATCCCGCGCCACCGCCTCCCGGGTCGTCAACGGCGGTGCGGGCGTGCGTCCCCCGCTCGTGGACAAGGTGCGGCGGGCGGTGGAGGAGCTGGGGTATGTGCCCAACCATGCGGCCCGCACCCTGGTGACCCGGCGCAACGGCGCCATCGCCGTGATCATCGCCGAGCCGGAGTTCCGGGTCTTCTCGGACCCGTTCTTCGAGCAGCAGGTCCGCGGCATCAGCAGGGAACTGATCGCCTATGACGCACAGCTGGTGCTGCTGTGGGTGGAGGGGCCGGGCGACCACGGCCGCATCGCCCGCTATCTCGGCGGCGGCCATGTCGACGGCGCGCTCGCGTTCTCGCTCCACCACGACGACGAACTGCCGTCCGTCATCCGCCGGGCGCGGGTGCCCGCCGTGTTCGGAGGGCGGCCCTTCCTCCCGGGCGGGGACGGCGAGCCGAGGGTCCCCTATGTCGACGCCGACAACCGCGGCGGGGCACGTGAGGCGGTGCGCCGTCTGGTCTCCCTCGGCCGCACCCGGATCGCGCATATCGCCGGGCCGCGCGACCAGACCTCCGCACTCGACCGGATCGCCGGATACCACGATGTGCTGCTGGACGCCGACCCGGAGCTGATCCGCCAGGGGGACTTCACGGCGGAGAGCGGCGCGCGCGCCATGGCGGAGCTGCTCGAGCACCGGCCCGATGTGGACGCGGTGTTCGCCGGCAACGACCTGATGGCCTCCGGCGCCCTGCGGGTGCTGCGCGAGAGCGGCCGGAGGGTGCCGCAGGATGTGGCGCTGGTGGGTTTCGACGACATGCGCACGGTCGTCGAGGCCGTCGATCCCCCGCTGACGACGGTGCGTCAGGACATCGAGGGCATGGGGAGACTGATGGTGCGGCTGCTGATGCGCGTACTCGACGACCACGGCGCGAACGGGTCGCGGACCGGCAGTCCCGCGTCGGTCATCACGCCGACGACGCTCGTCGTGCGGGCCTCCGCCTGAGCTCCTGCCGTGCGAGGGCCTTCCGCGGGAGCGTGCCGTCGCGCCGCGCCTTCTGCCGGGCGCGCCGGGCGAGCGGCAGATAGCGCAGACGCTCGGGAAGGACCGGCACCACGGCCCGTACCACCCGGCCGAAGCGGCGCAGCGCCCGCTCCTGCCGGTCGCTCCATTCGAGGCCGATCGCCGCACGGGCCTCGGGCGGCATCAGCCCGATGGTCATGAAGCGGCGGAGGCGCAGGATGCGCGGCAGCAGGAGCGGCCAGAGCGCCCGCAGCGCCAGCCGCAGCACGAGCGGGCCGCGGTCGGGCGGCGGCACGGGCGCGTCGAGGGCGACGAGTTCGCGTACGACGGCGGTGGCCTCGATCTCTTCGGCGAGGACGGTGCGGTAGTACGGCCAGAACTCCTCCGGGGTCTGCGGCATGTCCCGGTCCCTGAGACCCAGGATGCGCCCGACCTGGAGCCACTCCGCGTACAGGGCGCGCTCCTGCGCCTGTGTGAGCGGCCGCACCAGATAGCGGGCCGCGTGCCGGTAGACGGGGAAGCCGGTGGCGTGGACCCAGGCGTAGTAGGCGGGGTCGAGCGCGTGGTAGCGGCGGCCGTGTGCGTCGACGCCCTGGATGGTCTTGTGCAGCTCACGGAGTCTGCGGCCCTCGGCGGCGGCGTCGCGGCCTCCGTACACCCACAGTTGGACGGAGCGCAGCGAGCGCTCGCCGCGGCCCCATGGGTCGGTGCGGAAGACCGAGTGCTCGTCGACTCCGGCGCCCACGGCGGGGTGGGCCACCTGCATCGTGAGGGCGGCGGGCAGCATCAGCAGCGCCCGCACGTCACCGGCCAGCGTCCACAGCACCCCGCCGGGCGGGGGCGGCGCGGGGTCGGTTGCTGCGCTGCTCATGCGGTCTGCTCCCCGTGCCACTTCGTTCCTTATGCGTCTTCCAGTATGCGCTGAGCGGGCGCGGGGCGAGGAGTTGGGGTGATCGTGCGACGCAGGAAAGAAAGTCGCCTCCTGAGCATTACCAGGAGGTAACTGTGGCTGATTTGATGTGGCGCGCCGGTTCCGCCCCCCCACCGTCAGAACCCAGGAGTCTCAATGACGAAGTCAAGCCGCTTGCGTGACTGGCGGGGCGGAGGTGAAGACCCGTCCGTCACGCAGCAGGGCCCACAACACACTCGCCCGCCGGCGGGCCAGAGCAATGACGGCCTGGACGTGCTTGCAGCCCTCGCCGCGCTTCTTCAGG